>JAEWVM010000015.1 GCA_023396615.1 Spirochaetota bacterium | reverse complement strand
GTTCTACGATTGGTTCTTACTATACTGGTAAAGATGCAAAGATGTTTATTCATTTTCTTGGAGGTGATTACGATCTTGTTTGTTTTGATCTGAAGAATTCTAAAGTGATAAATAATATACCAATTAGCTTCACCGGTGATGGCATATCTTTTTATGAATCGATGAGTTCAGATATTAGAAATGATATTCTTGTTTTTCATTCATACAGGCTAATTCAATTTTTTAATTTTTCAACAGGTGAACTTCTCGGAAACATGCTGATACTAAATGAAGATGATTGGGTTCTTGTTTCTCCTGACGGAAATTATGATGGAACACCAAATGCTATTAATCTTTTAACATGGGTAGATGGTAAGGATAAGATCAAACTTTCAAAATTCGAAAACATGTTTTATACTAAAGGTCTATTCGGAAAGATTATGAGTTTGTCTATGTCTTCTAGTGTTAAGGGGTCCAATACTATTGCAGGAAAATATATTGGAAAAGTGAGAAAAGTGAAAGATAATGAAATTATTATTTCATACGGAAGCGCCGGCGATAATATTAAAATAGGCGACTCAGTTTATGTAGTTATTGACGGAAAAAAATATTTTCTAAGAATAACATTTCCAATGATGACAAGCGCGAAATGCAGTCTCGAAGGAAATCAGAATATAGTCTTGCCTGTTGAAACTCCTGTATTCAAGTGATGTAATAATTATCTTGGAACATCAAACTTGCGGCATTTTGCCGCAAGTACATCAAAGATGAAAAAAAAGCTGACAGAATAATGCATTATTTCGCTGAAAACATAAGAAAATAATACATTCAACATATTAATAATGAACTTCTATTCCATGAAGAAGATTTTCATGGCCATAAAAACGGAAAAAGATTTTTGTTCCTTTAGATGATAAATATGAATATGTATAAAATTCAGGTCCGTTTTCTCTCTTAATCGGTTCTCCGAATATTGAAATAATTTTTGATGCTGGAGTTCCTAAAAGATTAAGTTTAGAATCATTTATTCCTTTTGATAAAAGAAAAGAAATAGTGCCTGAGGACGATGTATCTTGATAGTAATTTCTATTACCTTTTTTCTTTCTTGAGCTTAAAGCTATAACAGATATAGTCTTCTGGTTATTAACAGTTTCAGATTCTATTTGCAACACGACTTCATTTTCGCTGGTTAAGTCCCACCAGATTAATGTGTTTTCTTGTATAAAATTTTTCATTTCATAGATTGGCGTTTTTATAAAAGGAGAACCAAGAATCTTTATTACGCTATCGATAGAGTTTCCTTTTGAGAATCCTAGAAAAGAGTCAAAATCATCAAGTTTAATGGATTCTATATTGACTGGTTCCAGTTTAGCTGAAGGTTTTAATTTTGTGTTATCACTTGTTTGTTTGTCTCCTGAATAAACAACAAAGCCAACTCTGAGATTTTTTATGTTTCCTGAGATTAATTCACATTTTGCAGAAGCCTGCATGGGGAATACAACACGTAAAACCACTGAGTCATCACCTGTTAAAAGACGGAGTGTTTCACCCATTTGAAAAGGTTTCTGCGCATTTTCGTTTTTTACGGTTATTTCTGATCCGCTGATTTTTATTATTGTTCCTGCTCTCTTAGTCTGCGAATTTAGCATAAAAGCGAGCGACAAAATAAATAATCCTGTAATTAGTTTTTTCATTTGATATCTCCTTAGTATCTTCCGCCGAAAACATATCCTGCTTCCTCGGTTGCCAATTCATTTGGATATTTCTGGTAAAGAATTTCAAGAATAGTTTTTAGATTTTCATTGTCCTTTAAAGACTTATAAGAACGAGCCATTCCGAAGTATGCTTCTGCTCTTGTCTCTGAATCAGGATAGCGTTTCACGAGAGATTCAAATGTTGCGAGAGCTCCTTCTGCGTCATTGAGATAAAGAAGCTGAATATGACCTTTTCTGTAAACAGCTCTGTTTACATCACCGCTGGTATTGTATCGGTTTATGTACTCATCATATTTAGCAACAGCACCCTCCCAGTTTTTTCTCTGTTCAAGATTAACGGCCTGATCATAAAGCTCTGTGCTGATTCTTTCGAGTTTAATAATCTTCTCCGTTACACGCGCAGGTTCAAGGGTAAAGGAAAGATCTGAGCTCTCATATCCCTGAAAAGATGCGCGGATTGAATGTTCTCCCTTAACAAGAGAAACGACAAGCGGAGATTTTCCGGAAGGCTGTCCATCGATGACAATGTCCGCCGATGAAGGTTGTGTCTGAATTTGAAGTGTTCCTATTTTGTTGTTTATCGCATCTTCAATTTCCTGGGCTATTTTGCGCGCAAGAGGACGTATTCCGTTTAAGCTCCCGATTTCAGAGAATCCCATATAGACGGTTCTTTCTTCTGTTGTAGAATTTACTTTGTAGCGTATGCAAATTGATGATGGAAATATTTTTATCTCTCCATCGACTCGGTATTGTATTCCGCGTTCGCTGAAAGCTTTGTCTGTTCCTGAACCGTAAATGCCGCACATTTCTATTTCTTTTGCGTCAATTACAGATTTGAGATGAGTTCTTTCGACTGCAGCTATTTTTGAACGGGCGCCGAGTTCGCTGTTTAAAACTTCTGAAAAAGCTCCGCCGTAACCGGCATTCTGAGCGTCAAAATTTCCTTCTTCAAAGCGGCTTACCGCAATTACAGGAAGATTTGCAGTTTCTTTTTCCTTCTTTTCAAGATCTTCCCGGGTAAGAGTTATTTCGATGTCTTTGTTGATGAAATTGCACGCACTTTCAACATCTATCGCGGAACATCCTGAAGAATGCATTATTCCCCAGTTGTCGATATTAACTGATCTGGAATCTATTTCATAATGATTACCGAATTTCGCGACAGAACCCACGGTAAGATATTTGATCTGAAGACTTTTTCCTTTCGTAAGAAGAGCATTCTCGTCACCGATTCCGGCCTGTGCCAGTGAAAGATCATCGATGAAAGATTGAAGTTCGCCGCTTTTTCTGAAATCGAACCATTTTCCGCTTGAAAAAGAATTTTCGAGAATTGATGCGGCATTTGTTCCGGCATTCTCTGCTTCTGCGCTTTCAGTGAGAGGGATGAAAGGGGTTACGGCAAAACATATTTTTTCTTCATCAGAAAGAAGAGAAAGACCAGCGAACATGCAGATAATGATGATAGTTGTTAATAATTTTTTCATCTTAGTTCTCCAATGCCTTTATCCAGAATTTGACGGCGGCTCGTTCAGGTGCATTAGGTCGGCGTTTGAGATATTCCTTATAGCTCGCCGAGGCTTTCAATTTATCATTGAGAACTCTTTCATATAATAAGCCCATGTTTTTGTACAATGGAGCAAAGTCGCTTTTGATTGACTGGACTTTTAGAAAAGCCTGTTCGGATTCTTTTCCTTTTTTGAGGACATATAAAGTAGATCCGAGATTATTATAAGCTTCATAGAAATTCTTATTAAGCGAGACTGCCCGCTGATACATCGTTACGGCATTTGTGTAATTCTTTCTGATGTAATTAAGATTGCCGAGCTCGTACCAAGAAGGCGCGTGCTTCTGATCAATTGAAACAGCCGTGTTCAATTCTGTTTCAGCCTCAGAAAGTCTGCTTTCGAGAAGAAGTGATTTTCCGAGCGCATAATGCGCGAATGCCGACTGGGGATAAAACTTAACAGCCTCATTCGCGCTTTTTCTCGAAGATATGATATCTCCTTTTTCGAATTCTATTTCCGAAATCTGTCCGTAAATCTCCGATTTTTCAAAATCGTCTTTCGCGGAAGAAAGTTTTGTTTTGAGTTCTGAAAGCTTTTTGTTGATATTTGCATTTTCTGTAATCTTTTCTTCGTCTTTCAGCATGTCCTCGACAGATTTTTTCTTGGAACATGAGACGAGCGATAATATTAAAATGCTAATCGTAATTGTTAAAAATCTATACACGTTGATCCTCTCTTTAGATTAAGAAGTGAATTAAATCATTTTTAATGTTAAAATAGATTATTATCATGTGTAATTCTATCTTTACTGTCAAGAAACTGTTTTTTGCAAAGTGGACTTATCATTCATTATGGCTATCTTGAAATTGTATACTA
>JAEWVM010000009.1 GCA_023396615.1 Spirochaetota bacterium | reverse complement strand
GCATTCGTTTGTTATATTAGTATCAGATAAATTAGACGCAAGCAAGGAATCATTTAATGTATTATACAATAATTATGAAAAAATGAATTTACTTGAAAATAAACGTCTTAAATTTGAACCAGCGGTTACCACGATATTCGGACAACGTGGTGGAGGGTTTCTGAATAATGAAAATTTAAGGCTCTATTATGAATTGCAAATAGGGCAAGATCGTAATAAAAGGAAAAAGATGATCTCTGTAGGCTATATTATAGATAAAAATGTATTAAAAGTATTACGATCAAGACATGGATATAATTTAATAACGAGATCTGAGTTGATTGATTAAAATTGTTGAACAGAATAGCGTTTATTTTGTATGTTTTGCATATTTGAGGCTAATAATGATTTGATGTAGAAGTGCCGGCTTTAAATTATTTTGCCAGAATACATGAACTGCTGCATAATTTTGAAAAGAAAGATAAATTAAAATATCACACAATAGTTTATGTAATGAACAATATTTTTGGAGTAGCATGAATCTGAAATATATATTATTTTTATTAGTGTTTATAATGATGTTTATAGTTTCATGCTTTGGAGTGAGACAAGATGTTATATCTGATAAAAGGTGGGTTGTTTATAAGCAAATATCTTATCAAAATAACAGTCAGTTGAGGACAGTAATAAATTATAATATTCCAATGCTTTTAATTTTTAAAACCGGAGGAGAAGGTTTTATGAATTCGTATTCTTTTGACTGGTATCTAGACAATAATAAAATATTTATAGAAAATCATAGTAATGTTGATTTGTTGAAATCAGGCGAGTATGATTTTGTTCTTTCAAGGGAAAATAGATTGATTTTAATATATCAAAATACTAAAGGGCTTACAACTGAATATTATTGTGGATTGCCAAATGAAAAATAGTATGCGGCAAAAATAATTGCCGGAGATATATGTGAGTGTTATTTGATAATATTGCATGGGTGGCATTGACCCCGTTTTGTTTTAATTATATTTAATGGAGAAACTCATGATTGGCGGTTCTCTTCTTTTGAGAGCAGAAGATCTTAAAAAGCAAAATGACCAATTCTGTTCGTATGAAAGTTCGATATTTTTACTGATTCGGCAATATTATAAAATTGGTCTTGCATGGTCAAACAGCGCGCTTGAATGATATATTTTCTGAAGGAAGGTTAGGCTGATATGTTCAAAAAATTATTTATTTTAACTTTATTCTTACATTGCTTTTCTTCAATTGCTTATAGCAATGAAAAAACATACAGGTATTCCTACGCGCTGACAGGAATTAATCTTCGAGAAAATAAAGATTTGAATTCAAGAGTTGTAGCTAATATCGAATATGGAGTAAAATTTGAATTAATTGAAAATACTAAGGATTATCTTGTCGTAGATAATATAAAGGGGAATTGGCTAAAAGTTAATTATAAAAATAAAACAGGATATATTTTCAGCGGATATACGAGTATCTTCCCGCCACCAAGAAAGAGTGAATTTATTGATTCAATGAAAAGGTATAGCTTAAAAGAATATAATGAAAAATATCTGTTAAGCAAAGGTCAATTGGAATCTCAGAATGAGAATGATTATTTTTTTAAAACTTATCTCACAATTACTAATGCGTCTGTTCTGGATGGATTTCTTTTATATCGTTTAATAGCAATTTATCCAAAAATAGGATTGATAAATTTACCTGAAAATAAAATCAGCTATAAGCTTGAAAATAAAGCTATTGAAGTTATGATTGAAAACAAAAAAGATAAAGATGGTTTTCTGAAATATGTGAAGGTTGAGCTTTTGTATTATGAATCTTCTGGCAGAGAAACATTTGTTGTAGAAAGATGTAATGAAAATGATATTAGACTGATTTATATCAATGAGTTGCCGTAGCTTACGAAGACAAAATGATATAAAGAAAATACTGAAAGATTTGATAATCGCCTATTGGTACGTGATAGTCGGAGCCGTAAGAGTCGAATAAATTGGATAGATCTGATTGATATCAACAAGAACATATGCGCGTATACTGAGCGAAGTGAATGAACGTGTAATAATATTATGAAATGAAAATTAAATAATAAACCAATGTCATTTTCCTTTATTCATTCATGGAGTAGAAGGTTGTGATGGAATTAGCGGGTTAAAATTATTTGCGGATAGGCGCAGTAATTATTTGAAAAGTAAAATGTTATATTGCGGGCATGAAGATAATCTGAATACTATGAATTATTGCGCAGAAGTGCAGAAATGGAAGCAACAGAAAGAGCATAAGTTTTAAAAACTCAGGGATGAAATTGTAATTAATTGATAGATTTTCAGGCGGAATACCGTTCGGGATTATAAGGAGTGAGTAATGTTGATGGACATGATATCAACTTTAATAGCTTATACAATTATTATGGGCATTTTGATTATACTTGATGGTTTTATTTCAGGATTTGGTGTTAAAGAAATAAGAAAATATTTAATATACATCTTATTGTTAGGATATGCTGCTATCTTAATATATCATTTGGGTGGATTTAAAAAAGAAAAGAATATTAAATTAAATCATAATAATCAAAAGATTGAAAGGAATCAATAATTTATCTCTTCAGTGACAGTATTCCCCTGACACATGCCGCTTTCATCCGTGTAATGAAATTTCGAAATGAATGTTAATGAAAATATCCAAAGTGGGCAAAGCAATTCAGAAAAAGATAAATAAACAGAGTAAGAACGCAAATTGTACGCTGAAGGCTGATACTAAGGCGTTACGAGAACCGCCATCGAAGCGCTTCAATATTTGGCAGGATGTCAAAATAATAGCGCCTCGCAACGCGCGTCCGGAGCATCCGGCAAAACCGGGTAAAGGGCATAGGATGCCCTTTAAATTATTGCATAACGCCCTGAATCATCAATAACAGATTCCATCAGCTCTCAGTATGTTTCTTTTTCTTCTGTTCATACAAACGGCTGTCGGCTATCTGCATATACTCTTCGATACTCAGTGATTCGTTAACCGGGCAGATAACATGACCGATGCTTATAGTCAGTTCATATTCCTTTTGTTTTTCGGTACATCTTTGTTTTAAAAAATCATTTATGCGGGACTGAGATCTTGGAAGAAGTTCTTCTTTCATATTTGTCGCGAAAACAGTAAATTCATCTCCGCCGAGACGCGCGACCACATCATTGGATCGGAATGTTTTTTTCAAAGCTTCGGAAACTGTTTTTATCGCCCAGTCGCCTTCGTCGTGTCCGTAAGTGTCGTTGATTTTTTTCAGTTTATCGAGATCTGCGAAAATCAGCATGGAGGGCTGTCCCATTTGACGCGCGAGAAACGATGAGTGTTCTGCCATTTTCATAAAACCGCGCCTGTTAAACAATCCTGTCAGTTCATCTGTTATTGAAAGCTGACTGAGCTGTGCATTAAAAATTTCGAGATCGCGCATTGCCTGCCGAAGACCCTGTTCGGCTTTGTCTTTCGCGTCATATAGAAATATACGTTTTAAAACTCCTGATATCTGGGTCGTCAGACTTTCGTATATGAACCCGCTTTGAAGCGAAAGTTCATAGGCTGCAATTCCGTAATGATTTTCGCGGAAAAACAGGGGATAAATTACAAACGCCCTGCTTCTGTCATTTTCAGATCTGTCTGGAGATGCAATCCACTTTAATGCACCACAGTCATTTAGTTCAAGTGTATTCATTTCACGGCCGTCGCACATAGAGGCCACGCATTTTAGATCCGGGAGTCCTGACCATTCGTCATCGCGCTTCTGTTCCCAATCGGTTTTATATTTTGACAGAATGAAGGTGTTGATTCCCACGCTTGGTAGCTTTCTTACGAGAATTTGTATGAGAGAATTCAAATCGACTACAGAAGAGATATCGTATTCTAAATCATGAATGTGTTCGATTATTCTTTCAAATTCATATTGATTCGCAACGCGCATGTTGAGCGCTGAATCAAGGGTTAGAACCGCGCAGGCGCGTACGAGAAACCTGAACTGATCAAGCATAATATCTGTTGCACGTGAGGAATTAACAAACTCAGAAAGAATTGAAAGCGGAATCTGCCAATGTTCCGGCTGAAGTCCCTGTGAAGATTCTTCCATCAGCATTCGACTGAAATAATTGAAAAATGAAAAAATATCGCTTTCATCGGCTGTTTCGTTTTTATTGCCGGATGATAAAGATATAATTTTGCGAATGATCTGTTCGACATTTGCACGCCTTGTTTTTTTGCCGGAATAGTTGTCAAAATTGTGTTCATCAAGAATCTTGAGAACCTGACTGCACATGTCATATTTATCATCTTTGGGAAGATTAATTTTTCTTATATTTACGACGTCATTTACGCAATGGGCAATGCACCCGCATGATGATCTGATAACGGCGTGTGTTGGAAGAATTGTTTCAAAAGGGGTTTCTTTGCCCTGCGCAAGTTCAACAGCAAGATTTACCGCGCGGTCGATCATCTCCGCGAGCGGCTGAGATACTGTGGTTATCGGAACAGACTGTGCTGCCGCTTCACGTATATCATCAAATCCCGTAATAGAAGTATCTCCGGGAATATCTATGCCTTTTTCTCTGAGAAGCCTCATTCCATGAATTGCCATTTCATCATTTGCAAACATAAATACTTCAGGAAGAAGATCGTTTGAATTCAATATTTTCTCAATCGCGGGAGCTACACTGTGAGAAGTAAAATCTCCGTTGCCGATAAGTTTTTCATCAAAAGGAATTCCGTTCGCTTCTAATTCCAATTTATATGCCTGATATCTTTCGTCGGCTTCCCAGTTATTTTCAGGTCCTTTGATGAATGCGATTCTCTTTGCGCCGTGAACTTCAATTTGATGTTTTACGAGATCTCTGATTCCGGACCGGTTGTCTATGAGAATGCTGGGAGTATTTTCAATTCTTGCTCCGACACTGATTATTGGAAGATCGGAAAAATTCATGCGGAATTTATTTAACTCTTCTTTGTTAACGTAATTGCTGATAAGTGTTGTAATCAGTATGAGCGAATCAATATTATCAAGATTCATCAAGCTGAAAATGCTGTTATATTGATAATCATATCCGTGTGGAGAATTCAGATTGCGCCCGGGAAATACTATTAGATCGGCATCTCTTTGTTTTGCGGCAATCAGCGCTCCCTGCCATAATTTTACACCGTAGCCGTATTCCAGTCTCGCAGTTTGGAGGCCGATTCTGAGTCTTTTCATGTTGATCTCCGCCGGTTACTTAATATTTCATTTATAATAAAAAAAATCAATCATTTTCTCTTTGTTTTTATGCGTGTTGAAGGATTTTCTAAGCTTGTCGTTTTATGATGAATTGTCTGTTGATGAATATTGAAATGTGATGAATCGCTGAAGTAAAATAATATAGTTCGCAAAATTTGTAACGCAAAAATATTTTGTAACGCAAAAATATCTTGCAGATAATTATTTCTTTGCTAAGCTGACAGTATGAAAAGCGTCGTTGCACTTTCAAGGCTTGATACATATAATCTTAAAGATGTTAAAGAAGCCCTCAATAAAACATTTAATCTTGCCGGCGGCATTGATTCTTTAAAATCAAAAGGAAGCAGAGTTCTTCTCAAGCCCAACATGCTTATGGGAGCGCATCCTGATGAAGCAGTTACGACACATCCGGCTGTATTTGAGGCTGCCGCTTCTCTTTTTATGGATTACGGTTTTACCGTTAGTGTTGGAGATTCTCCGGCTGTTGAATCGGTTTACAGTGTTGCGGAAAAATGCGGAATCGCGCAAGCCGCGCGCAGACTCGGCGTTCAAATTGTAGATTTCAAGGACACCGTTTCTGTCGATGCGCCTAACGGCAAAGTTACCAGAAAATTCAATATAGCGAAACCAGTTATTGATAATGATATAATCGTTTCCATGGCAAAGCTTAAGACTCATCAGCAGATGTATTATACCGGCGTCATTAAAAACATTTTCGGTGTTATCAGCGGTCTTGAAAAATCAAAATTTCATTTTCGTTTCGTCGAAAGAAAGTATTTCGCTGGAATGATCGTTGATCTTCATGATCTGGTTGCTCCATCATTCGCCATTATGGATGCTGTCGTATCGATGGAAGGTGACGGTCCGAGAAACGGTTCGCCTGTCAGCACTAATTTTATCGGTGCATCTTTCGATCCGCTGGCACTGGACTGCGTTTGTTCGGAAATTATCGGCTACAAATCTGATGATATTCCGATTCTTTATGAAGCTAAAAAGCGACGTGACGGCTTTGAAGTCGAAATATCCGGTGATGATGCCGTATCTTTGAAGCCTTCATCTTTTAAGCTCGTTGAAAAAGTCACAGACATCGCTTTTCTGCGGAAAATTCTTAACCGTAGAATTTATAATCTCGTTCGTAATGTTTTTATACCGGCTCCTTCCATAGGAGAAAAATGCGTTTTGTGCATGAAGTGTTTTTCGATATGTTCTCCTCAGGCTATTTCCGTCAGACAATCGAAAGAAGGCAAACATTTGAAGGTTGATTTATCCAAGTGCATTCGCTGTTACTGTTGTCATGAAGTCTGTGCTTTTGAAGCGATGAGCATAAAACGTCACTTCAAATTCTGATTTTGTTAAGATTATGTTCAGTCTTAATTTTAAATTTATACCCGCCTCAATCTATTGATTTGACATTTTCTGCGCGGCAGATCTACAATAATTACGACTTTTTCAATCGAGGAACTTATGAAAAGTAAAGGCATGCGTATCGGAATTCTGACTGCAGGAGGGGATTGTCCCGGACTGAATGCGGCTATACGCGGTGTCGGAAAAAGCGCCATTGTCGAATACGGCATGGAAGTTATCGGAATCTGTTCCGGTTTCAGGGGGCTGATCGACCGGGAGTATGTAACTCTTACTGAAAATCTTCTTTCAGGAATTCTAACTGAGGGCGGAACCATTCTGCGCACTTCAAGGGAAAAACCGTTCAAAAACGACAACGGCACTCTCGACAAGGTTCAGACTATTAAGGAGAACTACAAAGAGCTTGGTCTTGACTGTTTAATCTGCCTCGGCGGCAACGGAACCATGAAGACGGCCTATCAGCTTCACAAGGAAGGTCTCAATATCATAGGCGTTCCGAAGACTATTGATAATGATGTCTGGGGTACGGACGTATCTTTCGGATTTTATTCAGCCGTTAACATCGCGACTGAAGCGATTGACAGAATTCATACGACTGCGAATTCTCACAAGCGCATTATGGTAATTGAAGTGATGGGGCATCATGCCGGATGGCTTGCTCTTTATTCCGGTATTGCCGGAGGCGGTGATGTTATTCTGATTCCGGAAATTCCGTACACTATGGAATCCATTTGCAGTGTTCTTACCAAAAGATATGATGAGCGTAAGCCGTATTCGATTGTAGTGGTTGCCGAAGGGATTGACACGCCTAAACCAAAAAAATCTAAGGGTCATTATATCGCTAAAAAAATAATGGAATATACCGGTCTTGAAACACGAGAAACCATTTTGGGATATATTCAGCGCGGAGGATCTCCTTCTCCAATGGACCGTGTAATATCCACGCGCCTCGGCGCACATGCC
The DNA here is from genome assembly GCA_023396615.1 of Spirochaetota bacterium. GTDB lineage: Bacteria > Spirochaetota > UBA4802 > UBA4802 > JAFGJZ01 > JAKJGA01. The sequence goes on along the minus strand of JAEWVM010000009.1, from coordinate 58,753 downwards.
GCGGAACTGGCTCATTCCGGAAAATTCGGTTTTATGACTTCTCTTCGGGATACTGATACGGTTGCGGTTCCATTAAAGGAAGTTGCAGGAAAAATTAAAACTGTTCAGAAAGATGATCCGCTAGTCAAGGAAGCGCGTCTTCTCGGAACAAGTTTCGGAGACTGATATGAAAAAAATTTTTCTTGTTCGTCATGGGAAAGCTGTTAAGGATAATGACGAAACCGATTATGCGCGTTTGCTTTCGACTTCAGGCAGAAAAAATATCTATTTGCTTGCGGAAAACCTCAAAAAAGATAACTCATGTGCTATTGACGGTTTTTATTCGAGTATAGCTTTGCGGGCGTTTGAGAGTGCGGTTATAATAGCGGAAGAGTCAGGCTTTTCCCGTGATAATGTTCAGATCAATGAAAGCCTTTATTCTCAGGATATGGAAGCGGTTCTGCATTGCATTGAAACAATTTCCGAAAGATACAATAATGTCTGCATTGTCGGGCATAATCCGCTTCTTGAAAAGCTTGCAAAATATTTCTGCAGAGATTTTGTTTTTTCTCTTCCGACTGCTTCATGCGTCATGTTTGAATTTGATTCCGAAAAATTCGTGGACATCAAAGAAAACAGCGGGCATTTTGTATTTTATAAATTTATAAATGATGATCTTGACAAGTTCGGCAAAAATATAATACGCAGTCTGAGGGATGAATCGGCCCAGATGATTGATTCATTTTTTGAAAATTCAAAAAATATATCGCCGGATGATTTGTCTCTCAAGGCCGGTAAAATTGCCCGAAAGATTCTTGATTCTTCAAGCGTCGTGACAGTTCGAAGCATTGAACTTTTAAAGAAATCGCTTTTACTTACAGAAAAAAAAGAAAGAGAAAAGGAAGAGCGAGAGAAAGACAAGGTCATGAAAAAAATGGCAAAGATAGAAGAGAAGATGAATGAAAAGATTATGAAAATGAAAAATAAAAAAGAAATTCTTCAGCGTCTGCTTGATGAAGGAAATAGTTTTAAAGATTCGTCTTCTCAGGGGAAAAACTCTTGAAAGACTATAGACCAAAAGAAATAAGCTGGATATCATTTAATGCAAGGGTTCTTCAGGAAGCGAATGATCCCGGCGTTCCGCTTATGCAGAGAATCAAATTTCTTGGAATATATTCTTCAAATCTCGATGAATTTTTTGAAATTAAGGTCGCGACACTTAACAGATTTGCGCCTCTCGGCAAAAAGGCTTATCCTCTTATGGGCGGTGATCCGAAGAAGATACTCGCAGAGATCCAGGATATAATGTGGACGCGGCATCTCGAATTTGATACATGCTTTTCAAACATCATAACAGAGCTCGAAAGACGTAATGTCTTTTTCATGAATGAAAATAATCTTAACGAGGAACAGAAGCGGTTCATCAGGATTTATTTCAATGAAACCGTCAGACCCAAGATTTTTCCTGTGATGCTTGGCAAGAATATAGTTCTGCCGCCTCTTCGCGACAGATCAATTTATCTTATGGTAAAACTTTCAAATTCAATCGAAAAGAAAGACCAATACAGTCTTATAGAAGTGCCTTCAGGACTCATTCCGCGTTTTATCGTTCTGCCGAGGGACGGTGAAAAGAAATGTGTTATTTTTCTTGATGACGTCATCCGTTTCGGTTTGAGCGATATTTTCTCGCCGTTCGGATATGATACTTTTGAAGCATATGATATCAAAATGACGCGCGATGCTGAGCTTGATCTCGGCGATGATTTGGGAGAGTCACTGCTTAATAAAGTCAGCAAGTCATTGAAGAAACGTCATTCCGGAGCTCCGGTGCGCATTAGTTATGATTCCACCGTTCCGGAAGAAATGCTTTCGTATTTTCTCAAAAAAATGAATCTCAAGCGCAATGAAACTTTTGTACCCGGCGGAAGATATCACAACTTCAAGGACTTCATGCGGTTTCCGAATATTCTTCCTTCCGAAGATTCCGACATCAGACGTGAGCCGATTGTGCACAGGGAACTGCTTTCCGAATCAAGCATAATATCCGTAATACGTAAGCGCGATGTGATGCTTCATTTTCCGTATAACTCTTTCAACATGATTATTGATCTTCTGCGTGAAGCCTCTATGGATACTAATGTTACCGAAATCAAGATAACGCTTTATAGGGTGGCAAAGGATTCGAGTATCTCGAATGCGCTCATCAATGCTAGCAAAAACGGAAAGAAAGTTACGGTTCTCATGGAGATTCAGGCACGTTTTGACGAGGACAATAATATCTACTGGGCAAACCTCATGAAAGAGGAGGGCGTTAAGGTAATTCTCGGGATTGCAGGCCTTAAGGTTCATTCTAAACTATGCATGATTACCAGACGCGAGAATAATGCGTTTAAAAATTACTGCATAATAGGTACGGGAAACTTTAATGAAGAAACTGCCCGTCAATATACCGATCACTATCTTCTAACATCGGATAAGAGAATAACTTCCGAGATATCAGAACTTTTTGATTTTTTTGTAATGAATTTCAGGCATCATTCTTACCGCAATCTGCTGGTGGCTCCTTTTAACATGCGAGATGAATTAAAGAGACTTATCAAGAATGAGATACGTAATGCGGAAAGCGGTGTTGACGCTGAAATATTTTTCAAGATAAATAATCTCGTTGACCGTGAAATGATAAAATATATCCGCCGTGCGGCAGAATCCGGTGTCAGAGTCCGACTTCTCGTTCGCGGTATGTTCTCGCTTGTGCTTGACAGTTCGACTGCAAATATCGAAGCAAGAGGACTTATTGACCGGTATCTTGAACATTCACGGGTATATTTTTTTTCAAACGGCGGCAATGAGCTTTGTTATATTTCTTCGGCAGATCTAATGAGCAGAAATCTTGATAACAGGATCGAGGTAGCCGTTCCTATTTATGATAGTTCAATAAGAAATGAGCTCCGCGATATTCTTGAGATATCATGGAATGATAATATTAAATCGAGAATTCTCGATGAATCGCTTTCAAACAAGTATTACCGAGGCGGAGAGGTTAAAACACGATCTCAGGATGAAATATACGGATATTTGAAGGAAAAACACGGAAGCTGATTATTCGCCCATAAATCCTTCGAGGTTATGGCGGATAGGGGATGCATTCAGTTTTCTGAGAGCTTTTTTTTCAATCTGGCGTATGCGTTCCTTGGAGAGACCGTATTTGTCTCCTATCTGCTGAAGCGACATTGGTTTATGTTCATCGAGACCGAAACGCATTTTGATGATTTCTCTTTCTGATTTGGTTAGCGTTTCGAGAATGTTTTTTATTTCGTTTGATAATGTCTGGTTTAAAATTTCTTTATCCGGTGAATCTCCCCTGTCATCTTCGATCATGTTGACTATCGGTGTATCGTCAGAATCGCTCATTGCCGCATCAAGAGAAACGAATTCCTGAGGTATATTTTTCAGGTAGTTGAGCTGGTCATTGTTCATGTCGAGGCCTTCGGATATTTCCTCGGCAGTGGGCTCCCTGTGAAGTTTAGATTCGAGAGATTTATGAACTTTTTCGACTTTTTGAAGATCGGCGCTTCTGTTGAGCGGAATTCTGATCAGCGAAGTTTTCTGTGAAATCGCAAGCATTATAGCCTGACGTATCCACCACACTGCATATGATATGAAATGAAATCCTTTGTCCGGATCAAATTTTTCGGCGGCCTTGATAAGACCCATGTTTCCTTCGTTGATGAGATCTAGCAGTGATATTCCGTTAGTCTGATATTTTTTTGCTATAGATACGACAAATCTAAGATTTGATTTTACCAGAACGTTTTTGGCTTCCGGATCGCCGTTTTTCGCCAAACGGGCATAGAGATCTTCTTCCTCTCTTGTCAGCATCGGAATCTTGTTTATTCTGTCAAGATACCATGTGAGAGACGAATCTGTTGTATCACGGCTTTTTTGAAGACTGCTGTTCTTCATAATGACAATCATCTCCTGAGATACCTCATTTTTCAATTAAAAATATTATATAAGCGTCAGTTTCATGAAAAACTGTGTTTTACGGTTATAATTACAATTATCATGTAATAAACCCTGCAATACAAAGGTTGTTCGAAAAAAATAGAAAAAAAGATAAAAATATAATAAAAAATACCAACCGGACGGATTTTAATTGACAGTTTTATTATATCGCTTATTATGTCCTCATTGATAGCCGATTGTTCCGGCGCGTTATAATCCCCTTTCTAATAGCGCCGGGACATCGGATCGGCTGTTACATCTTCACCCTTCTTAATATTTTGTTGGCGGGCTTCGGCTCGCTTTTTTTTATCTGCGGTCTAAATTGATTAATGAATTGACTAATAAAAAAATATGGCTTTAAATAGCATTATGAAAGAGATCAGCGATTTTAACGAACTTGTTCCCTTCGAATACAGACGCAAGCTTAACGAACAAAAAAACCGCGTCATAGTTGAAGCATCTTACGACAAAAACGGCAGAATTATCGGGCCGTATATCTTTGTGGTGGGCCTCGGCGAAATTCATTATAAGGATTTTAAAGCGCGGATCGAAAAGATGATTCATTCTTTTGAATGGATGAAAAAACGCCATATTAAATTCATAATGAATGAATTGATAATAAATACCCAGTTTTCCATGCTTCGCCAACTCGTTAAAAGAGTCGGACAGGGTGAAAAAGCTGCCGGTTTTTTTCACGTGATTGTTTATCCCTGCGCTGATTTTTTTTCGGCATCGATACAGGAGTTTGGTGATTATTTCGATTATTACGGATATCTCGAATACATGGATTCGCAGAAATACGATTCTACCGACGAGAAAGTTTATGATAATATTTCTTCAGTAACGGATGAAAAGGTAAAGCTTATTCTTACGGCTGATAACGACATTGAGATCGCGGATAATTCAAACAAGATAGCCCTTGATGTCATCGAAAAAGCTACTGAACAGGATTTTTACGTTACATCGTTCTACAAGGACGGATCATATAAGTGGAAGCGCATCTATTTCCGTGTTGATAATCAGTAGCCTGCCGAAGGATTAATATTGACGTTCTCGGCATATTTTTTAGCTTTGAGTAATGAAAAAAGCAAAGGGCATTTTATTATATTCGGGCGGGCTTGATTCGCTTCTTGCCGCCAAGGTTCTTCTTGAACAAAACATTGAGCTAATCGGTCTTCATTTTCTTCTTCCGTTTTTTCCGCCGCATGCCGATCCAAACGAAACCAAAGCATCACTTTACGCCGAAAGAATAGGTCTGCAGGTTCAGCATATCCGTACCGGTTCGGAATACATGGAAATGCTTAAAAATCCTTCATACGGTTACGGAAAGAATATGAATCCGTGCGTTGACTGCAAAATATTTTTTCTCCGTTATGCAGCGGAATATATGAGAAAGAACGGTTATGATTTTGTCGCTACCGGTGAAGTTGTCGGTCAAAGACCGATGTCGCAACAGCGCAATAAAATGAACCTTATAGAAAAAGAATCATCTTTGAAGGATTACCTTCTTCGTCCTCTCTCGGCGAAACTCCTGAATCCGATAAAAGCCGAAAGAGACGGTCTCATCGACAGAGAAAAGCTTCTTGATATCAACGGACGCGGAAGAGACCGGCAGTTTTCTTTGGCGCGCGAATACGGAATTGAAGAGTATGCTTCTCCTGCCGGAGGATGTCTTTTTACCGATATAACTTATTCCGCGAGACTTAAGGATCTTCTTTCGGTGCATCCGGATTACCGAGATATAGACATTTATTTATTGAGTGTCGGCCGTCATTACAGGCTTTCAACATCCTGTAAGCTTATCGTCTCACGCAATGCCGAAGAGACGGAAATTCTTGATAAATATTCGCATGAATCCGACATGTATCTTATTTCTAATTTCAGAGGACCTGTAGGTTTTATCCGCGGTAATGCTTCTGAAGCCGATCTTGAAACAGCGTATACTGTTCTTTACCGGCATGGAAAGCCGGATGCTGATAAAACAAATACAATTACCGTTCGTGGAAATAATTCCGAATTTACGGTTACAGCTGATAAAGCAGCTGAAGATAATTATCTTGATTCAGTGAGGATCGCATGAAGAAAATTTCTTATCTTGTATCAGGCCGCGGTTCAAACTTCAAAGCGATTGCCGAGAGTATCGAGTCAGGTTATATTTCTGCTAAAAACGGTGTTCTTATTTCCAATGTCGACGGAGTAAAGGCTTTTGAAACGGCGCGCTCTCTCGGTATTCCGTATTTTTTTGTAAATCCGAAAAGCTATTCTTCAAAAGAAGAATATGAAGCCGGGATGTGTTCGATATTGCGTTCGCATTCTACCGATCTCATTTGTGCGGCCGGCTATATGAGAATCATTTCTCCTTATCTGATAAATGAATTCAGAAACCGCATCATGAATATTCATCCGGCACTGCTTCCTTCTTTTCCGGGGCTTCATGCTCAGAAACAGGCTCTTGATTACGGTGTTAAAATAGCCGGATGTACCGTACATTTTGTTGATGAAGGAACCGATACCGGTCCGGTAATTCTGCAAAGCGCAGTTTCTGTAAGTGACGATGATACGGAAGAGTCTTTGAGTGCAAAGATTTTAAAAGAAGAACATCAAATATATCCGCTTGCCGTAAAATATTTCTGTGAAGACAGAATTATCATTCATGACAGGAAAATATCAATAAGGCAGAATTGATTCAGAAATGAATGATGAAGTCAGAAATCTTCCCGTTTTTCCGCGACTGGATGAGATATGTTCCCGTCTTCTGGAAGAGTCAAATCTTATTCTTCAGGCTTCTGCAGGAGCCGGGAAAACGAGCCTCGTTCCTCTTGCCGTTTCTGAAAAAATACCGGGTAAAATTATTGTAACCCAGCCGAGGCGGCTTGCAGCAAGAAGCTGTGCCGAGAGAATTGCTTCATTGATCGGCGAGAAACCCGGCGGCAGAGTCGGACTCATAACGCGCTTTGACAAAATCCGCGGAGAAAAAATCGAAGTTGTTACGGACGGGGTTTTTCTCCGCATGATTCAGTCAGATCCTTCTCTCGGCGGAATTGATGCTGTGATTCTAGATGAATTTCATGAGCGGAGTATAAGTTCCGACTTGTCGCTTGCATTTCTTATAGACGCGAAAACGCTGATAAGAAATGATCTGAAAATTCTTCTTATGTCAGCGACGCTTTCCGCGGATTCATTTAACGGATATTTGTCAGACTGGCCTTCAGTTAATGTTGAAGGAAGAAGTTTTCCGGTTTCATTAAAATATATGCCGCCTCAAAAGAATGAATATCTTGAAGACGGAATTTGCAGATTGATCTCGTCAGCTCTCCGTGATCTTGACGGAGAAGGGGATGTGCTTGTTTTTCTTCCGGGATTGAAAGAAATGAAACGCACAGAAGAGAGACTCAGAAGCGGAAGTTATAATGGAGAAATATTTCTTCTTCATGGAAGTATGTCTCCTGCAGAACAATCCTCAGTGGTAAAACGGACGCTGAAAGAGAAACAGGCTGTTATTCTTTCAACGAATGTCGCGGAGACAAGCATAACAATAAATTCAGTGAGAGCGGTTGTTGATTCCGGATTAGTGCGCAAGCTTAGATATAATCCGCAAAGCGGGATGAATCATCGGATTACTCTTGAGAGTTCAGCATCATCATCGGCGCAGAGATCCGGAAGAGCCGGACGTGTAGCTCCGGGCATTGCTTACAGGTACTGGAATGAAAAAAACTACAAAATGCCGCATGATCTTTCGGAGATATTATCTTCTGATCTTTCAACCTTTGCTCTTGAAAATGCGTTGTGGGGTTCTCTTGCCGATATGAGTTTAAATTTTCCGGAAAAACCTCCGGCATCAGCTCTATCCGAGGCTGTTAATCTTCTACGCGGTCTTGGATTTATCAGCGATGATGATGTCATAACTGAAACCGGAAAGTTCGCTGTGTCATTGCCTGTTCATCCCCGGTTGGCATCCATGATAGTTAAATCTGATGAGCCGGAAAAACAGACTGCTGTACTTCTTGCGGTATTATTGTCCGATGATTTTCGCTCTTACGGAAATATTACAGCTGATATTGATTATTTAATAGAAGATGTAATTAATAATAAGAATAAATATTCAAGAATTGTTTCTGAATTCGAAAAGCTTTGTGAGAGAATGGGAATCAAAGGCGAATTATCGAAAGTCGATGCTTCTTTTTCTTCAAAACTTTTGATTTCCGCCTATCCGGATAGAATCGGACGAAAAATCCGAACCGATAAAAATACTCACTACATGCTTTCTCTCGGAAAACAGGCGGTTTTATATTCATCCGGACCGCAGTATATCGTTGCGCCGCTTACGGAAACTTCTGCCGGAAATCACATTTTGCTTTATACCGAAATAAAAAAAGAGCTTATTGACACTATTATCCGTACTGCTCCTTTGAAATATGAAATCAGATGGAACAATTGGCAGTGTTCGGCGTTCCGCAAAAAAATGATAGGCATGATGCCCGTTGAGGAACATCCTTGCGCTTTGAGTGATGTTGATTATTCAGTTCTGAAGACAGAAGCAATCAAGAAACTGAAAAAAGATGGATTGGATTCATTATCTTTGGGGGATGACTGCAGACAGCTTATTGAAAGACTTGATTATGTTTCTCGTAGAGTAGATGAATATTCTGATTTCAGTTCGGCAAAACTTAAAACTAATGTTTGTGATTGGCTTGCTGATTATGCGGATTTCAAATCAAATTCAGTCTTTCCGCAGGATAATATTTATTCCGCTCTGTCGGCTCATGTCGGTTATGAACTTATAAAGCGGCTTGATAAATATGCTCCCGAGTTCATATCGCTCAAAGAGGGCAAACGTAAAAGAATAGATTATTCTTCGGAAAAAGCATCCGTATCTTTACGTATTCAGGAACTGTTCGGTGTGAAGGAAAATCCGCTTGTCTGCGGCGAACCGCTTGTAATGAATCTTTTGAGCCCTGCCGGAAGACCGGTTCAGGTTACAAGCGACATCAAAAATTTCTGGAAAAACAGCTATATCGAAGTCCGCAAAGAAATGAAAGGCCGTTATCCGAAACATAACTGGCCGGAAGATCCTTCTCTATAATTCGCTTGACCTTATTGCTTTTATTTTATTTAATACGGAAAAAGGGGTGTTATGAAAAAGCAAGTTAAACCAGTTAAAAAAAGTTCACCAAAAAAAATTATTTCTGCTAAAAAGTCAAAAAGTTCATCAAAGCTTTTAAAAGTATTAGCGGTAATCTTCGGTTCTTTTATTCTGTTATTTGCCGGAATCCTAATTGCGGTTTATATTATCGTTGATAAAGATTTTGTCGAATCACAGCTTGAAAATGTTCTACACCGTCAGGTTCGTGTTGCTTCATTTGACAGCAGTATTTTTTCTGCGGTAAGCGGCATTGAAGTCAAAGATGTTAAGGTTTCAAATTTTAAAACAGAAGAGCAGTTGAAGTCATTAAAAGGGAAACCTATTGGGGAAAATGATGTTTTCGCGGCGCTTGGTTCATTCAAGTTTAAGCTCTCTATTCCTCCGCTTCTTAAAAAGCAGTTTGTTTTAAACGAGGTAATGCTTTATTCAGCTAAAATAAACATAATCAGATACAAAAACGGAATGTTTAACTTTTCTGATCTTCTTGTTCCGGCAAAAAAAGATAAATCACAAAAAGAAAAAGAAGTTTCTCCTGAAGACAAACCAAAGGATTCTGCTCCGGTGAAAGCGGATGATATTCCGGTTGCTGTAAATATCGGTTCAATAGGGCTTCAGGATGCGCAAATAAGTTTTTACGATCAGGCAAGCGGTCAGAGTCTTATGCTTTATAAAGTTACTGCGAAGGTTCATGATATAGTAATTGATCCTTCAGATCTTATGAATAAAGACAATGCCGTATTTGTTGTTTCCGGCGGAATTAAAACTGTGAGCAGACCTAAATCAGGAAGCGTTGAGTCGTTTGACATCGGCTTTGAAGTTACAGGTAATGCTGTTCCTTTCGACAAGTCAACCCGCATTTTGAATCCTGAAATCACTCTCCGTGTCGGATCGCCTTATGGAACTATTACAGGGCTTCAGATTTTCAATGAAATGATTAATGTCGAACAGCTTTCGAAGTATTCCGGAAAATTTGATTTTCTTAAAAAAGAAATTAACTGGAAAAACGGATTCGTTTCGGCTCATTATAAGAATAACGTTGTTTCTTTCAAAGACGGCAAGATTGCAAATGATGATTATACTCTTTTGTTTAAAGGAAGCATGAATATAGCAAGTTCAGTTGTTGATATTGATGCCGATCTTTCCATTGCAAAGAAGCATGCTGAAACTGTTAAGAAACGCATTGAATCTCTCGCTTCAAAAGCAATTAAGGGTAAAGCCGCTAAATTTGTTACACCTGCTAAAATTGCAGACATAGCTTTGAAGCCTCTATTGAATGATAAGGGTGAAATATTCCTGAAAGAAAAAATCAAAGGAAATGTTGCTAAACCTAATGCAGATCTCGTTTCACCGAAACTCTCTTCAATTGATGATGTTATCAAGGATGCCGTAAAAGAAGCGGGCGGAGAAGTAATCGATGCCGCTAAAGATAAGGCGAAGGATAAAGCAAAAAAGGAAGCCGCAAAACAGACTGATAAGGCAAAAAGTAAAGCCGGCAGCAAAGTAAAAGGACTAATTAACAGGTAAGTCTATTTAGTGAATGAAGACTGCATTTGCAGTCTTTCATTCGCTAAGCGGATTGCCTTCTGAATCGGTTGTAATAGTGTTTCCGCAAAGAATAAGTATTCCTTCGATGAAGCCCCATAACCCGCCGACTCCGCAAGTGATGAATGTTACGACTATCTGGATTACCCCGATGTTTATGTAACCGAGATAGAATCTGTGAATCCCCCAGCTTCCTAAAAAGATGCCTAGGAGACCGGCTGCAAGTTTTGATCTTGTTGCTTTAAGCAGTTTTGTTCCGCATTTTCGACAGAATTCTGAACCGGCTTCCAGTTCGGAAGCGCAACCTGGACAGAAATTTGATCCATTGCCGGCACTTACTCCGCATCCGGGACAAATCGAAGCATTATTTGAAATTTGTTTTCCGCATTCTCTACAGAACATATTGACCTCTTTAAATACTAATTAGATTTTGATCAGCAAGGAATTTAATACCTCTGAGTGTGAACAATCTATCTGTCAGATCAGAATCGATTGATCCGCTTATAAGTTCAGCGTCTCCGCCTGTTAGAACAACCTTGTATGTTTTTCCGCTTTCACGGCTTATTTCGTCAAGAATGTATTTTAAAGCACCGATTGTACCGTAGAATATTCCGGATGATATATTTTCAGAGCTGTTTTTCCCGATTATAGATGAAGGTTTGGAATATTTGAGTTTTTTCAGCATTGCAGTTTTTTCCGTGAGAGCGGCAAATGCCGTGCATATGCCGGGGAGAATCACTCCGCCTCTGAAGATGGATGATTCTATGACTTCAATATTTATTGCACTGCCGGCATCTACAACTATAACATTATCATCCGGAAAAATTGCCGAAGCTGCTGCCGCGTTTGCAAGTCTGTCTGCTCCGGCTGTTGAATTATACATGTTTGTAAATCCAAGATGAAGCATGTCGCTTATTTTAAGCATGGTTATTTTGTTATTCTCGCAGAATGAAATTACACTTTCTTCAAATAAAGGATTAACACAGGAATAAGCCAGAAACTTAATTTTAGGCAGATTTTCAAGCAGCTGGGATAAAGCGCTGTTTTCCGATGACAGAAAAAGACTTTCTTCGCCGTACTCGGTGAAAACGGCGCATTTTGTGTTGGTATTTCCTATATCTAGGCAAATTATTTCATTTATTTTGTCCATAACAGCAATTATTTTCGTATAAGGTAGTAGATTTGTCAAAATAAAAAGGAGCTGGTATGGATCAATCAAATATTCATTTGCCTATGCAGAAATGTTTTAACGGCTGTGAAGTAAAAACCCTGTCTGATATTGAATTGATAGCGGTAATTTTAAATACCGGTACAAGCGGCAAAAATGTAATAAATCTCGCGGCTGATGTTTATAACAAGTGCAGGGGGCTTCATGGAATCCGGAAATCCGGTCTTCGTGAGCTCGCAATGCTGAAAGGCGTCGGTCTTGCAAAAGCCGTAAGAATTCAGTGCGCTCTTGAAATGGGCAGACGCATAACAAACGGAAAAAATATCGGTGAAATAATAGATACTCCGTACAAGGTGTGGAAGTATCTGCTGCCGCACTCGGCGTGTCTGCCTCAGGAAGAATTTATGGTAATCAATTTAAATAACAGAAACCAGGTTTTAAAATTTTCATCCATATCGCGCGGGACGGTTACACAGACGATAATTCATCCGAGAGAAATATTCAGAGAAGCGATAAAAGAATCGGCAAGTTCGATTATCGTTGCTCACAACCATCCATCAGGTTCATTGAAACCATCAGAAGAGGATCTCCGCGCGACGAAGCGTCTTGCAAATGCCGGTGAAATTGTCGGCATACCTCTTCTTGATCATCTAATTGTTTGTGAAGATTCATTTTTAAGCATGAAAGAAGAGGGTTATCTTTGAAGCTGAACGGATTCTATTATACCGCTGATATGCGACCTGTTCCTGAAAAAATTATCTTTTTGAATTATAAATGAAAGTTCCATTTTTACTTCAGGTGAGTATATAATGAATTTGTAAAGGATTATGCTTCGGATTTCAACAGCTATTTGAAGAATATTGAAAGACGTAGAAGAATTGAAATCGCGGTGCACTTTAGCGCCTGCGATATTATCTTTGTAATTTTGTATTATATCACTCGAAATAGCAAAATCATCATTGCTGTAAAAATAAGACGGGACGGACAAAACCATCAGGATATTTTCTTTTTTATCTATCCATACGTTTCTGATTTCGGATTGAAATTTTTCTGTTTCATTTTTTTTGACGGCGTTTTTAGCTTCAATGAGAAGTTTGCCTGTGACGGGTTCCATGCCCTGAGGCAAATTAAACGATGCTTTATTGTCGAAAACAAATGAGCCTTGGTTCTGTTTAGCCGGAGCATTAAGGTTGATTATTGGATCGAACTCTGCGGGAGTAAATTTTTCTTCGGAGCATCCTGAAAATGACAGAAGAAAAATAAGAAATAATCCCGCGGAGCTTAATTGTTTGCATGACTTCATTGGCTCTTTATAGTAATTTCGTCGGTGAAGTCAATTTTAATTTTATGTTCAGGCAGTATTTCGCCCGAAAGAATTCTAACAGAAAGTTTGTTTAATATTTCTTTCTGAATAAGACGCTTGAGAGGTCTCGCTCCGAAATTAGGATCATATCCGTTCTCAGATAGATACTTGAGAGCTTTTGAAGTTATTTCCATTTCTATTCCATGGCTCTTTTTAATTCTGGAGGCGAATTCCGAAAGCTGAAGTTTTACTATGTCGCCGATGTTGTCTTTAGACAGAGGATTGAAAATTATAGTTTCATCCACCCTGTTCAGAAACTCGGGTTTGAATTTCATCTTGAGTTCCTGTTCGACACCGGCATAACGTTCTTCTTCTTTTATTGAAGTGTCCGAAATATACGAGGTTCCAATGTTGGAAGTCATGATTATCAGTGTGTTTTTGAAATCAACATTTCGTCCTTTCGAATCCGTTAAATGTCCTTCGTCGAGGAGCTGAAGAAATATGTTAAATATATCCGAATGTGCTTTTTCTATTTCGTCAAAAAGCACAACCGCGTAAGGTCTTCTTCTGATTGCTTCCGTAAGCTGTCCGCCTTCATCGTATCCGACGTATCCCGGAGGCGCACCTATAAGTCTTGCGACTGAATGCTTCTCCATATATTCACTCATGTCGATTCTTACGACGGCCTTTTCGTCGTTAAAAAGAAATTCAGCTATTGCCTTTGCTGTTTCTGTTTTACCGACACCTGTTGGACCGAGAAAGATAAATGAACCAATCGGCTTGCTTGGATCCTGTAGACCCGAACGTGATCTGCGTACTGCGTCAGATAACGCGCTGATAGCGGCGTGTTGACCGACGACGCGATGCTCAAGAATTTTTTCCATTTTGATAAGCTTTTCTTTGTCGCCTTCAAGCATTTTATTGACAGGAATCCCTGTCCATCGTGAAACAATGGATGCGATTTCTTCTTCTGTTACTTCTTCTTTTAAAAGCTTTTGTTCTTTCTGAACATCGGCGAGGGCGTACTGCTGAAGAGTGAGAAACTTCTCAAGTTCGACAATCTTTCCGTAACGTATTTCGGCTACTTTATTGAGATTGCCTTCCCTTTCAAGTTTCTGTTCTTCAAGTCTGAGTGACTCGATATCGCTTTTTGCTCTTCTGATTGAAGAAATGATTTCCTTTTCCTTGCGCCAGTGGGATGCAAGGATGTTTTTCTTTTCATTTAGATTAGCAAGTTCTTCATTGATTTTATCAAGATGAGCCTTGCTTGCTTTATCGGTCTCTTTTTTTACAGCTTCTTTTTCAATTGTAAGCTGACGGATTTTGCGTTCTATTTCATCAATTTCAAGCGGCATGGAATCAATTTCCATCTTTATTAATGATGCCGCTTCATCAATAAGATCAACCGCCTTGTCAGGAAGGAATCTGTTTGTAATATATCTGTCTGATAAAATTGCGGCGGCAACAACTGCCGAATCTGCAATTCTTACTCCGTGATGTACTTCATATTTTTCTTTTAAGCCTCTGAGAATGGCGATGGTGTCGTCAACCGACGGTTCAGAAGCGTATACAGGCTGAAAACGGCGTTCAAGAGCTTTATCTTTTTCAATATACTTCTGATATTCGTTTAACGTTGTAGCTCCGATACAGCGCAGTTCGCCTCTTGCGAGAGCGGGTTTCAGCATGTTTGAAGCATCAACTGAACCTTCTGCGGCTCCTGCTCCTATGAGGGTGTGCATTTCATCGATAAAAAGAATTACGGTATTTTCGCTTTCTTCAACTTCGTCAATTACAGCTTTAAGTCTTTCTTCAAATTCACCGCGGAATTTTGCGCCGGCAATCAAAGCCCCCATGTCAAGCGACATGAGACGTTTGCCCTTCAGGTTTTCCGGTACGTCACCCGCAACGATTCTTTGAGCAAGACCCTCGACAATGGCGGTCTTGCCGACTCCGGGTTCTCCGATTAGAACCGGATTGTTTTTTGTCCGGCGTGTTAATACCTGCATCACCCGCCTGATTTCTTCGTCGCGTCCTATTACCGGATCAAGTTTTCCCGTCTGAACAAGTTTTGTGAGATCTTTTGCATATTTTTCAAGTGATTTGTAGCGGTCTTCAGCGTTCTCGTCTGTTACGCGTTTTGAGCCTCTGATTTCCGAAAGTGCGCGCAGTATGTTTTCTTTTGTAAATCCGTGCGATGAAAGTATTGAATGTGCCGGAGTATCCTTTACTGCGGAAAGACCTATTATGATGTGCTCACTGCTGAGATATTCATCTTTAAGTTTCTGTGCCTCGTCCCATGCACTGCTTAAAACTTCATTCATTTTCTGCGACATCTGTCCGCCGCCGGGACCGGCTCCGATTTGTTTCGGTAATTTTGAAATGTATTTATCGGCTTCTTCTGATACCAGCTGAGTTGAAGCTCCAATAATTTGAGAAAGTGACTGAAAGATGCCGCCTTTCTGGTTCACTGCCGCCGAAAGAAGATGAATCGGCTGAATTTCGTGATTATTATTTTTTGTAGCGGTTTCCTGGGCATCTGCGATAATTTCCTGGGCTTTAATAGTAAGTTTATCCATTCTCATGAGGCATCCCCTTTATAAAAAGCTCCCCGGGAGGAGAGCTTTTTATATAATTATACATACTGTTTTGAAAAACGTCAATTGCTTTGTCAGAATCTGAGTGCTGTGTAAAATGAATAACTATGAATATTCATGTCATCATCATTCTCAAGCCGATAAAAAGAATAGCCTGCGATTACTCCGAACTCAACATGACCTATTGCTATTCCGGCTGAAACTGAAAGCTCTCCGTAGAAACCATCGGTACTGTCGCCGGAATCTTTTGATTTTAAAAACAGAGATTTTGTAAAACCGTCATCCGGAGAGATATATCCGTAAAACCATCCTGCGCCGGCATGAGGTTTAAGTCTGACATACTCGCCGAATTTAAACTGATATACGAATCCTATTGATCCGCCGTAAAGATTGTATTTGATACCGAGCGTGCTGTCGTCAGGTTTTGCTGCGAGTGTATTATATGCAAAACGGAAATATACGTTTTCTATCAGACCTAAATCAGCTTTAAGAGAAAAAGTACGGTTATCGTTTCGGCTTAATTCTTTTGACCAGTCTCCTGTAAAAACAGGAATACCTGCCGAGAAAATAATGTGCAATTTAGAGTATTGATTTGTCAGTGAGTACTGTTCGCTGGCAACCGATGACGGGAACCAGCCTTCGCGCAGTGCAATAGCTTTTATGGTCGTCTTTTTGTATATTGGAATAGGCTCAGAATATTTTTTTGTAGTTTTATTTTTTTCAGGATCAGGTGTTGATTTGTCGGTTGTGTAATAAATTACTGAATCTTCTTTTCGGGCTATTAGCTTTACGAAACCTTTCTTTTCGAATTTTTTGCTCTTGGGATCAAATTCAGGTTCTTCGGTCATTCTCGGAATGTATCTGTCGATATAATATGCCGTTTTTTCTGATATTTCATTCACTATCTTAGATATGTACGGCCCGGTTTCCTGTTCTGATGAAAATTCAAAAATGCGTCCGGTTCTTCTGATATAAATATGCGATTTCGCAGTAAGGTTTTTACCTGATACTGCAAAAGAACCGGTTATAACATAATCAGCGTTTTTTTCTTCAGATATTTTTTTAAGTTTTTCAGCATATTCAGCAGAAGCCGGAGGTTCCGGATGTATTGAAACGTTTTCCATTTCTGTTAAGTAGTTAAGGCGTGAAAGTTCTTTTGATACGCTATGCGGAAGTATTTCTGAAAAGTATGAATATTTCTGCTGTTCTGTCTGATTTTGAAATGAATATATAACTGCCTTAACCGGTGTTTGCGGGTAAAGAGAGGCATAAAGAAAAGTGATAAATAAGCACAAAAAAAACTTTTTCATAATTTCTCCGTAAATTTAACAGAAAACATGTAGTCTGTAAAGATATTTTTAACCGCCGCGTACGTCATCACTTGACTCAATGGTGCGTACTTCTTCAACTTTAACTTCAACAAACCATAGAGAAGGATTCATGAAGCTTCCATCCATGTATTTTTTAGGGTTTTTAGCGATATCAGGAAGTGAAATTTTTACCGATTCCGGTATAAACTCGCCGCTGAACACTGTCACATATTTATATGGATTGAAAGTGAATCCGTAGGGTTCATCTTTTTTTTGCTGAATGATTACACCAAGAGGGAGTGAATATCCCAGGTTTTTCTTTTTCGTAAAAAAATCAAGCGAATCAGTGTCATAAACATCGATCCATAAAGATATGCCGCCTTGCGAAACGAGAACCCGTGCAAGTTTACTTTTTGTATGAGTCTCAGTTGAAAGCTGTTTGAAACCGAGAATGGCTTTACGGATATTCGATTCGACATTTTTTGCGTTTATAAATCCCCGTTCTCCGTTTTTGCGGTAATATTCCGACATGTTATACGGATTGATGCTACTGCCTTTTTTAACAAAAATCTCATCGGCGAATCCCGGACCTTTTGCGTATCCGAAACGTTTTTTCTGCGGATATTTAAACAGACCATTCTGCCAGTATTTTTCGTCCGAGGCTCCTTCGAATAATCTTGCGCGTTCGTAATATAGATAGAAATCTTTACCTTTTATGTCATACAGCGTCTGGCGGTAGGAAACATCCGCAGAGAAACCGCGCGACATGTCTGATAATCTTGAATAGTTTATCGAATCATTTCCCGAGGTTTTTCCGAGTATCATGCAGTTGATTGCTATTTTTTTGTTGGCCGCTCTTCTTGCGTATCTTGATGCGTTTAATGAATCCTTGAAAGATGAGTTGGATATTATGAATATTGAATTGTCAGAAGTTTTATTCCATCTCATGTTTTCAACCGCAAAACTTAGCGCATTTGTAAATGAGGCGTCGTCGTTTCCGCCGTTAAGTTTGATTTTTGACAGAAGGGCTTCTATTGATATCAGACTGCTTGCGGGAGCCTCTATTGAACGAAGGGGAGTCTTATTATTGTAAGGAAGTACGAAAATACTACTTCCGGGATAGTCGGAAAAAATGCCGAGAGCGAAATCCTTTATTGCTTCTTTTGTTTCCGGCAATTCCTCGTTCATATTGTAAGAAGAATCAAGAAGAAGAGCGATTGTTTTTGTTTGCTTTACTTTTGCGGAAGGTTTATTTTTAATGAATGAAAAAAGTTTCAGTGCATCTTTTCCTGCGAGTTCATTGATTGTTGCGGCTGTTGAGCTCGATCTTGAAATAATGCTTTTGGTGTCTGCCGAATAGAGAATACTTTCTGATTTGAATCCCTTCGAAACTTTGTAAAGCTTTCCGCTTATAGCGTAATCGATATATCTGGTTGCGCAGAGTGCTGAAAGATTTTCGAGAGTAAGATTTCTTTCCGGGTATATTCCCATTCCTGATATATCCTTTTCAAGCTGAAAGGGGTTGTATATGTTCAAACCTTTTGTTACATTAGCTGAAATTGCGATGAGCTTGGCATAATCCCTGCCTGTTTCTCTTGTAAAAGACGAATCGGGATTATCTATCTTGTATTCTATTGCCGCCAAGTCTTTAGCTCCCATATCGGCCGTAAAAGCAATGAATAGAAAAAGCGTTATAAGATATTTCATTTATCCGCCCCTATGAATAGATTTCGGGATAAGGTACAATTGAAAGTCCGTCTTCCAGTGTTTTTGTCTTTTCAAAAAAAGAAAAACCGGTCGCGGAAGCAATGAAGCATGCCGAACCGATGTTCGAATTTGTCGGAATGAGACAGTTTTTTCCGATTAAACTGATACTAGAAAAAAGAGATTTCGGATAATCGCTGTTACGTAGTCCGTCAGCATCGGATCCGATGCGCGCGTATTCGCCGATATTGAAAATGAAAGGCGAGTTTGCATAATCGGTAAATTCGTCGATTACGGCATTTTCAATCCGGGCGTTCTTTGCTATGGTGACGTACGGCAGAATTATTGAGTCTTTGACCTCGGCTTTCTCTGTTATAATGACACCCGGAAAAATGATGGAACCTGTAACTTTCCCGTCTATAATACAGCCTTCTGAAATAAAAGATGATGAAATATTTGCGTTAGGTCCTATTTTGGCCGGCTGATCTGTTTTGATTCCGCCTGTCAAAATCGGATCGGTATAAATCGTTTTAAATAAATCACCTGAAAGGAGATTATAATTGAGAGAATAAAAGTCGGGTATATTTCTGACCGGCCAGATGTCTGCATGATGCGTTGACTTTTCGACACCCTTGTTTATGAGCATATTATTGATCATTTCAAGCAGGTGAGGGGAGTTCCGTTTTTGCTTAATCGCTTCACTCAGAACGGAAATGAAGTTTTTCTTGGTCGTCATGAGAGCGGTGTTCGCCATCGACGCTTTTTCAGAATTTTTCAGCTGGAAAAGCACGGTTTTGTTTTTTTTCTTTTTTATGTAGTAATCGTACATTGCTCCGAAATCTATAAGCGCAGGATTATCACCGCAATAAATAAGATAATGGCTGGTTTCATGTTTTTTTACGGTTTTTGCGAGTTCTTTGACATCCAGAGAATCGTCGACAATTGGTATGATTTTACATTTTGTTTTCTGGTTTATCGGATGAGTGTCGAGATAAGGATGCAGGTCATCGAATACATCACTGTACATTACAATCTGATACGGATCCGCTGTAAGGGCGTTTCTGAGCGCAAAATCCGCAATACGGAATTTGCCGCCGATAGGCATCATGAATTTTGAGCGGAAATCCGTCAGAGATAGAAGTGAGTTGTCTCTTGCAGAAGGGTAGATAAATACTGTTAAGCTGTTCATTCCTTCTTTCTCCTTATTGTATTTATCGGTCAAAAGCGTATTTTTTGTCAATCAAACTTGCATTATGACGAAATGCAAAAAATTCTCGCTTTTTTAGCCTGATTTAGCTTAATCGGTGTATGCGGAAGTTAAGAGTCACGATCAGTCCCGGAAATTTATGCGCCGAATTTGATGAAGGAAAGCTTCTTACGGAGGCATTGGGATTTTTTTCAATATTTCCTGATACTCCATGCGGCGGAAAGGGAAGTTGCGGCAAGTGTCTCGTTGACATAGAAGATGATGCCGGAAGAAGACAGGTTAAGTCCTGCAATTACATATTATCTTCCGATTTGACGGTATTTATGCCGGATTCTCGGGTTTCACAAAAATCGTCAAAGGTGAAATCCGGAACTTTTGCAGTGGATATTGGAACAACTGTTGTAAAGATTTCCTCCCTTATCGATGGAAAATTTAATGAGGTATCGTCTTTTTTAAATCCTCAGAGAATTTTCGGTCACGATGTTATTTCGCGCATAGCTTCACGTGAATACGCTAAAATGACAGCATATATACGCAATGCTATTGCGGAAAACATCAAAAAGCTGTGTGCTTCGGAAGATGACATCCGGGGCATTTCCGACATTGCAGTATCCGGTAATACCGTGATGCTTTCACTCTTTTGCGGAATCAGTCCTGAAAAAATGGGAACTTTTCCGTATGAAGCCCCAATCGAAGAACTGGATAATTATCACGGAACATTCAGTGAACTCAATGATAGCTGCCGCTTGAAAATACTGCCGTGTTTTACTTCTTTTCTCGGCGCGGATTTTCTGGGATGCGCTTATTATGCTTTCAGGAATTTTCGCGGAAAAACATTCATTTGCGACATGGGTACAAATGCCGAAATGGCTTTTATTTCGGAAAATACCGTTTATGCTTCAAGTGTTCCACTCGGCCCGGCAGTAGAAGGAATGAATCTTTCATGCGGAATGACTGCCGGGGAAGGCGCAATTATTTCTGCTTCGGGAATTTATCCCCGTATCGAGTATAAACTGTATTCCGGCAGAAAAGCCCTGGGAATTGCTGCAAGCGGGCTTGCGGATATTTTCAGTATTTTGATCAAAACCGGTCAGATAGACAAAAGCGGAAAGATTACAAACGGCGATTCTTCCACGGACGGAGAAAAGCTTATTTATCTGAAAGATGATGTATATATCAGTCAGAAGGATGTGCGTGCAGTTCAGCTTGTGAAATCTGCATGCAGAAGCGGTGCGGAAATTCTTTCTGAAAAATCAGGATTTGTTTTCGATGAATCTGATAATATAATTCTTGCCGGAAGTTTTGCCTCATCTGTGAATTCATCGCATGTGTTTTCACTCGGTTTTTTTCCTTATGCCGAAAAATCCGAAGTAATAGTTGCCGGAAATTTATCATTGAAATCTGCGGAGTACTCTCTGCAAAATTCCGGATACATTGATGAACTTAAAGAATTCAGAAAAAAAATTCAATTTATCAGTCTTACCGATGATGTTTCTTTTGAAAAAAAATTTTATGAAAATATCAGTTTTTAACATTTGCATGAAACTTTTATTTTTTATTAAGAAAATAATGGACGGATTTCCGTATCGCCGGATAATGAATTAAGTGGAGAGAATATGAAAAAACTTGTTTTTGGAATCTTAATCCCGTTTTTTGCCTTTGCTTATGAGCTGAAAGACCTTGCCGGCGGAATTAATCCGTCATCAGATTCATCTTTTATCAATCTGAAAAAAACATTTATACGGACTGATTCTAAAACTCATCATCTGCGGAAAGAGGCCGCTTACGCGCTTGAAAAAATGTCTGCAGCTTTCGATTCATATATTAAAGAATTAAATTCAGAACGCACAAGAAATAATCAGAAAGAAGTTTCGATAAAGATTACCGTGATAAGTTCCACAAGAACATATGACGATCAGGCCCGTATCTGGAATTCTAAGTGGAACGGGTCTTATTCCAAAGAAAAGAATTTATATAAACGCGGCATAAATATTCTGAATTATTCATCGATGCCGGGAACCAGCCGTCATCACTGGGGAACTGACTTTGACATCAATTCGCTAAATAATACATTTTTCGAAAGCGGTGACGGTCAGATTCTATATACCTGGCTTGTTGTAAATGCCGCCCGATACGGTTTTGCGCAGCCCTTTACTGCCGGCAGAAGTGCCGGTTATCAGGAAGAAAAGTGGCATTGGTCTTATCTGCCTTTGTCAAAGAAATTTATTAAAGAGTGGAATGAGAGATATTCTTCAAAGAAAGATTTTTATATTTTAAAAAAGTTTTCAGGCTCTGAACTTTTTATCGATAAAGCTGAAGAATATGTAAATACTATAAGTCCGGTTTGTTTATAATGATTGAAGCAGAAGCAATTGCCGAAATCATTTCGGCTGAAATTAAAGTAAAATCTTCTTATGTTATAAATACAATCAAACTGCTGAAGGACGGCAGTACTGTTCCGTTCATCTCCCGTTATAGAAAAGAAATGACCGGAAACATGGACGAAAAGCAGGTTCTTCATATTTCGAGAAGATATAAAGAGATTGAATCACTCGAAGAACGCAAAGATTATATCATCGGTGTAATAGAATCACTGGGAAAGATGACTGATGAATTGAAAAAGACAATCATCGGCTGCAGTGACTCTGATATGCTTGAAGATATTTATCTTCCGTATAAACCCAAAAAAAAGACACGTGCGTCGATTGCACGGGAGAAAGGACTTGAGGAGCTTGCAGAAATCATTCTGCATTCAGCCGGAAAAGAAGAAAAATCCGAAATATTGAAAAGGTTTATCAATCCTGAAAAACAGGTTAATACTGCCGATGAAGCTTTGAGCGGCGCTCTTGATATCATTGCGGAAATGATATCGGAAAACAGCGGCATAAGAAAAACCGTCCGCGAAGAGATAACCTCAAAAGGAATCATTTCATCAAAGGTTAAAAAAGATTATAAGGATAAACGTACAAAATACGAGCAGTATTATTCATTTTCATCTGCGATATCAAAAGAACCGCCGCACAGAATTCTTGCTCTGCGGCGCGGAGAAAACGAAGGAGTGCTTTCGATTAGCGTCGATGCCGAGAATGAAGATATTTTTCTCGGAAAAATAAAAAAAGATTATATTCAGAAACAGAATATATTTTCGGAAGAAATAGAAAAAGCCGCGCTCGATTCGCTTAAACGGCTAATTCTTCCATCGGTTTCAAACGAAGTTCTCCGAAACTATATTTCAAAAAGCGAAAAATTTTCAATATCAATTTTTGCAGATAATCTCGAAAATCTTCTTCTGTCGCCGTACGCCGGAGGCAAAACTATTCTTGGAATTGACCCGGGCTTCAGAAGCGGATGCAAGCTTGCCGTCATAGGCAAAACGAATGAATTTCTCGGATATGATGTTATTTTCCCTCATGAACCTCAAAAGAAGGAAGCAGAGGCAAAGGCTGCTGTAAAAAAGATAATCGATAAATTTTCAGTTGAGTTTATCGCGATAGGAAACGGAACCGCCGGAAGGGAGACTGAAGATTTCATTAAAGATTTTATTCCAAAAGAAATTCCTGTCGTTATGGTGAGCGAGTCGGGGGCTTCGGTATATTCCGCGTCAGAAACTGCACGACGGGAATTTCCGGATCTCGATCTTACCGTAAGAAGTGCCGTTAATATCGCACGCCGTTTTCAGGATCCTTTGTCTGAACTTGTAAAAATAGATCCATGCGCTATAGGCGTCGGTCAGTATCAGCATGATGTTGACCAGAAGGAGCTTAAAGATGCTCTGAAAGATTCAGTTGAATTGTGCGTTAATAAGGTCGGTGTCGACGTTAATACTGCATCTGTTGAAATTCTTTCTTATGTATCCGGTGTCGGAAGTTCTCTTGCAGCTAAAATTGTTAAAAAAAGAAATGAGCTTAAGGGTTTTAAGTCCAGAACGGATATTAAAAAAGTAAGCGGTCTTGGAGAAAAAGCGTTTGAGCAGTGTGCCGCTTTTCTTCGTATTAAGGACGCTTCAAATCCGCTTGATTCATCCGCTATTCACCCGGAGAGCTATTCCATTGTAATGAAGATAGCTGAAGACGCGGGTGTTAGTCTGAATGATTTAATTTTAAGTCCGGATTTGCTTTCACGTATTGATAAAAAGAAATATTCATCGGCCGGGACATATACTCTTGATGATATATTAAAAGAGCTTTCAAAGCCGGGACGCGATCCTAGAAAGCAGTATTCGTATGCTGATTTTAACAGTTCAGTACGAACTCTGGATGATTTGCGCGAAGGAATGGTGCTGTCGGGTGTAGTAACGAATGTTACCGCTTTTGGTGCTTTTGTCGATATAGGAGTACATCAGGACGGATTGATTCATATATCCAATCTTTCGGATAAGTTTATTTCAAACATCTCTGAGGCTGTAAAAGTCGGTGAAACCCTAATGACGGAGGTTATTTCTGTCGATAAAGAGCTGAAGAGAATTTCTCTCAGAAGGAAGACCGATGGATAGTTCCGAACGCGCGGCATTGATAAGAAAAGGCAATGAGCTTTTTAATGAGGGGAAGCTCACCGAGGCAGAAAAAATATTCGTCAGCACAATGTATAAGGACGGATTAACAAGAATTGCCGATTATTTTTACTTTGATAAAAAAATGCCGCTTTTCGCTTATAAATACTATAAAATGGCCGGAAGAGAAGACCGTGTGAGTGAAATCTTCGACCGCATGATTTTTGCATTTACCAAGCTGATACGCGAAGAAGATAATACCGAAAAGGAAGAAAATAAAATCAGTCTTCCCCAACCGAAGGTTCATCCGAAGCTGAAAATATTTGCAGAAGAAATTCTAAGAAAAACAGAAAACAATTAGCAGACATTGTCCGAACTGTAAATGAACAGTTCGAAATCATTCAGCTTTCTCGACATTTCTTCAATGTCGGATTTTGTATTGGATATGGTGGTTCGTGCGTCAGTGTACGATTGACGTTCAAGCGCGCCTATTTTTGACAGGCGGTCCTCTGCTGTTTTTTCAAGGTTTCTTTCAAGCGATATCAGCATTTTGCCGACTGACTGATAAAATTCCTTAAGCGAGTGAAGCATTTCCATCCAAAGGATGAATTTTATCTTTTTTGAATCAGCGTGAATATTGTTAAGTATTTCTCTTGCCCGGTTATCCAGACGTCCGATGTAATAATTGATTGATCTCGGGTATTCAGTGAGTTCCCTGTAAGAGGAGGTTATTTTTTCGATTTTTCCTAATCCGTCAATTTCGATATTGCGGATAACCTCATCAAGCGGCGTTGAAATTTCGCGGTGCTCGCGCGAGTTGATGTTCGAATTAGCAACATTTCTTAAAAGACCCTTAAGCCTTTCTTTGAAGATCGGAAGATCGTTGAACCTGTCGGCTACAAACATGTCCGGTACTATTTTGGTGTCGCTTGAATAAGTTTCTTCAGTTTCTTCAAATGTTTCCGGCGTGTCGTGATTTACGCTGTTGGAAATTATTTCTTCGTCAGATGAAAGTTTCGGCAGTTCCGCTTTCATTTTTTCCTTCATTCTTTTCGCGACCATCTGTGCATGCTGCATTGATGTTCTCAGAAGTCTTATGACTTCAATTTTTTTTGATTCGCGGTTGTATTTGAGGCCGTACATATTCCCTTCAGAATCAATATATCTCTTGTTCAGATCATATACGGTTGCTTTGGATGAGTCAATCTTGGTGATATCATCAATGTATACAAATTGAGTCTGCATATCAGCCGTGAAATTCCATTTGATTGATATTGTCTATCGGGTTTTCAAACTGAATCGCGATGTAGGATTTTTCTTTGATATCATAATTTTCAAATTTTTTTACGACTTCTGCAGGATTATTCTTCAAAGTTCCGGTTCTGACAATGAATCCCTTCTCTTCAAAAATCCGGGATTCAGTTTTGAAAGTAACCAGGATGTCGCAGCTTACCGGTACATTTGTATCCGTTGCGATAAAAATTCCGCCCTGACTTATGTCGAGGATGTGTCCTTTTCCTTTAAAACCCGGGATTTCTTCAGTAGAGCTGTTCATCTCTTCGGTGTGTTCGAAGCGGACTTTGATTTTGCATTCGTAACGTTTAAACTTTCTTTTTTCGTTCATTTTTGCCGCCGGATCAACAAAATAATCTCTATATAATTCTACAATTTTTGCTTTTCCGTGTCAAGAAGTTTGAAAAAAACGGGTTAAAAAGATTTTTTCATCTCAATTTCAGTAAAAATATCATTCATCAGAGAGCTGAAAGCGTTTTGCACTTCGATGTAGTTGTTGGCTATCTCGTCATCAAAAACATTTTGCGCGAGACTTTGTACTTCATCCATCTCGCTTTGTGTAATTTCTTCGGCATAATGCTGTTTTTCTCTCATTACTGCCGAAAGACGGGTAAAGCGTTTTACTTTGTCGAAAGAATCCTGATTGGCCATGAGCTCTGCAGAAGCTTTCTTGTATGCGAGAAAAATTTCTGATTGAGATATTTTTTCTCCGAGTTCTCCGGTCTTTTTGATGATTAAATCCATTTCATTTGTCATCTTTTGCTTCCATTTGAGGCATATTCATTTTTGGAGTAATTACTTCAGTATTAGCAATTGTTCCTTTAAGTTTGATGAGTATTTTCCCGCTGTCTTTATCTATAAGATAGTTGATAAGCATACGGTAATCGTCGAACATTCCGGACTGGGGATCAAATGAACAGCTGATGTCGAGAACGGAGAGCGAAAAATTATTTTCGTTCGGAATAATTGTTCCTGTTATGGTTCCCCTGAGCGACTGACCGTCAATTTTAATGACCTTAATATTATATTTCTTGTCCTGAAAAAGGATTTCTCCGTTTACAGATTCAATGTTTGCCGGTTTTATATTAAATCCGGCAATTGATAATCCTTCCAGCAGTGAGTTGGTTAATTTCACTGTTAGAGTGCCGTTTGTAAAAATACCTGTTTTGGTGCTGTATTCCGCATCAGGAATCAGTTTTATCTTTGATGTAAACTTGAACTTAGGCGACGAAAAAGAAAACTGTTCGGAGTTGATTTCCCCGTCAGCATTGCCCCTAATCAGAGAGAAAACTGATATTGTTGAATCAAACTTGCTGATCGAAACTTCTTCACGTGACCGGAGATTGATTTTCATTGAATCAATTGAAATATCGCCGAATAAAGAAGCTTTAAGATTTGAAACTTCGGCGGATTGAAAAGACTTACCTTCGGCATCTCTTAATACTTTTAAAATTATTGTATCAACCGGAAAAAGAATAAGAGTGAATACTGCTGTCAATATGCAGGTTAAAACAACGTAGCGTTTAAAAAAAGGGTGCGCCTTTGCATCATCGTAAAGATTTTTTGCATATTGAAATATTTTTCTGAAGATTTCGTTTATTCTATTCATTTGTTATCAGCCATGAAAGTGTTTACCTTGCATGATGCGTCATACCGGTCGGTTCCTTTGAGACCTTTCGATATGGTAACAGATTCGAAAACTATAAAGCCGCCTGAATTTTCCATGTCAAAAATAAATTTGAGTATTGACTGAATGGGAGCTCCTTCAATTTTAAAATCGGTGGTAACCTTTTTGAATTTATTCTGAAAATTGCTTGGTGTACTTCTGATATTAGCGAGATTGTCCTTTATGTTGTTCTGCTCGGCTTTTTGCTGAATAACAGTCATAATATTATCGTTTTCTGACCGTAGAATAAGATCGTATTTCTGCTTTTTCGTTCTAAGTGAATTTATTTCAGATGATATTCTTGAAAGTTCTTCTGCTGAAGACTGGGAATTAAATGCCCTTTTTTTCAGAGATTCCCGAAAAGAAGCAACGGGTTCGTATATAAGCTTATATGAAACCGCGAGTACAAGAATGGCGATTAAAGCATAAAGTAATTTTCTTTCTCTTTCCGTGAGTCTCATTTTTTACCCGCTGATGCTTTGAGTTTTATGGATAGTGTAAATTTAACTCCGGTTTTCCCCGAGTAGCTTGTATTAAGATCAACTGACGAATATTTTCCGCTTTTATTCAGTTTGTTTTTAAACTCATCAATTTTTGACAGATCGGATATTTCGCCGTTCATGTTTATCTGATTCTGATTCAGTGTCACATCTTTAAGAGAAAAAGCCGGATCACTTGAGAAAAAACGAAGAGCTTCTTCGAGATTTAACAGAACAGATTTTTTTTCCGGTAGAACAGCCGAAAGGCTTGATATCTGTTTCTTTTCATTTTCGAGAATGGTTTTTGCTTCTGCGATTACATCGCTGGTTTTAGCTTCCTGTCTGAACTGCTGTTTAAACTGCTGTTTGAGTATTTCGCCTGATCCGTTTCCTTTCGAAACAAGTACGATCGATGATATGATGAAGTATAAAACGAATATCAATAATGCCGAAGCAAGCATGAAAAGACCGGGTTTGATATCATTGAAAACTTCTGATTTTTTTTCTTTTTGAGATAAAAAATTAGCCTGTGAAGATGGATTCTGGTCGCATATCAGCGTGCCGCACGGTATTTCGCAGTTTTGTTCCTTGAAGTTTTTGATAATGCTGATTGCAGAAAAATCGTATACGGGTATTTCGAGTTCTTTGAAAAGAATACCTGCGAAACTCTGAGCAAATAGATTAACTCCGGAAAAAAGAATTTTTTCTTCTCCCTTGGGTTTTATGAAAGCAAAAATGTTTTTTGCGGTTTTAGTCGCTGCTGTTTCATATTTTTCAAAAAGGGCAGGATGGTTGGATTTTTTTGATTTTTTTGTGTCTGCTGATGTTTTATTTTCCGGTGATGAAGAAATAATTTTAGCTGTTTCAAGTGATGATATTTTTTCGTCAGTGAAAATCTTTGAAAAATCCGAATAACCCTTGGCAAGTGTTTTTGTTTCTGACAGTTTTCCATGATTGATTTTGTTTATTATTATTCTGTCTTTTCCAAAATCAATCTGTGAGGCTTCATGAGAGTTCTGCTCAGAAAACTTATATAGTGCGAAGAGGGCATTGTATTCGAGGTATACGGCGCTGATGTTTAATCCGGCATTCGAGAAGGCATTTTTAAATTCTTCAAGATAGTCAGTACGGCATGCCGCTATGATAACATTGCAGCCTTCTTTGGATTTTGAAAGAATCTGATGTACTAAAGTTATCTTATCTATGTCTATCGGGATGTTTTCTTCTGCTTCAATCGGTATTATTTCTGCGATTTTTCTTTCATCGGTGAAGGGAAGAGATATTGTCTTGATGATTACTTTTTCTGATGGGAGCGTTGCAATTATTCTTGATGAACTTATGGCATTTCTGGCGCACAAGGATTTTATTGCACCGGAAATATCAGTTTTTTTGCCGGGAATCAACGGCTCGGAATCAAAGGACAAAAATTCCAGATTGGTAAAATTAGATTTAGCCGTTACCAGTTTTACTGAATCGGATTCTATGTGAAATGCTGATGTTATCATTTATAGTGTTTTCATATAATAATATTTTTTTATGTTTCTGTTATAGATTCCGAAACTTTCGAAATCGCCTCCAGGTGATGACACAATGACCTTGATTGAAAATATGTTTGAAGATACAGTCAAGTGATTTTTGCGGATAATCGGATCGGTGATAATCGAAGAAAGTTCTTCGGTTGAAGAGAAAGGTTTAATTTTTCTTTTTTCGATAACTTCTTCGGCAAATCCGTCTGTCATGCCGGGGATTGCTATTAATACCCGAAACGGTGCGGTATTGATGTTTATTTTATTTATATCATCAGATGCATCATCGTTTTTTCCGTTAACTCTGAGATAATCTGACAGTTTTCTTGATTTTTCTCTGGCTATGAGAATTTCCTTGTAAGTTTGTTTTGAATCTTCGCCTAGAGCCGTATCAAAACTCAAATCTTCCTGCTCGTAATTTTTATCAACCAGTTTTCCTTCAATGCCCGAGTTGCCGCCTGTGATGCCGTAAAAAAGCGGCCAACTGAAGCCCTTGATCATTAAAAGTTCATTTATAGATACCAGGTAAGTATTTTTTGCGTTTCCTGGTGAGCTGAATCTGGAATAATAATCATAAGTTTCTGCACCGTATTGAGATTTCGAGTCATCCTTGTCAATATAATCGAGAATGCATCCCGTGTAGTTTTCATCGAAGCCCATGTCTTTAAAAAAATTGTTAAGTATAATATATGGATATGTCTGGGAACTGTCTGTAAATTCATTGTAAACGTTGTTTACGTTGATTTTACTCTGCTCATCAAAAATCATAATTTTGATAGAATACCCGTCCAAATCAAGAGGCGGAATGTTTTTTGCCCAAAGGTCATCATATGAATCAGTTTCTGCAGATGTTTTAATATTCAGCGAACCTGTTGTTCCTTTTTTGTCAGCGTCAAGTATCATTTCGGCTAAACGGAATCCGCTTTCCGCGTAAAGAGATGACTGATCTGCAGCTGAGTTTTTTGCAGATACACGGATTGATTTTACCGCGCTTGAAAGAAACTCGGTTGCAAGCATCGCAATCAGGGCGATTACTATAAGCACTATTCCCAGAGTATATCCGTCAGAGGTTTGTTTTTTCCGCGAAAGAGAATGCTTTCTCTTTAAATATGATTTTAAAATTAATTTTAATAATGACTTCATTTGCCTGTCATTCCCGGAAATCCATTAATCGTAATTTGTTCATCCTTGCCTTTTTCCTTATAAACAACAATGAGCCTTACGGCTTCGGGATATTTGAAATTATCAGCGCTGTTCCATTTTTTATTCCATGATCTGCCCGCATAAAATTCGGCTTTAGCCTCTGACA
Organism: Spirochaetota bacterium; assembly: GCA_023396615.1. Taxonomy (GTDB): domain Bacteria; phylum Spirochaetota; class UBA4802; order UBA4802; family JAFGJZ01; genus JAKJGA01. Next base: position 28,036 of record JAEWVM010000009.1, on the reverse strand, counting down.
CATTCTCAAAAAGAACATACTCGGTTTTTATCTGGTTTTCTGAATCAGTAATTTCTTTTTCTATTCTAATAAGTTTTTTTATTCCGTTTTCTTCGCGCACCTTGTACAAAATATTAACAATGTCGCACGAATGATCCGATTCCGCATAATTTGTAACCGGAAATATTGAGATAGATTTAATTGAAAAAAATGAAATAAGGCAATCTTCTCCGGAAATTTTCGTTTCGGACGAAACGGGATACTTTGCCGGTTCTTCATAGAGAAAGATCGAACAGAAATCCGACTGAATCATTCTGATTCTATTTGAAAGAAGATATATTCTTTCGGATTCTTTTTTCCCTTGCGACACTGCGCGTATTATCGTTCTTTCGGCAGCATAGATCATCATCAGAACTATTGAAGAAAGAGCCAGCGCTATTATCATTTCGAGAAGAGAAAAACCGTCATCATACTTCTTCATGTTATTTGTCCGGATAGATATATGAAAGACTTTTAGTTTTTTCAGCACCGTTTTCAGTCCATGATACCGTAACTTTGACCGTTTTTGCTTCAAGCGGACCGAGAAGAACATGCTCAAAACGTTTGATTTCAACAGAATACCTGAATTTAGGATTATCCTTAATCTCCTTGTCTTTTAGATCGACTTTTGACGGCTCAATACGGAACTCGTTCATAATATTTCTGCAGTAGATTGAGGCTTTCATCGAGTTTGTAGTTTTTGCTATGGACGTAAATTGCTGACTCACGGAAACGTAAACGGGAAGCACGGCTGTTGAAAGCAGCGCTATCGCGATAAGAATTTCAAGAAGGGCATAGCCCTCATTTTGAAAGATATGCGTTTTCAGTGTTTTCATCATTTGCCTGCGTGATTTCTCCGTTTGAGAGGCGGTAATTTACCGTCTTGTCATTGTTTCTGACGCGGACTACAACCGTTTCGGTTTTTCCGTCAGGATAAACCGAAACGATAATATCGCCTGAATCGAGAATTTTGCCCCGTCCGGCAATGACAGATTCTATCATAAACGAATCAGGAAACTGCTTATAAGACAGTGCCGGAATCGGGGATTCATTAAAAACATTTCCGTCAAAATTTAAAACCGAGATTCCGTTTTGCCTGCCGCTGAATTCCTTGATGCGTTCGCCGTTCTTTTGTAGGTGAAAAACTATAAAGTTGTTTTTCGCGTTTATAATTGAATCAGAAACAGTTCTTTCAATCGTCGAACGGAAAATCTTTCCGTTTTCATCCGCGCTCCTTGCCGATCTCACTATTCGCGGAACGGTCATAAGCGTTAAAATCGAAATTAATGCAAGGATGACGACAACTTCAAGAAGAGTGAAGCCGGAATCATCTTTTATTCCCATGACGTGATGTCAGCAGCATTCCCTGTTCCGCCTTCTTTGCCGTCTGATCCGAAAGATAATATTTCAAAATTACGTGATGAGTCGCCAGGTGATCTATATATAAATTCGTGTCCCCATGGATCTTTTAAGTCTTTATTTGATAGATATCCGCCTTGTTGAAAATTCTGCGGTACGGGATCAATTGATGCAGGTTCTACAAGAGCTTTGAGCCCTTGCTCTGTTGAAGGATATGTTCCATTGTGCATGTTATAAACTTCAAGCTGAACGGTAATTTGTTCTACAGCTTTTTTGCAAGCTGTTACTTTTCCGGTATCAAGCATTTTCATCAATCTTGGAATACTTACAGCAGTTACAATACCGATGATAACAATTACTATCATTAGTTCAAGTGTAGTAAACCCTGATTCAGAAGTTCGAATCTTTTTAATTAGTTTGAAAATTTTTTTCATATAACCTCACTGTATCGATAAATTTAAATCCATTATCGGAAGCATTACCGAAAGAACGATTAGTCCGATAACACCCCCCATTACAACAATTAAAACCGGTTCAATCATTTTAGTAAGCGAAAGCAGGGATCTGTCAATTTCATTCTGGTACAAATCCGAAATTTTAATAAGCATTGAATCCAGTGTATCGCTCGCTTCTGCTACTGAAATCATTCCAGTTACCATTTTCGGCAAAAATTCCGCCGTTATCAGTGCTTTTGAAATAGGTGCGCCTTCGACGATTCTTCCGGAAGCTTCTTCTATCTTTTTTTCTATTACAGTATTTCCGATCTGTTTTTTTATTATATCGAGAGATTTAACTATATCAACACCGTTTTGAGCCATTATTCCGAGATTCTGGCAGAATCTGAGACAAATAACTTTTGTATAGAAATGATTGAAAACAGGAATTTTGAACATAAAAGCGTCAATTTTATTCCGCCCTTCGGGAGTTTTTGAGTATTTTTTGAAAAGAAAGAAAAGAATAATCGATGCAATTAAAATAATAATCCAGTATTTTGCCGCAAATGAACTTGTTCCTACAACTATCCGCGTAGGGAGCGGAAGCTCTTTGTTTAACTGGCTGAACATATCGCTTATTGTCGGCACTACCTTTATCATTAGAAATGCTGCAATACATGAAGTAAAAACCAGCATGAATACTGGATATTGAAAGGCCAGTTTAAGTGAATTTTTTATGTTGGCATTTTTTTCTTCAATGTCTGCGAGGCGTTCAAGAACGGTATCAAGTGAACCCATGTTTTCGCCTATGCGTATCATGTTCGAATACATTTCGGAAAAGACTTCATTGTGCGACGCGACTGCCTTTGAAAGAGGACTTCCGCCTTCAAGCTTCTGGCGTATATCAGCAAGAACGAGTTTCATGTGAGAATTGTCAGTCTGGTCTATTATATCCGCCATCGCCCGGTTGAGCGGCATGCCTGCTCTTAGAAGGGTGGAAAGCTGTCGCGAAAAAAGAGGAGTAAGTTTTTGAATTTTTTTTGCGGAAATTTTATCAGAAATCAGAGATGCATACTTTGTGAAGACATTGCTTTCTTTCGAGAGAGGGGAATCTTTTGTATGCTCCCAGATTTTTTTAACATAAAGACCTTCCGCTTTAAGTTTTTCCTTAGCCTTGATCTGGTTGACGGCGTCAACTATTCCCGAGATTTCCTTTCCCTTTCTATTTATGGCGTCATATTGAAAAATCATAATCCGGTCACCCTTACAAGTTCTTCAAGAGTTGTTTCTCCTGATAGAACTCTTTCGGATCCGTTTTGAAAAAGTGTTTTCATTCCTTTTTTTACTGCGCATGATTTTATTTCAGACGCATCGGCTTTAGTAATGATGAGACGGCGCAGTTCATCATCAAGAGGCAGAATTTCGTATATGGCGTTTCTGCCGAGGTATCCTATGTTGAGGCATTTTTCACAGCCCTTGCCGTGATAAAGCTTGATGTCCCTGGATAATTTGAGAATTTTTTTATCCGCGGCACTTGCCTTGTAAGATGTTTTGCAATGCGGACATATTTTTCTCAACAGTCTCTGCGCGAGAAATGCGTTTACTGATGAAGAAATAAGAAACGGTTCAATTCCCATGTCTATCAAACGGGTAACGCCGCTCGCCGCGTCGTTTGTATGAAGTGTCGAAAGAACAAGATGCCCTGTTAGAGCCGCCTGAACAGCAATCTCTGCTGTTTCTCCGTCGCGGATTTCCCCGACCATTATGATGTCAGGGTCCTGACGAAGTATTGATCTCAAGCCCGATGCGAAGGTCAGGTCGATCTTGGGCTTTACCTGCATCTGCCCGACACCGCTAAGCTGGTATTCGACCGGATCTTCAACAGTCAGAATGTTTACTTTCGGAGAATTTAGGTGAGTCAGCATTCCGTATAGAGTTGTTGTTTTACCGCTTCCGGTAGGTCCCGTAACTAAAACAATACCGTTCGGCTTTGAAAGAATATTTTTGACAAGAGTGAGGTCATGCGGAATGAAGCCGATTGAATCAATAGAAAAATTCATATCTGATTTATTTAAAAGTCTCAATACAATTCTTTCACCGAAATATGTCGGAAATACGCTTACGCGGATATCTATATCCTTTTTGCCGACTTTAATCTGAATTCTGCCATCCTGGGGAAGACGGTTTTCCGCGATATTAAGATTCGCCATGATTTTAATTCTCGAAATCACCGCGTTCTGAAGTCTTTTCGGAGGCGACATTATCTGGTAAAGTATTCCGTCAACACGGTAGCGAATTATCAGTTCGTTTTCGTACGGTTCAATGTGAATGTCGCTGGCTTTTTTGTCGACTGCCTGAGAAATTGTTCTGTTTACGAGTTTTATTATAGGCGCGTCGTTTGCCGCTTCCAGAATGTTTTCAGTTTCAAGAATATCAGTTGAAAAAAGATCGTAATCGGGATGGTTTTCCGCAAGATCGCTTTTTATTTCGCCTTCAAAATTTTCTGAAATTACGCGGTAGATTTCCGTTTCTGTGGCAATGACAAGATGTATTTCGTAATCAGGAAAAATTATTTCAATATCATCTACAGGCGCGTTTCTCGGCTCGTTTACAGCGAGATATATTTTATTCTTTTTGACGGCGAAAGGTACCATCTTGTATTTAACAAAAAAACTTGTCTTCAGCTGTTTGAAAAAACCATCCGGGTCTTCAAACTTGAGTTCTGCTCTGAATTCAATTTCAAGCTGTTTGGAAAGCGCACGAAGAAGAGCTTCTTCGGTTACCGCACCGCGTTTAAGCAATGCTTCGCCGAAACGCAGACCGGTATCTTTCTGAAGTTTAAGAATTGCTTCGAGCTCAGTTTGAGTCAGTTCGCCGTTTTGAACAAGGATTTCGCCGATTTTCTTACGTGACATTTTTATTTCACTTCTTTCTGTTCATTTTTTGCGTCATCGGTTGCGTTTTCTTCAGCTTTTACCGGCTGGTCCTTTTCTTTCGATTCGATTTCTTTTCCTTTTTCTTTATAATACTTGAATTCGCCGTTAAGCTTTTTGTGTTCATTGATTTTTTCATTGGAAATGTTTTCAATGACTTCTTTTTTTGTTGCGATGGTCGGTGATATGAAAATCAAAAGATTTTTCTTTTCGTTTTTAACGGTTTTGTTTTTGAACAGCCATCCCAAAAGGGGGATATCTCCAAGAATAGGAACTTTGGTTTCTACCGTGCTTGCCTGATTGCTTATCAATCCGCCGACAACGATCGTTTTTCCGTCATATACGGTTACTTTCGTCGTAATATCTCTTTTGCCTAGAGTCGGAGGAGTGTAGGTTGCTCCTTCAATCGTTCCTTCACTTATTATTGAATTCGCTTCCTGATAGAGATCAAGAGTTATGCGGTCCGTATCAGTTATGTGAGGCGTAACCTTGAGTTTAATTCCGACAGATTTATAATCAAAAGTGTAAGTCAAATTGTTATTTGAATCATATTTTGCGTTTGTCGGAACAGGAACTTCCGATCCTGCGTAAATAACGGCTTCCTGATTGTCGAGTGTTAGAATCTGAGGTGTTGAAAGAATATTAACTTTATTATCATTTGCCGTCGCGTTCAATAAAAGAAAACCCAGTGCACCCTTTCCGGAAAAGTATCCGAGATTAAAACCGGTAAAAAGCGGAACGGTTGTGTTATATATACTCTTTTCAGTATAGTTGGGAACATTTCCAAGTATTTGTTCGCCGAAGGCGTTTCCTTGCCCCGCGCTCCCTCTTAAAAACCAGTCTATTCCGAAAGTCCATCCGTCGCTTGTATTGACTTCCATAATTACGGCTTCTATGAGAACCTGATCTCTGACGGTATCAAGAGCGTTTATAAGGCGTTTTATTTCGGCAAATTCTTCAGGTGTTGCAGTTATTATAAGGGAATTAGTATCTTTGCTTGGAATGATCGATATCTGTTCATTTTTTACCTGATGCGGCGGCTGGTTCGGTGATGTCGGTGTTGCTCGCTGAGATTGAAGAGAGCTTTTTGTCGGCACTTTCGATAGAACTGCTGCCATATCCTCGGCCTTTGAATTCTGAAGTTTAACAACATGTATGAAGCTCTGTGCGTCGATGGCATCGGTATTTCCGGAAGCTGATTTGTCGAGTGATTTGGCAAGTTTCACAAGGCTCGATATTTCTCTGGCTGAACCATTGAAAATAATGTATTTGAGCGGAGGATAAGCTACAATGCTCATAGCATTGGTTTTTACTGTGTTCAGTGTCCTGAAAATCTCATTTAAATCGCCGGATTCTATTTCGCAGGTGTATACTATGCTTGTATCATCCTTAAATTTGATTTCCTGACCGTCAACAATTATGAGGTCGGTTTCCTTAGGAGCATCTTTCAAAGGGACAACTCTTATCAGGTTCGGCATTTCAACAATGGTATAGCCTTTTACGGATAGAATCGTGATAAGAACTTCGCGGGCCTGAGAAATAGGAATATTTTTTGAAGAACTGATTGTTATTTTTCCGCGCAATTGTTCATCGTAAACAACGTTTTTATTCAGTATCTGACTCATCATGGTGATAAAGTCGGATATTTCAACATCCTTAAAATTAAGAATGAAATTCGTAGGAGCTTTTTTTGCGGTTGTTTTTTTCTGGGCAACCGCCGGAGAAAAAACAAAAATCAATAATATCAATAAAGCCGCTTTTTTGAGATTCATCATATTCACCTAATTCGAAAAAGTATAATCGAGAGTCGTTGTTTCATTTCCGCGTTTAATGTCAATTAGTGCCTTCGGCTCCTGCGGAAGCTTCTGCCAAAGTTCAAACAATTTCTGAGTGCTGTCAATTGGATGACCATTTATTCTCATAATGATGTCTCCCTGACGGATTCCAAGTTCATAAAGCATATTGTCTTTACTGAGTCCCATAATCTTGTACCCTTTGATCTGACCGTCTTCACGGTAGGGTCCGGCTCTCATTCCCTTCAGCATATTGTCCATATTGCCCTGAATTTTTGTGAGAAGTTCAGCTTTGCTTATTGTCTTTTTTGTTGCAGGCTGAAATCCTGATTGCGGACCGGATGAGGAACCTTCTTGTTTAAGCATGTCGAGTTCAAATTCGTTGGAACCTGATTTCAATAATACCTTGGTTTTCAAAATTCTGACGAGAGTATAGCCCCATGCTGAAGATCCTATTTTGAATATTTCGACCTTATTTTCTGAAGCGGATCTTATCATTGCTCTGGCCAGTGAAGGTGAGCCTGTAACCGTGCCCAGCAGTATTAAATTTGCAGGTGAAGCCGATTGAACGTTTTCTGAGCTTTGAGCGGTGGAAAGTTGAAAAAAATTTGAATTCAGTATGAAATTATAATCGGTGATTTTTTCCGTATTTTCTGCCTGAAATACTTTGGGCGCTGTCTGTCTGGTTTTTTCGCCTGGATGTATGACTATCCGGGCGGTACCGGTAATAAGACCCGATATGCTCAAAGCGAGTACTGAAGCTCCGATAATGTTTAAGAGATGTTTTTTGAGAATATTCATATACTGGGTCAGACAATAATAAAAAGTGCTACAAGTCAATTAGTTTATACATATGTTTTGAACGTTTCGGATGCTTTATTCAAAAGTATTGTTTACCCATATTTTATATGATATATTTGAACATGATCAATCTTGAATGAATTTTACTTCAATTGTTTTACTAATTCCGTCTATCAGGTAAGCTCTCAATCTAGGTTTGCTTCTTAATCGGAATGAGCTGCGGATTGAATCATGGAATATTATTTATTAAGGTAAGACTTTCTTCCCCCGATGTATCGATGTTTAGGGTTTCATAAGTTAAAATGAATTACTGCGCTCTAAATAATTCCGAAAATGAGTTTATTCTCCAAAAACAGCGGCGGAGAGTTTATAGGTTTTTTCTGCAATTTCTTCAGCAGGTATAGATAAAATTTCTGAGGCATTATTAAGATAATCTTTGATGCAGTATGGTTTGATGTCTTGACTCATGTTCTCAGTTGTATTGCTTGCTGAAAAATCAGATTCAAGCGTCATAAGTGAAGGAAAGATGTATTTCAGCATTTCGGTTTGCTTTTTGCCGGGGTTGTGATTTAAATTTTTGCCGACTGAGAATAAACATCTGAATTTTGAAAGAGAGCGCGCAAGCTCCATGCTTCCCGAAAAGGAATGAATTATAACCGGCGGATGATTCTTAAACTTTTTCAGGCAGAAAATAAGTTCATCAACCGCAGACACGCAGTGAACCGAACATGGTATATTTAATTCCAGCGAGAGCATTAAGAAGAGTTCAAAAACTTTAATTTGTAATTCTATTGGAGCTGAAGATTTTTTTTTATCCAGTCCGATTTCCCCAATTGCCCTGTATTTTGAGAGATCACACAGGGTCAGCTCAGTTTTTATTGATTCGATGCTCAAATCGATAAAGCAGGGGTGGATTCCCAGAGCAGGAACTACTTCAGTGTAATTTTCTGAAATTATAAGTACTTTGATCCAGTCGCTGAAAGAAATGGAATTATTCATCAATTTGAGAACTCCGGCATATTTTGCGTCAGAGATTGCCTTTGTAGTGTCGGCTAAAATATCTGATTGAAAATGGCAATGCGTATCAAAGATTCTCATTCATGAGCCGTTTTAATTCGATTTCTTTTTCTGAAACAGCTGTTTCTCCGGCAGACAAAATCTGCGGAATCTGCGTAAAATCAAAGGGAAATATTTCTATTACATCAGGTTCTATTATCACATCCGGTTTATATTTTTCAAAAAACGCATGGGTGTTAACTGATTGCATTATGTCAATTGTCTGCCAAAGAATTTCGACAATATTGGGAAGACGTTTGTTTTTTTTCGGAAAAAAAACTTCTTTTTTAGTTATATCACGGGTTTCGTTTTTGAAAATATGAACATAAGCATATTTTATCATTCCGAGTGTTTTTTTTACAAACTGAATAATTGCAGGAATATTTTTCTTAATTGCAGGCAGACTGATTTTTCTTGTCTGGACGGCATCATAAGGAATCAGACCGTCTATTAAGGAATTCATTGATGTTTCAAGGAATGTTGAGTAATCGGCAATGAACTCCGGCCGGTTTTTCATTTTATTAAGCGGATTGATGTTAACAGCAATTACCTTATCTGCGCCCATTTTCCTCGCAACATCAACAGGAACCGCATTCGAAACTCCGCCGTCTATGAGATAGGTTCCGGCGTATTTTACGGGAACCAGAGCACCGGGAATGGAAACTGAAGCGCGGATTGCTGTGAAGATATCGCCATGAGTGAATGCAACGGGTTTTCCGGTTTGAAACTCTGTACAGACTATCGAGAGCGGTATAGGAAGATCTTCGATTCGTGAATATGGAAATATAATGCGTTTGAAGATTTTCATGAATTTGCCGATATCTGCAATTCCCGATGAGGAAGCTGCAAATCCTGCTAGCGGATATATCCTGTCTTCTTTGTAATATCGGAGAAGAATTCTTTCAAAATCTTCAAGTTTTCCGGCACAGAACGCGGTACCGATTATTGCCCCCATGCTTGCACCTGATACATAATCAATACGGATTCCGAGATTGTATATTTGTTTGAGAACGGAAATGTGGGAAATCCCTCTTGATCCGCCGCTTCCCAAAGCTATTCCTATTTTATTGCTTTGTATTGAATTCATTTTTCTATGTGATATCGGGCGAAGTATAATACAATAATAAATTGGTTTTATAAAATAAAAAAATCCGCCGTTAGGCGGATTTTTAAAAAATCAATCGATATGTTCATCACCGAAATGCGTCTGAAGAGGATGATCCATCAGCCATCTTAGAGTATTTCTGAGTTTCATTGACTGAACGAAAAGATCGTGTTCAGGGAGTCTGTCTGCCGGATGCATTGGGCTCTTCCAGAAGAAAGACAGCCATTCCTGGTTTCCGTACATTCCTGCACGCTGAGCAAGGTCAAAAAACAGAACAAGGTCAAGAGCTATAGGTGCCGCAAGAATTGAGTCTCTGCAGAGAAAGTCGATTTTGATCTGCATCTTGTAGTCGAGCCAGCCGGCGATATCTATATTGTCCCAGCCTTCTTTGTTGTCCCCGCGAGGAGGATAATAATTGATTCTTACAACGTGGCAATAATCTTTATAAAGAGAAGGGTACAGTTCAGGCTGAAATATCTGATCAAGAACAGAGAGTTTACTTTTTTCTTTTGTCTTGAAATTCTCAGGATCATCAAGAACTTCGCCGTCACGATTTCCTAGAATGTTTGTTGAATACCAGCCGTCTACACCGATCAATCTTGCCTTTAGACCAGGAGCAAGAATCGTTTTCATGAGTGTCTGACCGGATTTGAAATCCTTTCCGCCGATAGGAACTCTGTTTTTGTCAGCGAGATCCTGAAGAGCAGGTATTTCGATACAAAGATTAGGTGCACCGTTTGCAAAAGGGTGACCGCATTTGATTGCAGCATAAGCATATATCATGCTCGGTGCGATTGAAGGATGGCTTTCTTTAAGAGCCTTTTCGAAATTCTCAATAGTGTCATGGATACCGGTAATAGGTTCCTGGTAAATCTCAGTGCTCGCGCACCAGATCATAACGCATCTTTCAACTTTATTTAATTTTTTGAAGTTTTCTATGTCGGCGATAAGCTGTTCTGCAAGATCCCATTTTGTAGCGGCGGATTTTATCCATGTGCCGTGAAGCTTTTTTACATACTGAGGAAAGAAAACTGCTTTCATCGGTTTAATTGTTTCAAGTTCATCTTTAACTTTGTTTAAGTCGTCATTTGTTAAAACTGCGGCATGTTTTGCAGCTTCGTAAACATTGTCTTCAAAGATGTCCCATCCGCCGTAAACTATGTCGTCAAGTTTCGCAAGGGGAACGAAATCTTTGATGTCGATATACTTGGTTTCGTTGTCTTTTTTTATGTTGATCTTACCCATCTGAGTAAGAGAACCCTTTGGTTCTGCCAATCCTTTGCGGGCAAGAAAAGTTCCCGCTATCAGCGTAGTACTTACTGCGCCGAGTCCGGGAATAAGTATTCCTAATTTCCCCTCTGCTTTTGCTATTTCTCCTGTTCCTTTTTTCACAATGAGCTCCTTTATTTTTTTTGAGCCGAACTAATATCGCGCCTTGTGAACCGCTTATTTTTTTTATTGCTACGATTCTTCTTGCTTAACTAAGGTTTGTTTTCAATGATCAAGTCAAGAAAAAATATTGATTTAACTAGGATTTTTTGGTTTATTAATGAATATGCTGTCTAAAAAACAAAATCCGCGTTTTTATTGTTGCATGTTTGCAACTATTTGTTCTTTGTATCAAATCTGCAACATTATGGAGCGCTAAATGAAAAGAATTGCCGCCGCCTATTTCCTTTTATTGTCTATATTTGTTATCTCATGCAGGGAAAAAACGGATAATAATTATTATGAAAATTTTCTGCAGGAATGGACTTATCACATCAGAAACAAAAACTATTCTGTGCTTAATAAATATGAATTTATTTCAAAAACAGAATCTGAATATGCTGAAATATATTCTGATTACTACTTTAAAAATATAGTATTGTTCGGTATTGAAGAAATTGATTCTAATACTAAGAAAATTAAATTCGGAGGCAAGGTCGTAAAGAGATCCGATTCGAAGGAGTCCGAATTTATCGGTGACGCATATTTGTCAAAAGATTCGTCCGGTTTCTTTAAAATTAAAAATAAAACAATTGTGAGCTCTGATTGAAAATAATAATTTTCATTTTAGCAGTTGTCATCTTTTCTCTCTCGGTTTCTTATTCTCAGAACGAGTCGTCCCGGGTGGATGATATAATGAAAAAAGCGAGAGAGTATTATGAGCAGAAGAAATTTTCAGAGTCTTTAAATGAATGGCTTACTGCTCTTGAACTCGATCCCGGAAATGAAAAAATACAGCAGCAGATAGAATCTCTTTATGAGGAAAAACATAAAAAAGACATTTCTCTTCAGCGCTCTAAAATATTTTACTGGGAAGCCAGGGGCGTGATTGAAAGACTGAAGTTCGGTTCAAGCGATTTCTATGATTCTGAATTTAAGAGGAGCAAGCTTTCACTTGATGCTCTCTGGAATGAAATTAAACAATCAGGCTATTACTTCGGAAGGATAAGATTTATATCCCCGGATCGAAGTATTGACCGTTTGAATGAAATTATCCGAATTCCTGCTTTTTATGATATCTGGATAAAGAAAAATAAACCGATTGAAAATGATGAAGAAGTAATCAATCTTTTGCGCTGGACTCAGTATTACAGAAATAAACCCTATGAAGAGTTGACCGAGCAGGAGCTTGATAATCTCAAACGCCTTAACCGGCTTCTCCTTGAAATAGCTTATCCCTATACTTGTCCGCAAAGCCGTACTCAAAAAGAGGAAAAAAGAAAAGACTCGCTTCTTGCAGAGGCTGATTCGAATACAAAAGATGCACTTGGAAATTTTGTAGCGGCGTATAGAATTGATCCGAATGATCCCGAGCTTGTCAGGCTGAGAGAACAGATGAAGATTCTTGAAGAAGACCTGAGAAATGAGCTGAATAAGAGAAGAATTTCTGAGGAAAAAATACGTCAGTATAATGAATTTATTACTATTGCGAGAGGTTTTGTTGAGCAGGAAAAATATGAGGAGTCGATACCGGAGTGGAAGAAGGCTTTGGGAATTATGCCTCAGGATATCTATGCAAAAGAAGAACTTAGAAAGGCTGAACTTGCCGTTTCAAACAGAATTAAATTTGAAAAAATAAAATCTCTTCTTGCTGCGGGCAGAGTTTTTTTCGATGCGAAAAAATATCCTGACTCGCTTGCTGAATATAAACAGGTTATTTCTCTGGATCCAAAGAACCGTGACGCACTTAATTATATCGCGAGAATTGAAAAACTGTCTTATGAAATAGAAACCTCCGCTAAAAAAAGAATTCAGGCGGAACAGTTTTATCAGTCCGGTATATCTAATATTAATTCATATGACTTTGATGCGGCTCTTGACGATTTTAACAACACAGCATCTCTTATCCCTGATTATAAAGATGTCCAGTCGCGTATTAGAAGCATTCCCCAGCTCAAGAAAAATTTTGCAGACAAGCTTCTTCGCGACAAACTGGTCGAAATCGATAAGGAATTCAACAATGGTTTATTTTACTTCTCTCAGGCGAATTATAAGGACGCACTTATAAGTTTTGAGAGAACTATTAAACTTGATCCGAATAATGAAACCGCAATCGGTTTCGCTAAACGTGTTAAAGAAGCTCTGAAACAACAGCAGGAAGAGGTAATCGATGAATCATCACCGTATTATGATCTCGTTTCGTCTTTGATTGCAAACGGAAAGATTCTGTATGAAAAAGGAAAGTATGCAGAATCGGAAGAAAATTGGAGAAAAATTCTGAATTTATTTCCTCAAAATGTAATTGCGGCTCAGTATCTTGCCAGATGTCAGATTAAAACCGATCCGCGGCGTTTTAAAGAATACATTGATAAGCTTGCCTCGGAAGGCCGTGAATTGCTGGATAAAAAAGACAATGCAAGAGCTTTGAAAAAATTTGAAATATTAAAATCGGTAAATCCGGAGTATCCGGATATTGCCAATTTGATAGCTCTTGCTTCTAAAAAACCGGTACGTCAGCAGGCAAATGCGGATTTGACGGCGACACCTCAGGAAATACAAGACAGATATAATGAAGCTCTTGCATATTATAATAGAGGCGGAGCCGCTAATTTAAGGAACGCACGCGATAATTTCAGATGGATTGTTGACAGAGACCCGGAAAACACCAAGGCAATAGTAGCCTTGAACCGTGTTGAAGCGGAACTCCGGGCATCAGGCACAACAGTTCCTGTGAAAAAAACACTCACATCCGAGCAGGAGGCGAGGGTGCGTGAATTGTATTTTAGAGGAATCAATTATTATTCGGCAAACAGATATCAGGATGCCATAGCTGAATGGAGAAAAGTGCTTGCAATTGACCCGAATAATGAAAAGGCTAAGAATAATATCAGGCAAACTTTGATTTTGCTTAAGCAGTAGCAGTAATAAATGAAAAAAGAAAAAAATAAAGCAAGATTTTCTCTTAAATACAAATTTTCCCTGGCGATGGTTTTTTTATCCGCATCGCTCGTCGCTTCTGTTTCCTGGTTTTTTATGAAAGACGAGATAAGCATTATGACACGCTCCATCGAGGACTATGCTTCACGCGAAACCGTTAATCTTGCAAATATCGCCGAAGATGCTCTTAGTACGGAAAATGATCTTGCAATTGGTGTTGCAGTAGATAATATTCTTAAGTCAGGGAAAATGAAGGATTCCATTCGTTACGTGCATGTTTTTAATACTGAAGGCCTTGTTATAAAAAGTTCAAAAACGGAGCTTAACGGAACAGTTTTTGATAATTCTTCAATCAAGGATATTCTTTCTTATGAAGATAAAAATATTGTCCGCAAGGTTTCTATCATCGATTCGGAAGATTCTGAAGGTAAAATTTTTGACTTTGCTCTTCCTGTTTATCATCGAACCCAGAAAGATATGAAACTTGCAGTCGTTAGGCTCGGATTTTCTGATAAAATGATCCGCGAGCAGGTTAAGAGAATAAGGAATATGGCGGGTTTTATAACGCTGGCGGCGGTTATCGGTTCAATAATAATAGCATTTTTTCTGGCTCATGTTACGACTAAACCGCTTAAGACATTATCCAGAGGCGTTTCTATAATTGGAAAAGGGGATTTGGATTATAAGATAAATGTGAAGACCAGAGATGAAATAGGTCTTCTCGCCCGTGAATTTAATTTAATGACAGGTGAGCTTAAAGATTCAAAAAAGAACGAGATTGAGTCAGCATTGATGCAGGAACAGCTGGATGTTGCTAAAGAAATTCAAGAAGGCCTCAATCCTATGGATTTCTATGATAAAAACGGCATACAGATTAAAGGTTATACGCGTGCGGCAAAGGGTGTCGGCGGAGACTATTTCGATTACAAAGAAATAGATGAAAATAGAGTGGGGGCACTTATAAGTGACGTGAGCGGAAAAGGAATACCTGCATCACTTGTTATGGTTATGATTCGTACAGTTTTTGTTTCGGCACTTCATCAGATGAAAACAATTCAATGCGCAAAAATAGTCAGCTCAATTAACAGGTCGCTAAGTGCGGATTTTGCAATTGATAAGTTCGCGACTCTGCTTTTTATTATTTTTGATAAATCTACCGGAAAAATATCATTTTCTAATGCGGGTCATGGCCCGGTATTTTGCTATAGAGCGAAGCATAAAAAGTGCTCTCTGACAAAGCTGGACGGTGTACCTATCGGAATTATGGAGGATTCAGAATATCTTCAGGCTGAAATCCCGTTCGAAGTCGGCGACATTGTGGTAATGTATACAGATGGAATCACAGAGATGAGAAATTATCTTAAGGAAGAGTATGGAAGAAACAGGCTTCAGAGTCTTGTTGTTTCTAATGCAGACATGAATGCAGATGAACTAAACCGGCTGATTGTCGAGGATGTTGATAACTTCAGGGGAGAAGTTCCTCCCCATGATGATATGACTGTCTTGATCATGAAGCGTACTGCTTAAACCAGTTCGGACTCGTCTTCCAGTATTGTAAAAAATTTATCAAGAGTAGCCAGCTTAAGGATGTTTAAAACATCGTCACTGATATTGAGAAGAAGGAATTTCCCCCCTAGAGCCTTCATTTTTTTTTGTCCTGCCACAAGAGCACCGATTCCGGAGGAATCCATATAATTTACGTCTCTCATGTCGATGACCACGCTTTTATTCGATCCGTCTGTTGCTGCAAAAAGTATTTTTTTTAGTTCACCGACATTGTAGAGGTCTACTTCTCCGTTTATAGATAGAATCTTGTGTTCACCTTGGTCACGAAAGTTAATTTGCATAAGAGTCTCCGATAGTTATGGATACTATATGTCTGCGCTTAATTTGTAAAGAAAAAATTTTACAGCTGAATCAAAGCTGAAATCTCTGAATTTATATGAATTGGTGGTAATCTTTTATGTATTCTTCGAGAGCTTCCTGCCAGGAGCGTAATTTAATTCCGAGTGTTGTTTCTATTTTTGAAATATTTAGGTCATTATATAGAATTGGTTCGGAGGCGCTTAGGAAATCTGTATAGTCAACAGAAGTAAATTTTGCGATGATGTTTTTCCCCGAATATTTTTCAAGAAGCTTGTTGCAATGATTAAAAAATTCAAATATATCGGAACCGCCCGAGTTTGAGGCGTTATAGGTTCCTGATATATTTTTCTCTATTGCTGAATCGATAATAGATGCTGCGTCTTTTGAATATAAAGAAGAAATAATTTGCCCCTGGATGAGACGAGAACCGGTTGAATCTCTGAGAACATCGGTAATAAAAGAGTTCCCTTTGCCGTAAATCTGCGGAACTCTTAAAATGACGTGATCGCATCCGGATTCAATAATTTTTTTTTCTCCGAATAGCTTAGAGTCACCCAAAACATTTTGAGGATCGGTATTGTCGGATTCAGAGTAAGGGCTGCTTTCTTTTCCGCTATAAACAAAACTAGAACTAATATGAATTAGTTTAATGCTGAAAGTCTTGCAAGCCTTTGCGATTTCTCCAGCTGCGAAAGAGTTTATGCTGTAAGCTTCTTCTCTTTTGTAAGCGCATTCTTCAGCGTTATTCATTTCATCGCAATTGATGAAAATAGAGGCTTTTGTTTCTTCTGCAAGTTTTGAAAGAAAGTGCGGATCATTTGTGCTTCCTCTTGTGCGGTCAAAGGCGAAAACTTTCGTTTTCTCCCGAAGAAGAGGGAGTATGCTTTGAGCAAGAAGTGAATCTGAGCCTGAAAGAATAATCATGCTTTTTTGCTTTTTTTATTCGTTTTCGTCTCTTCGGTTTCGCTTGAATCGTCGCCGTTCATTGCCTTTTTGAAGTCTCTTATACCTGAGCCAATTTCTCTGGCAATTCTCGGGATTTTACCGGCCCCGAAAACAAAAAGTATTATTAAAAAGATAACGACTAATTCTCCGAATCCAGGCATACTCATATAATCACCCCATAAGAACAGAGAGTCTGAAATGTCGATTTTTGTCAAATCAAACTTATTAGCCTAAAATAAGCTTTGCTATTCGAGTTTTGCTGTTATTGATATATGTAATGTTTGACTAATAATGTTGAAGCGAGACATTATTACGTAATTCACTTGATTCCTATCCCATTTCTTAGTAAAAAAAATCAGAAAATATTGCGCATTTTGTTTATTTTTTAGAAAATTCAAAATGAAATCGCTCAGCATTCTCGATATAGATGATTTTGCCATTTTTCTGATATCAAGCAATGATTCATATATGCTCGGGTCTGCGCTGTAATGAATAAGAGAGTATTCTCCTCCGCGATTTTGATATTTTACGGATGAGAAAGTCTTTATCTTGTTAGCGGAAAACTTCAGTTTGATCATTTCCATTAATATCCTTTCTATTAACTTTGATGTTGAAGTTCTATTTTTCCGGCATAAATCTGAAATATGAAGAAAAGCTTTTTTGTTTATTAGCGCTGTCGATTTTATTTTTTTCATAAATACTCCTCTGAATATATTACGAAAAGAAAGAGATATCTTTTTGTGTTTTTAATGTTATTTGAAATTTTATTGAATCTTTAATTGGTTTGATTAAAAAACTTGACGCTCTCGGGTGGGTTTATTATATTGTTAGCACTCCCATATTTTGAGTGCTGATAGGTGTGTATGAGAGCTGTAACTGAAAGAGAATCGGAAGTATTAAAATCGATTGTACAGGAATATATCGCTACTGGGCGACCAGTAGGGTCACGCTCTTTTGTTCAAAAATATTCTTTCACCATTTCTCCTGCAACTATGAGAAACATAATGTATGATCTTGAGTCTTTGGGTTTTCTGACACATCCGCATACTTCAGCTGGAAGAATCCCGACAGATACAGGATATAGGTACTTTGTTGATTTTCTTTCTGATTCTTACGATATCAGTGATCTGGATTACGGATATATTCGAGATGATTTCATGCGAAGCGAAGTGCATTTGGATAAGATGTTTATATCGATAACTAAAATGCTTTCTTCTGTTTCAAAGCTTGCAGGTATTGTTTTAACTCCAAATCCGGATTTTACTGTTGTTAAGCAGGTGGAACTTGTTTCAATCGATCCCGAGACTGTTCTTTTAATTATTGTTACCCGGACAGGTGTGGTTATAAATAAAAAGATCACGATTTCAGAAAGAGTAACAAGGGATATATTGTTTTCAACTTCGAATATTTTATCAAGTGAGTTTGCCGGTTTTTCAATATTTGACATCAAAACGGATATACTTGCCAAGATGAGGCAGAAATACTCAGGTTCAAACGAACAGATATCTCTTGATGTTGTAGAGCTTGCTATGAATTCGATTAATGAGCAGGATGTTTTTATAGAAGGAATTGAAAATATCCTGCATATTCCTGACATGATTGAGAAAGAAGTTTTAACTTCTTTTCTCCGCCTTATCGAAGAAAAGAAAAATTTAGCAGAAATTATGCAGCGGACTATGGACTCTGATTCTGTTCAGACTTTTATAGGTTCAGAAATTGATAACAGTTATGTCGTCGGATGCAGTCTTGTCGCGTGTTGTTATAAAATTGGAAATAAAAATGCGGGAGTTTTGGGAGTTATAGGCCCGACCCGTATGGATTATAGAAAGGTTGTTCCTCTTGTCGATTATACGGGCAGGCTTGTGACAAACTTTCTTTCAAGTGTATCAAGATAGTAAGGTGAGATAATGAAGAAAGAAGAAAAAGAAAGAGAAGAGAAGATTGAAGATTCAGCTGAAAGCGTTCAGTCTGAAGACGGATGTGATGCTTCGGCTAACGAAGCTTGTGCAGATTCCGAGTGTTCGTGTTCAAATGAAGTCGAGCTGCTTAAGGCTGAACTGTGCAAAAAAGATCAGGAAATTGCATCTTTGAAGGATGTTCTCCTTAGAAACAAGGCCGATTTTGACAATTTTAGAAAACGAATCGCGAAGACAGAAGAACAAAATAAGAAAATGTCTGTTGTCGGAATTGCGGGAGAGATAATAAAGATCAATGATGATTTGATCCGTACGGTTGAAGCTGCAAATTCTATGTCGGCTGAATCCTCTGCTGAAGATGTCAAAAAGGCATTCAGTGAAGGAGTTGTTATTATAGCTAAGGAAATAGCTTCTTTGCTTCAGAAGCATTTTATTTCTGAAATTGAAGCCGAAAATTGTCCGTTTGATCCGAATTGCCATGAAGCTGTTGAAATTGATATGCAGGACGGAATCGATACAGACACCGTTACAAAAGTATATCAGAAAGGATATAAGCTTGAAGATTTTGTAATAAGAAGCGCCAAGGTAAAGGTTTCAAAACCTATGCCGAAGCAGAACTGATAAAATAAACTATTAAGGAGATTTTTATGAGCAAAATAATCGGTATTGACCTCGGAACAACAAATTCATGTGTTTCGGTAATGGTAGGCGGTGAGCCGATTGTCATTCAGAATTCAGAAGGACAGAGAACAACTCCTTCAATCGTTGCGTATACCGAGAAAGGGGAAAGACTTGTAGGTCAGGTCGCAAAGAATCAGATTATAACGAATCCTGAAAATACAATCCGTTCAGTAAAAAGATTTATGGGGCGTGCGTTTTCGGAAATTACCGAAGAAAAGAAACTAGTTCCTTATGATATCGAAGATGACGGCAAGAACGGCGTTAATGTGAAAACCGTTTCAGGTAAGTTTTCGCCTCAGGAGATTTCTGCACGTATTTTGCAGAAGATGAAGCAGACTGCCGAAGATTATCTCGGTGAACCCGTAACAAAGGCTGTTATAACGGTTCCTGCTTATTTTAATGATTCACAGCGTCAGGCAACAAAAGATGCCGGTAAAATTGCCGGTCTTGAGGTTGAACGTATAATAAACGAGCCGACAGCTGCGGCATTGGCATACGGTCTTGATAAGGCTAAGAAAAATCATAAGATCGTTGTTTACGATTTGGGCGGAGGTACTTTTGACGTTTCTGTTCTTGAACTCGGCGATGGCGTATTTGAAGTAAAATCTACTAACGGGAATACACATCTCGGCGGCGATGACTTCGACCTTAGAATAATGCAGTGGCTTATTGATGAATTCAAGAAGCAGACAGGTATCGATGTTTCCAAGGATAAGATGGCTCTTCAGCGTCTTAAGGAATCTGCTGAAAAAGCAAAAATAGAGCTTTCCAATAAAATGGAAACTGAGATCAATATTCCGTTTTTGACAGCTGATCAGAGCGGACCGAAGCATCTAGTAATAAATCTTTCGAGATCAAAATTTGAACAGATGTGTGGTGATCTTATTGAATCTTCTGCTGAACCTTGTCAGCTTGCACTTAGAGACGCTGGTCTCACTGCTGCTGATATTGATGAAGTTATTCTTGTCGGCGGTTCTACACGTATTCCTGCTGTTCAGGAACTTGTTAAACGCATATTCGGCAAAGAACCTCATAAGGGAGTTAATCCTGATGAAGTTGTAGCGGTAGGCGCCGGTATCCAGGGCGGAGTTCTTGCAGGAGATGTTCATGATGTTCTTCTTCTTGACGTTACACCTCTTTCTCTCGGTATCGAAACTCTCGGCGGTGTAATGACAAAACTTATCGAAAGAAACACAACCATTCCGACAAGAAAGAGTCAGATATTTTCAACAGCGTCTGACAATCAGCCTGCTGTAACTATTCATGTTCTTCAGGGGGAACGCCAGCTTGCAGCGCAAAATAGAACTCTTGGACGTTTTGAGCTTTCGGATATTCCGCCTGCACCGAGAGGAGTTCCGCAGGTTGAAGTTACTTTTGATATTGATGCTAACGGTATTGTTCATGTTTCGGCCAAAGATCTCGGAACAGGCAAGGAGCAGAAGATAAGAATTGAATCTTCAAGCGGATTGAATGAAGATGAGATCAATAAAATGGTTAGAGATGCTGAGGCTCATGCCGACGAAGATAAAAAAGCAAAAGAACTTATTGAGATTAAGAATGAATCTGACAATATGATTTATTCGGTTGAAAAACTTTTAAAAGACAATGCTTCAAAGGTTGAAGCAGCTGAAAAAGAACAGATTGAGAAAGAAATTGTCAATCTCAGATCTGCTCTTGAATCTAATGATGTAGAAAAAATCAAAACTGCGAAAACAGCTTTTGAGACTGCAAGCCATAAGTTCGCAGAGCGCATGTACAAAGAAGCTGCATCTGCTCAACAGACTTCCGGCGCTCAGCAGAATGCTGATGCAGGATCTTCTTCTGAAGGGAATGCTTCAAAGTCTGATGATGGAAAAGTTTACGATGCGGATTACGAAGTTGTTGATGAGGATAAAAAATAACCATTCAGGCGGCGTTTGCCGCCTGTTTAATTAAATGCGGTTTTCGCATTTTTATGGAGAAAGACTTTGGCTAAAAGAGATTACTATGAGATACTCGGTGTAGCGAAGAGTGCTAACGATGATGAGATCAAATCAGCATACCGTAAGCTTGCTTTAAAATATCATCCGGATAGAAATAAGGGAAATGCCGAGGCTGAAGAAAAATTCAAGGAAGCCACCGAAGCATACGAAGTATTGAGAGACTCTAAAAAACGGGCGCAGTATGATCAGTTCGGTCATGAAGGTGTCGGTAATTTTGACGGTTTCGGGAAAGGCGCATACCGCGACTTTTCAGATATTTTCGGAGATTTTGATTTCGGTGATATTTTTGAAGGTTTTTTTGGTTCAGGTTTTTCTTCGCGCGGCAAGCGTCAGAAACGCGGATCCGATTTGCAGTATGATTTAGCGGTAGAACTTGAAGAGGCTGCAACCGGCAAAGAAATACAGATAGAAATTCCGCGTCACGAACCATGTACTTCATGTGAAGGGACTGGTGCTGCATCCGGTTCAAAACCAATCACTTGTCCGGTGTGTAACGGAGTCGGTCAAATTCGTCAGGCTCAGGGATTTTTTTCTGTTACACAGACATGCTATAAATGCCATGGTCAGGGGAAAATTATTTCTTCACCGTGCAAATCATGTAACGGGACAGGACTTATTGCTAAGAAACGCAAAATAACTATTAAAATTCCGGCGGGTGTTGAATCGGGTTCACGCTTGAAGATAACGGGCGAAGGAGAACACGCTCAGGGGGGAGGAATCCCGGGAGATCTTTATGTCCTGATTCATGTTAAAAAGCATAAATATTTTGAAAGAAGCGGAAATGATCTGGTATGTACGGTCGATATTTCCTTTCCTCTTGCGGTCATCGGCGGCGATATAGAAGTTCCTACAATTTATAATCAGACACTGAAAATGAAAATTCCGCAAGGAACCGAGAATAATCAGATATTCCGGCTTCGCGGAAGCGGAATGCCTTACATCGGTTCGCATGGAAAAGGAGATTTATTAGTAAGGATAAATGTAACTGTTCCTAAAAAGATTAATGCAAGACAAAAAGAGCTGCTAAAAGAATTTGCAGATATCAGCGGCGAATCCCTGAAGGGAGAAATGAGACAGTTTTATTGATTTCTGATTTTTTTGGGAATTAATCGGAACTTTGCTTTTTAATAATTGGTTTACTAATTGCTTGATGCATCTGATTCTGACAATTAATATTTAATGTGAGGAAAATTATGAAGAAGCTTTTGGTTTTTATTATGCCTTTGCTGATTTTTTCTTGTTCAAAGAATGTACGCGAGTTTGATCTATCATCAAAAATGGTCTTCGGCGGGACATTTCTTATCGAAGATGAGGATACACGACTTCAATTCGCGCCTAAGCGTATATATTTCAAGAAGCTGGATGGCGCTAATGATCTAAAAAAGGGAGTTGTTGTTCCATCAGAGATAAAAGATGAGGACGGAAATATCGTAATAAATTATGAACCGGGAATTTATACAGTTGTAGCCGTTGTACGTCAAGATGGAACGGTGTTTAAAGTCGGGATGTTTAATGAAGAACTAATGAATAAAGTTAAATTTGAAGTAAAAGCCGGAGAGAAAAAAATATTCGATAAGGTTTTTATCAGAGATTACCGTGGAAGTATTCTGGGAAAACCCTCAGAACTGCAGAATTACAATAAAGGTGTAATTGAGCGTTCTATTAATTTCTCCGCTTATGAATTCCGTCTGGCTACCTTAAATACAGATCGTTATAAAGTAAAGAAGACAAAAGAAGAAAAAATAAAAGAAGCTGAGGCTAAAAAGGAAGAGATTATAGACATCCAGAAATAATAAAAAAAAGCCCTTCTTATCAAGGGCTTTTTTTTATTCTATTTTTCTGTAAATTTTAAATTTATCTATTTCTTTCTCAAATTTGTAATGTGATTTGATGTATTTATCCACTAATGGTGTCATTTTGTAAGAGAATGGAGATATTGATCCCATTTTAGATGTTGCTGCTTCGGATGTATCGATAATAAGTTTTGCATCATACTTTTCTATGTTGAATATAATAGCTTTTTCATTATGGATAGCCTGTTTCATTTCAATTTTATTTTGAGATTTGTATGCTGAAGTTATTCCCACTATAGTTCCTTTCGGCCACATGTGATATGCTGCAGGTAGTCTGTCTGAAAAATAATAAATATAAGCGCCGTCACCCCATACGAAAATTTTATCTTCTTTCATTGTTTTTTCTTTTATATAGTCAATAAGGTTGTGGTAAAGCTTATCCGGCATAAGGTAATCATTGGTTGTTCCAAGAGCAATAAGTCTAAAGTAGTATGATGCTTTCGATTCAAATATAAACAATTCTGGTGCGGTATGTTTAATGATTACATCTTTTACGTTAAAAAGGAAAAAGAAAAAAGCAGGTATTAGCAATATTTTTTTGAAATGTTTTCTGAAGAAAAATGATATTTTATTCCGGCTTTCTTCAATATAAAATGAACTTACCATGCATATGAACGGATATGATGTCATGAAATAGTGAAAATAAAGCCGTTTACCTCCAGCAAAAACCATCAGATAGGTGATAATTGCCGATATTATTATAAATAAACGGGTTCTTTCAGTTTTAAAAAAATCTCTATTTTTGAAAAAACTTATAGTAAAAGCAAAAAATGAAATCCAGATTAATGGATGCCAAATTGTCAGCAAACCCTGTCTGTGAATGAATTTTAAAATTAGAGAGAGAGGTTCCAATCCGTAGACAAGAGTCGCATATCGAAGTTTTGATGAAATATCGTTGATAATTTTGTGTGTAATTTTTCCATAAATAAAATAATCTGCTGCAAAAATTGCAATAAACACAGATAAAACAGACAACATTGTTATTGCATATTTTCTGTTTATTCTTCCTTCTCTCAAAGGAAGAATAAACAGAAAAAAGAAAACCGCGATTATGGAAATAATTAAACCGTGAAATTTTATTCCTGCACTTATTGCAGAAGAGGAAGCTAACAGCAACAGATATAATATCTTATTTAACATTTTATCAGTTTTTAGAAAAAGCACTATCGATAATGCTCCAACTGATACGGGCAAATTGTATACAATTTCACCATTCGTAGCCATAAAGTATCTGTTGAATGAACAGATCATAATAGTATAGAGTATTCCTGCGGTAAAAGCTGTTTTTGATTTATCGGTAATTTCCTTGGTTGTTCTGTATATTACAGCTCCGGTAAGTGCAACAATTAAAGAAACGAGAATATGCAGTATAACCCAGCCGTAATCTTCATTAATGCCGTAACTGACTTTAAACAGAGCGTGATACAGAGGGTGCTTGCTTTCTTTGAAATCCATTCCGGGTGTGAGACCGGAAAAGTACTGTTTAGTCTGAACTATTGCAGAAAGCTCATCAACGTCATAATAATCATTAAAATAGGCCGGAATTCTCAGCAAAACGGCAGATAATGCAATTAGAATCAGATATTTATGCTTTGAAAAAAAGCTCATGTTTTATTCTTCCTGCTATTAATATTATTGACATAATAAAATACCACCGCCCATAATTAAAAGCCAATTTTTATTTGGGGTGAAATAATGAAAAAGATTTTTGTTTTAGGTATTATGATGTTTTCGTTTGCGGCTCTTTTTGCTGCAAAATCCGCGAAAGAGTACGTAGCCGATCTTTCTTCTGATGATAAAAAGACAGTTATAGAAGCTGCGAAATGGTCAGGAAACAACAAAGAGAAGTCTGCTGTTGCTCCGCTTTTAAATCTGCTTCAAACTTCTTCAGATTCTGAGATAAAAGTCGAGTCTGCGTGTGCACTAGGTTTGATCGGGGAGAAAACCGTTGTGAGAAGCCTTTCAGCGATCATTCTGACTGAAAATAATTCAGATGTGCGTTACACAATAGTACTTGCGATTGCAAGATTGGGAATTGATTCAAAAGAATCATATAACAATCTTCTTCAGGCAAAAGAAAAAGAAACAGATCCGTTTATTAAAGATTTTATTGTTAAGATGGAAGAAAAATTTTCTAAGTCGAAATAAATTTTTAATGACATAGAAGATAAAAGGCGTGTTCGGTGAACATGCCTTTTTTTTAATTGCAGAGGAAAAAATGAAAATTACAGCGGAAACAAAACTGATAGATATAATGGCTGATCCAGCTGTTTCGGAAGTATTCAGGAAGTATTCTTTTATGTGCCCGTCATGCAAGGGAATGGTTCAGGATACTGTGGCACATGTCATTGTGAATAACGGTCTTGATTCCGTTTCATTTCTGAAAGAGCTTAATGATTCGATAAAATGATCCGTATTATATCCGGGAAACTCAAAGGCCGATTGGTCAATTTTTCAAATGCGAAATTTCAGAATGCCGAAATCACTCCTCAAATGATAAAAGAGGCTTTTTTTTCTATAATTGCGATGGAAAAAAATGAAACTTTTCTCGATCTTTTTTCATGCTCCGGGCAGATTGCTTTTGAAGCTTGGAGTCGGGGATTTAATATAGTTCATGCTGTCGAATTAGACCATAAAAGGTTTTTGAGACTGAAACAGAATATGATTTCCATGAATATTTCCGAGGGTATACTTGTTCACAATATTGATGCCGAACGGTTTCTTGATAAATGTTCAAGCGATAAATTGATTTTTGATATAATATATATTGATCCGCCTTATATTAAGGTTGAAGGTCCTGTGTCATTGTATAATCAAATTCTTGAAAAGATAAAAAGATCCGCAGTACTGAATCCTTCGGCACTGGCTGTCATTCAGCATTTCGGAAAAAATGTAATTGAATTTGATGCAGAATATTATGATTATGAGAAGCGACGGGATTACGGAAGTAATTCGATCTCATTTTTTAGAAGGAAAGCTCTTGATTAAAAAGATTAGAAATTTTCTGATTATTGTATTTATCATAATATTTGGCATGCTTTTTTTTCAGGCATTTCAAATTCTTTCATTTTCCCGCGTGAATTTTGAAGGTTCGGCTGATGCTGTTTTTGTTTTGGGTGCTGCGGCGTACGGCAAAAACCCTTCACCGGTGTTTCGCGAAAGAATAAATCATGCAATGAATATATACCGTGCGAGGCATTGCAGATATATTCTTCTTACAGGCGGTAAAAAATTCGCTGAAGATTTCGGGGAAGCGGTTGTAGCGAGGGATTATTTGGTTAAAAACGGTATCCCTGCCGGTGACATACTTCTGGAAAACGCTTCGAATAATACTTATGAGAATTTTCTTTTTTCTCTTCCGATTATTTCAAGCAGAAATATTTCTTCAATAATAATTGTCAGTGATCCATATCATATGAAAAGAGCTTCAATGATTGCCGATGATTTCGGTATACTGAATTACTCGTCCCCGACACCGACAACGATGTTCAACAGCTTTAAACGTAAAATGCCTTTTTTACTTAGTGAAATATATAATATTTATGAATATAGAATATTCCGTGCTGTTAATGATCTAAAAATAAAATATGAGATAAAGTGATGAAAGAAAATTATTTGAAGCGCTATGCTGCACTTCTTGCGGATTATTGTTTATCGGTAGGTAAGAATGAAAAGATTCTGATAAGATCTTCATATCTTGCAGAGGATTTGATAAACGAGTTTTGTTCAATTGCTTATTCCAGGGGTGCTCATCCTGAAACAAGAATTGCTTTAAGAAATTCAGAACGCTTGTATTTCGAAAATTCTTCGATTGAAGATTTGAAATATCTTTCTGAAACGGAATTGAATTATTATAAGAATTTCGATGCTTTTCTAACAATAAGGGCTCCATTTGATGCAAAAGAGCTTCAGGGAGTTTCTGCCGAAAAGAAGAAAGTTAAAAATGAATCTGCTAAAATTCTGCATGAACTCTTTAGCGAAAGAAGCTCGAATGGAACATTGAAATGGTGTGTTTGTCAATATCCGACTGAGTCTCAAGCTTCTGAATCAGGAATGAGCTTGGCTGAATATGAGAATTTTATAATCAGATCAGCTTATCTTGACAAAGAAGATCCGGTTAGAAGTTGGGATGAACTTAGTGCCAAGCAGGGTTTGATTGCGGATTATCTTAATCAATGCACTGAAGTAAGAGTGAGAAACGACTCAACGGATATTTCATTTTCGTGCGAGGGAAGAATCTGGATTAACTCTGACGGAAGAAGAAATATGCCTTCAGGTGAAATATTTACTTCACCGGTTGAATCTTCTGTAAACGGATTTATTACCTTTTCTTATCCGGCTATTTATATGGGAGAGGAAGTCGAAGGTGTTAAACTTACGGTAAAAAACGGTAAAATTGTTTCTCACTCTGCTCAAAAAGGCCAAGAATTGCTTTCGCAGGTTCTGAAAATCGATGGAGCGGATACTTTTGGTGAGGCCGCGATTGGAACCAATTACGGAATTCAAAATTTTACTAAAAATATTTTATTTGATGAAAAAATCGGCGGAACTGTTCATTTTGCTCTTGGTGATTCTTATGCGGAAACCGGCGGGAAAAACCGTTCAGCAATTCACTGGGATATGATTGCGGACATGAGATCTAATTCGGAAATTACAGCAGATGGAAAATTGATTTACAAAAACGGGCACTTTACTGAATCATTTTTACGATCAGTAGGAGTTGGAGGTGATTTATGAAAGTTACAGTAATTGGCACAGGTTATGTGGGATTGGTTACAGGTACTTGTTTTGCGGATATGGGAAACGATGTATGCTGTGTTGATATTGACAGCAAAAAAATTGAAAATTTGAAAAACGGTTTTATCCCGATATATGAGCCCGGACTGGAAGAGCTTGTAAAAAGTAATTTTATTGAAGGCCGTCTTACTT
>JAEWVM010000127.1 GCA_023396615.1 Spirochaetota bacterium | reverse complement strand
ACACGCCTCTTGTATCAGAAATCGGCAGTGCAAAGCAATATGATATTATTTATGATTTTTCCATGAAAAACATATACTCATCAAGCAGTATCCTCGAAACAGAATATGCAGGATTCAAAGCTATCGGCGCACTTCTTAACATCTTCATGCCTGCAGTTTTATCAAAAAACCCCGACAAGCAGGAAAGCCTCGGAAGAAAACTTATACCGTCTATTTACTATAAACGGTTTGAATTTTCAGATAAATATAAATCCGATTCGGCAGAGCATTTAATAGAATTTCTTTCGCCGTATCAGCGCATGCTGACTGTTACGGATTATATAAGCGGAATGACTGATAGATTTGCAATCGAACTTTACAGGGAACTTACCGGGTTTGGGAAAATATAGTCAGCGTTCGGTTCTATTTCTTCCGTTAGCCTTAGCTGAATATAACAGGCGGTCAGCTTCCGATAGAAGATTTTTAAGTTCATCACCGCTCCACTGACAAACCCCGATACTTGCAGACACCATAATATCTTTCTTTGATAATTTTAGGCTTTCTATATTCTTACGAATTCTTTCAGCCGCAAGAAAAGCGTCATCAATAGCTGTATTCGGAAGTATGACCAGAAATTCCTCACCGCCGAATCTTCCGACAATATCAAAATCTCTCAATGTTTTAGTAATTGATTCCGATATCTTTTTCAAAACGACATCACCGGACAGATGACCGAACTCGTCATTGATCCGCTTAAAATGATCAACATCAATCATCATCACTGAAAGCGGATTTTCATAACGTTTAGATTTCTCAATTTCATCTTCCAAGCGTTCCATTGTATGGCGTCTGTTATAAAGCGAAGTGAGAACATCGGTGATCGCCAGCTGTTTGACTTCATTCAATAGAATATAGTTTTTTGCGTTTGTCTTAATGCGCGACAAAAGAAGCTCATTGTTAAACGGTTTGGCAATATAATCGTTTGCTCCGATATTCAGCGTATTAGAAATTGTTTTATAATGAGCAACTCCGGATATGGCAATTATCACAGCTTCCGATCCTCTCTCTCGAAGCTTCATTATTACATAATTTCCAATCATGTCTTTCAGCACCATGTCTATAAGATAAATATCATATTCCTTATCTGAAGCTAAAAGAAGATCTCCGGATTCATAGTATTCAACATTTGAAATGCCCGCCATGGTAAATATTCTTTCCATGATATAGCGATCCATTTTGCTGTCATCGCACACCGCGATTTTAAGTTCAGCCATCTTCTGAAAAACATTATCTTCCCGCATATAAGCAAGAATCGCCGAACGTATTTCTTCGTTTCCGGACTTTTTGGAAATATAATCAACAATGCCGAGAGAAAACATTCTGGTACGGTATTCATCGCTGTCAGTTCCGGTTATAACAACAACAGGAATATTCTTATACGGTGTGTCATTGATCTTAATGATAAGATCTTCACCTGTCGAATCTTCAAGCTCAATTGCTGTTATAATAAGATCTATTTTGCGGCTTTTTAAAACATTAAGAGAATCATCGAGGTTTTTAGCGAAGGAATATTCAGCGCCGATATCTGAACATATCTTTTCAATAAGTGTTCTGTAAAAATTACTGGTTTCCACATGCAATATCGAGTACATAAGCCTCCGCATGCTGCGGCAGTTACCGCAGTAGTTTTTATATCATGATAAATGTTCTTTAAGCTTCTCGATCCATTTTGATCCGTTTTTCTTTTCTTCATCATAAAAATTCAGAAAAACACTGAACCGGTCAAAAGTAGTCTGAGTCATGTAATGCTCGAGACGGCATGCTTCAGCTTCGGCTTCTGTTTCTTTTACGCAAAGGACTTCCGAAAGGAGACGCTTCAAAAGCATATGCTTATCATAAACCCTTTCAGCTTCACTTCTTCCCTGCTCGGTAAGTTCAACATATCCGTATTTTTCGTAAGTAATAAGATCTTTATCCCGAAGCTTTATAAGTGCTGCAGTTACGCTCGGCATCTTTATTCCGAGAGATTTAGCAATATCCTTTACCCTGACAACACGGTTCTCTCTTGAAAGAAGTGAAATGGTTTCAATATAATCTTCCATGTTTGATGAAAGATCAGAATTATGAGGAAATTCCTCAGCCATTAGGCTTCACCGGATAATTCGACAGTCCAGTTTTCAGAAGGAATGAAATCGTCAAAAACACTAGGCGCGATTTTTTTCATTATTAGAAGCATCTCGTAAGCCGCTCTGCGGATTTCCCACTGTGCATGCTTTTCAAGACGTATTGAAAAGAAATGCCTGAGCTCACGGAAATTTGCCGTAAACACTATTTCAGTTTCAACTGCATTAGGAAGAACAAAGCGGGCATCTTCTTTGAGAATACTCATTTCACGAAGTTTAGAATACGCAAGCCTTGAACTTTCCATAAATTCAGAATATACTTTATGCGCTTCCGGATTATTTTCTATTGAAGGCGGAAGGATGTATGAAAATTCATTTTCACTGACATATCTCTGCGACTGCTGTGAATAACTTGCCATACGGTGACGTACCAGCTGATGAGTAAACGCACGCGACACACCTTTTATTCGAAAAGACGCGCATGCATGCTCAAGAATGGAATCATGACCGGTTTTGATTCTCGCTTTAATGAATTTTCCGGCACTCGCATCATCAGCTTTTTCAAACGAAAGATAGCAGGTTCTCCCTGCCCTTTCAATAACCTTCTCCGCGTCGGGAGTAGAAGCAATCAGCTCAACTGAAACATTTTTTATTTCGTTCATCAAATATCCTCAAGCAAAGCTCACATGTACAACACGCTCGGAAATAACACAAGCCGATTATTTAAAAAGTTTCATGCCCGAAAAACCGAGAAATGAAAGAGCCATAAGACCCGCGCAGATAAATGTTATAGGCAGACCCTTCAGATTTTCAGGAATGTCGGCAAGTTCGAGACGTTCGCGTATTCCGGCCATCAGATAAAGAGCCAGAGTAAAACCTACTCCTGCACCGAATCCCTGAACAACCGATTTGAGAAGACCGAGATTCGACCCGACAAAACCTGATTCGATATTGAGTACAGCAACACCGAGCACAGCGCAGTTTGTAGTAATTAGAGGCAGAAATATTCCAAGAGCCTGATAAAGAGACGGCGCCGTCTTATTGAGAATCATTTCAACAAGCTGAACAAGAGACGCGATCACAAGAATAAAAGCAAGAGTCCTGAGATAAGTCAAATCAAAAGGAATCAAAAGATACTGGTAAATTACATGTGTAAAAAATGACGCGATTGTCATTACAAAGATTACCGAAAGCCCCATTCCCAGAGCAGTTTCAGTCTTTTTTGATACTCCAAGAAAAGGACAAAGACCAAGCATCTGCGAAAGAACGTAATTATTGACGAGAACAGTAGCAAGAAGTATCGAAATAAATATTTTGTATTCCATATCAGTTACCCTTTGCCTTAATTCTGTT
>JAEWVM010000173.1 GCA_023396615.1 Spirochaetota bacterium | reverse complement strand
GTGTCATACTTCTGCAGCATATTGTCTATTATCAGTCCGCTTCTCGTATAGCTCCCCTTAGCTTTCACGAGTGTGATGGGCGTTCCCCTTTCCCAAGTTTGAATTAATTTCAAAGAGCTATTATTCTCAAACATCAAATTAAATTCTTCTGACCATGTCGGGTCGGGCTTTTACTTCAAGGCGTTCCGCCTTTCCGTGCAATCCCTAACGCAGGAAAGTCCCACTCACCTCAACTCTTTTCATTGCTTCCTTGAGTTTCCGTTTCTCCACCCTCATTACCTCGAAATCATATTCTTCTTCGGCCTTCTTCTTCGCCTTGTCCTCTTCTTCCATCACTATTGCTCTCAGCTCTTCGTCTTCGGGCTCTACTTCCATAAATTCAAGGTCTTCTATCTTTTCTTTTTTAAATAACATAGAGAGCTCCTGATTAAGAACATTGTTTCCCCCAATAAATTATCATTACGATGAAAAAAAGAACAAGGATTACTTTTTTTGATTTAATTCCGGCAATATAATTAAAGAGCGTATAGTCAAAAGAAATTACATCTCTAATCATTTTTGCTTTTTCATTCTCGACAATTTTACTTTTAAATCTAAATATTATCAGATAATTCATCAAAAACAGAAGAAAACATAAGATTCCCATAATGAAGATATTTACATGAAAAAAAATGTTTTCTAGTATAAAATGATCGATAAACATGGCGACAAATACAGCAATTAATGTAATAATATTACTTATCCATGTTTGCGAAATATTAGAATTCTTTATTTTCTTTCCAAACTTTTTCATTAAAAGTATAGATACTATATCGTACTGTAATAGTATCAGTATAATTAAATCAAACCCATTCTCCATAATATAATTCAACATCAAATTAACTCCATTTTGTATTATTAAATTAGTTTTGAAACTAATAATCTCATGATTTTCTGGAAACATTATATTCAGTCATAATCATCGAAATAATAACCAACAATAGTACAACAACATGGCATATGTAAAAAACTGTTTTACCAGACGATAGTTTTATCAAATAATTGCTTACCAAAATAAAAACTAAAATATATTTCGAACAATTTTTAAAATAAGTATTTCTGGGCAAATTATTTTCTACCATATATTCATCATAATACTTTTCAAATTTATTTGAAATGAAAATACTTAATAAAATAAGTATAACGCCCAAAATAGTAGCAATTTTTCCTTCAGCCCTAAACTGAAAACCACCTCTTTCGACTACAATAGCTTTTAAAACAATTGTCACTGAACCAACGTATGCGAAAAGATAAGACATAAACATAAGAATTATATCCGGTTTATATTTTCGGTGTTTCATTATTTATCATCCTTAGAATTTTCAAAATTTTCAAGCAGAACGTCAAACAATCTAACTCCTGCTGAGATTTTTCCAATTCGTGATGTTGGCATAGACATATCGGCCGTATCTAACCACGGTGACAGAAATTCGTAAACATTATTCGCTTGAGAATTGAATAATGGAGCATTACTTAATAACATATTTGAAAGTCTTGCAGTTCCATATCTCAAACCATTTTGGATCCCTATTGAACCTGCACCTCCAAGAAGTAACAGCTTTATTCCCGTGTCACTCATAAGGAATTTCTGCATTCCTTTATATGCTAACTGACCTGCTTTCGCTCCTCCAAACAAAAATAACTCAGGATAAACGCTTTCTATACCTTTTTCATATATTCCAGTTTCGTAAATTCCTGTTATCAGTTTATCACCAGGTTTCAATTTGTCATTTTCATATCCATTTGCTTTCATAATGGCTTTTGCAGTTTTATTAATTTTTGAATTGGTAGCTTCTCCCCCCGCCGCTTCAATTTCTTCTTTAGCTATTGACCAGAAAGTATCACCATCTTCAACTTTACCCCCATTAACTTGATAAGTTATTGTTACTCCTTCTTTCTCAACAGCTATTGATTCAGATTTCCTATCAAGCATTCCAGTGGGATCAGTATATGCTACAGGATTATTTCCTGCATAATGATAAAGGTTTAAATTGATTGAGTTATAAATCCCCCCATTCGGTTTACCTTCTAGATACATTTCCAATATCGGATCACAACTCAACCACACACCTGTTCTTGCGTCTCTATATCTGGCGCTATGGTAGTACAACCCTGTCTCCGAGTCCATCTCCTTCGAGGTATACTTGAACGGAAGATTCGCATTCCCCGTAACCTTCTCGTTCACCCAACTCTCTCCGCTCGAAGTATATTCCGTGTGCTCGTAGAACTCACCCTTCTTATCCGTCACATAGCCTGAACTGCCGAGATGGTCGGTGTGGTAATACAGTGTGTTTTCGCGCTTCATGGTTGTGCTGGTTTCGCAGCTTCGGCTCATCACCTGACTCGCGACTCTCGTTGAACCTATGTAGATATGCTTGGAGATTTTCTTTCCGTCGGTTTCCGTGTAGTATCCGCTCGCGTAGATTGTTTCACCTAAGTCGCTGTACTTGCATATTCGTTCACCGTTTGCATCATATCTGTAATCCGTCGTGTGTTTGTTGTCGACGGTTTTAAGGAGTCTTCCTTCTTCGTCCCATGTAAACGTTCTTTTAAACTTCGACGAGCTGTCGTAGCTTCCCGTCATGCGTCCGTCAAGATCGTACGTATATTCCGTGCTTCCGACCTTCGTCACAGCGTGCGGCTTCGGCGAGTCGTATTTGTACTCGTTATCGTAAGAAAGATTCACGTCGGTTATCGAGTTGCCTTCAGTTCCCACTCCCCACGCGCTCTGTTTCTTCCTCGATATGTTTCCGCCGGGCGTATAATCATATTTGGTGTCATACTTCTGCAGCATATTGTCTATTATCAATCCGCTTCTCGTATAGCTTCCCTTTGCTTTTACAAGCCTATTTAGACTGTCGTATTCGTAATTGTGTTCGGCGAACTTTCTGTTATCGTCCTTCGTCTGAAACCCGTCATTGCTCCTTCTCGTCACATTTCCCGTATCGTCGTAATCATAAGTCAGGCTCTGTATCGTGCGTCCGCCTTTCGTCGTCTCTATATTTTTCAGTCTCAGATTCTCGTCATCGTAGGCGTACTTCGTCACAACATTGTTTCCGTAGTCTATCTCCGTTCTCTGTCCGTGTTCATTGTACAATATGTTTTTAACGTAAGCTTCCGTTCCGCTCGCGGATATTACGTTTCCTCTTTAAAGAATCTTTAACAACATTGATTTAATTATCTTTTATATTAAACAATTTCATCGTCAATCTAAAATTATAACCCGCAATATTACAAATGCAAAGCCTTATTCTGCAAGCCTGATTAGTCCGCACTGAAATCGCATCATCCCGACCCATAGGAAGAGAAGCAATCGTGAGCTCTCGAAGCAATAAATAAATGATAGAAAAAGCCTTTAAAATCGTCCGACGCAGTCGGACACCTCATTCGCGCAGACTATCGCAGACATTACGGAGTAATGCGCGATAGTTCTGTCGCGACAAAGAGCGGGCGGGGATTTCACTGTCCAACGCTAATTGACATCGTGTCCGCGTTGGATTTGCGTCATCCTGACGCTCAGGGAAGGGCTGGCCGTGTGCTCAGGATGAGCACTAGCGAGGCGGCAACAGGATGTTAAAGCCGCCGAGGAAGAAGCCCGGTCCCTTTTGATCTTATCGCATGAGACCATGCGAACAACGAATTCATAAGGCGAAGCCTTATGAAGTACGCCTGACTCTCGGGCAGAAGTTGAATGAATCTCAAAGGCGCCAGCCTTTGAAGCCCGCCCGGCTTGAGGGAAAAATTCATTTTTTTTCAACATAAGCAAAAACAACATGATTACAGTTCATATTTAATAATAATATCCGTTAATCAACCTCAATCGCTTCTTATCGCCTTAAACCCTGCTACCATTGGTGGCGATATTACGAACAGGGATAGGTCTCAACAGACTCTAACCCTCGTTCTTTCAAAACACGGCTAGTCTGCAGATTGATGACATAGTTTTTCCCGTCTTATATCCGCCCAGATACAAGCCTGGAACTTTCTTTGACTCTGTGTGCGTTTGGGTATCAAGGCTTCCGGTTACCACTGCCCGGTGACCGGTTGGCAAGGAAGCCAAATACATAAAAAGATACAAAGGAGTGTACTATGATTATCAATCACAACATGGGTGCGATCAATGCGAATCGCGTTCTTAAGTTTACCCACTGGGAAGTGGATAAAAGCATGCAGAAACTCTCTAGCGGCGAAAGAATCAACAAATCGGGAGACGATGCTTCCGGTTTGGCTGTTTCTGAAAAAATGAGAACTCAGATTATGGGTCTCCGCCAGGCTGAAAGAAATACCGAAGACGGAATGAGCTTTGTTCAGACCGCTGAAGGTTATCTTGATCAGACTGCGAAGATTATCCAGAGAATGAGAGTTCTCGCTGTTCAGGCAGCAAACGGTATCTATGCGCCGGAAGACCGTCAGCTTATTCAGGTTGAAGTATCGGCTCTTGTCGACGAAGTCGACAGAACTGCATCTCAGGCTGAATTCAACCGCTTCAAGATTCTTACAGGCGAATTCGCCAGAAAGAATCCGAAGGCAAGCATGTGGTTTCACATAGGAGCTAATGCAAATCAGCGCACAAGAGTTTACATCGGAACGATGACTGCGCAGGCTTTTTCAATGAAAGACGGAACTAGTAAGATCACTCTTTCATTAACTTCTCCAGGCGGTGCGAATGCCTCTATAGGTATTCTCGATAATGCCCTTCAGACATTATCTAAACAAAGAGCCGATCTCGGGGCATATTACAACCGTCTCGAAATGACCTCAAAAGGGCTCATGACGGCGTTTGAGAATATCCAGTCATCTGAATCGCGCATAAGAGACGCTGATATGGCTGAAGTCATGGTTGACTTCACCAAAAATCAGGTTCTTGTGCAGAGCGGAACAGCAATGCTCTCTCAGGCCAATTTGCAGACTCAGTCAGTATTAAGACTTTTGTCTTAAGAAGAATGTTTGATCTTTGAAAACTTTTATCAGTGATTGATTCGAAACCTCTCTTGTGTTTTGAACAAACTGTCCCAGGCTTCCGGCGCCTTTTGATGTCGGGAGGCATCAATGGGCGCCGGAATCCCGGCATCCATTGTTGTCTGAATTTTGGGCAGTTTGGACAGCAATAAAGGAGAAAACCTTACCTTCGCAAGAAGGACGGCTTTCTCATGATGAGAATGCCGAAATCAGGCGGCATTTAAATACAATCATAAATAAATCCGCCTAAAGGACACAAGGGAGGGATTTATGAGAATCAATCACAACATGAGCGCCATATTCGCGAACAGGCATCTCAAATTAATGACTCAGAATTTGGACCGATCAATTGAGAGATTATCCTCTGGTCAGGCGATCAACAAAGCTGGAGACGATGCTTCGGGTCTTGCTGTGTCGGAAAAGATGCGCACGCAGATCAATGGATTGTTCCAGGCTGAGAAGAATACCATGAACGGGCTGTCTTTCATACAGGTGGCCGAAGGATCACTACAGCAGATCAATGACATTTTACAGAGGGTAAGAACACTGTCTGTTCAGGCGGCGAACGGCATTTATTCAAATCAGGACCGTCAGCAGATTCAGGTTGAAGTATCTTCTTTGATTGATGAAATCGACAGAATATCCACTTCAGCCGAATTTAACAGAATGAAAATGCTCACCGGTGTTTTTTCTCATTCGAGCAAAACAGGAAGCATGTTCTTTCACGTCGGGCCTAATGCGAACCAGAGAATACGGGCATTCATCACTACGATGAGCTCGAGGGCACTAAATCTCTGGAATGCCGCTAATAAAAGGACGATTTCCACTGTTGGAGAAGCAAATACGATGCTTGGTTTCATCGACCGGGGGTTAGACAGGCTTAACCGCCAAAGGGCAGACCTCGGGGCCTATTACAACAGAATGGAAAACACGGCCAAAGCGCTGAATCTGTCATATGAAAATATGATGGCAGCCGATTCCAGAATAAGGGATGCGGATATGGCGGCGGAAATGGTTGAGTTCACAAAGAACCAGATTCTCGTTCAGAGTGGTGTTGCGATGTTGTCTCAAGCAAATTCACAGCCTCAGCTGGTCGTAAAGTTACTGCAATGAGAATCTGATTACCGAAGCGGTTGTGCAGTGCGATCTGCTTCACTCTTCTCCGGTCCGGGAAACCGGAGAAGACTTTTTTTAAAAACTGCAAGGAGGCAGTATGGATATCGGAGCTGTATTAAAAAGTTCCATTTCCGATTTCAGGACTTCGGAAAATGTTGTCCTCAAACAGGGCGAAATTCATCTTTCCGAAACCGGAAATAAACTAAGCGGCACGGATGCCGCGGGACCTGATCTCGGGAAATCAATTGAAACACTCAACAATGCGGCGAAACAAGTCGATTCGCGCGTGTCATTTTCTTATGATGAAGACACTAAACGCGTGATAATGAGAGTGATGGATCCTTCAACAAATGAAGTTGTTAAGCAGATCCCATCGGAAGAGATGGTCAGACTGCTTGAAAACATTCATCAGATGATTGGTCTTTTAATAGACACAAAGCGCTGAGCTTTGTGTCTATTACGCCGATGACGGTGTAATTATTTATTATAAATGTTAATCATCCTGCGTTTGCAGGTGATACAGAAAAACTATTGTCTACAATTTATCCGGCTGATAGACTTTCCTTCTTTTCATATTTCACAAACAATGCCGCAACAAGCGAGAATACAGCAAGAACCGCCGCAAAAAGAAAAAGATTTGAATATCCGAAAATATTCCAGATGATTCCTCCGACTGCAGGAATGGTCATTGAAACTGCATGATCAAGTGAAATACCCAAAGATATTGTCGGAGCAATATCCGCTTTTTTAAGCGCTATTTTATTAAGATAAGTTGTTCTGGCAATTTTCGTTGAAAACATCAGATTATCCAAAATATAAAATGCATAAAGAAAATAAACATT
>JAEWVM010000088.1 GCA_023396615.1 Spirochaetota bacterium | reverse complement strand
TTTCTGTAAAATTATAACGTTTATCTTCCACTGAATAACCTCTCTGCGGCAAATGAAAATACATTTAACTGATAAATGAAATGGAATTGATTTCATTATTTTTTGTCAAATAAAAGATTGAATAATGATATTGTTAATAGTATCCAGTTCTTAGCCTGTTTAGCTGAAATATTAATTATGTTTTGAGATAAACTAATTCAACACCAATGTAGAGGAAATTATGAAGTCCCTTCAGTATTCTGCCAAGCCGAGAATGAGAGTGATTCTCTGTAATGATTTCGGAGGAGACCCCGACGGAATGATTCAGCTTGCACATCACATTCTTTCTCCGTCTGTTGAAATACGGGCCATAATAGGATCTTTCTTTACCAAAGATACTCTTTTCGGTGTGGATCCTTCTGCAGATGCCGCCTGTTCAGCTGTTCGAAGCCTGCTGAAAGAAATGAATCTTTCAGGTAAGTTCAATTTGCTGAAGGGATCTGACGAGCCCATGAAAGACACTAGAACACCTGTTATGTCGGAAGGTGCGGAGTTTATTGTCCGTGAGGCGATGAGAAATGATTCGGATATTCCTTTGTTTATTCTTTGCGGGGCTTCACTGACAGATATTGCAAGCGCCTGTTTGATTAATCCTGAAATAGCATCAAAATTTACCGCTGTTTGGATCGGCGGAGCGGAATATTCCGAAACTGCCGGAAAAATTTCCGTATGCCCGGATCTGGAATATAACATGGGAATTGATATTGTTTCGGCGCAATATGTTTTTAATTGTTCAAATATCCGATTATGGCAGGTGCCGCGTGATGTTTACCGCCAGGTTATGGTTTCTTATTCGGAGATTCAGCAAAGAATTAATAATGCCGGAAAGCTTGGAAAATACCTTGCTGGTTTAATTGATAAAATTATGATTCTTGCAGATTCCTGCGGACTGAAGATGGGGGAAACTTATATAATGGGAGACAGTCCTCTTGTTCTACTCAGCGCGCTTCAGTCGGCATTTGATCCGGATACTTCATCATCAGCATATATTGAAACTGCCGCGCCTCAAATAGACAATGACGGAAATTACATTCTAAACACTGAAGGCCGAATTATACGCGTATATCAATCTATTGATACGCGCTTACTAATGGAGGATTTCTTTTGTAAACTTCAGATTTATTGACGTTGATTCGATTCAAAAACAATTGACTGCCCATAAAATAACTTTACATCTTACGGTATGTTTTCATAGTTTCTCTCAATAATCAGGAGATAAAAATGTTTCATATAGTAATTGTCTTTTTTGTTCTGGCGTTTATTCAGGGTGTCGCGGAATTTTTGCCCATATCGTCTTCCGGCCATTTAGCTATATTTGAAAATCTTCCGGCAATGAAACAGGTTCTTAGCGGAATCGGTGAAGAAAATAATCTTTTGATAAACGTCGCACTTCATGTGGCAACGTTAGTTGCAGTAGTCATTTTTCTCCGCAAGGATATCCTTGGTCTGATAAAGGGTTTTATTCTTTCCATTAAGAATAGAGATTTTAAGTCTTATGAATGCAAAATGGCTCTTCTTCTTGTAATTGCCTCGATTCCGGCGGCTCTGGTCGGTATTTTTCTAAATGACAAGATAGAATCGATTTTCGGAAGCCCTCAAATCATTTCGGCATTTCTTATGATTAACGGAATCATGCTTATTTTGAATAAAAGAATCCGCGTAAAAAGCCGAAAATTAGAAGAGATGGGATTCCGGCAGGCTTTGATTGCCGGCATCTGTCAGGGAGTTGCCGTAATGCCGGGCATATCGCGTTCGGGTTCGACAATCGCGGGATCTCTTCTCGCTGGATTGTCTCCGGAGGCCGCTGCCAAGTTTTCTTTTCTGATGTCGATTCCGGTTATTCTCGGAGCGGCGGTTTTTGAAGGGAAGGATGCTTTCAGCGGAAACATAGAAGGGTCTGTGTGGATTGCTCTTCTAGCTGCCATGGTTTTTGCGGCGGTTGTCGCTTTCTTCAGCGTGAAGGTTCTCTTTTACGCGGTAAAGAAAGTGAGGCTTGATGTTTTCGGATATTATACTCTTCTGGCAGGAGCCGCGTTCTTCGCCTATTTCTCATTGTAAACCGGAATTCGGTATAACCGGAGTTAAAAGTGTCTTCAAAGAGAATTTACGATGCGCTTGGTGTTTTTTGTATTCTTCTATCGGTTCTCGCTGCGGCGGCATTGCTTTCTCATGTTTTCGGATTTGAAAGCAATTTTGCCGGTTCGGCCGGAAAACATTTCAGCGCGCTTCTTTTCTCTGTTTTCGGATACGCTTCTTTTCTATCGGTTCTCATCTTCGCGTCATGTGCGTCATTTTTTTTCAAAAAGAATAGGGATATTCTTCTCGAAAGACTCTTTACTGTATTTTATATGATTCTTGCTTTTTCCGCTCTGCTGTCGCGCGTTTTGCCCGAAGCAACCGGCGGTTCTGTAGGCAGAGTTTTGAGCATTTTTCTTTCTGATAAATGCGGAAAAGCGGGATCTGTTTTAATACTTTTGATTATCAATCTTCTGGGACTCATTCTCGGAGGATTGGTTTCTGTTGAAAGTCTATTGAGCAATGTTAAGGAGAACAGCAGGAAAATGGGAATATTTATAAAAGACAGATTTGAAAAAAAGCGTGTTATCAGTTCTGAAAAAGAAATTCCGATAGTCTCCAAAACAGCTTCAGGCAAAAAGAAACTGCCGTGGTTTACAAAAGAAACTGTAATCATCGGAAATCCCTATGAAGAAGAGCTTCCTCTTGTAAAAGATCTGGATACGCTTGCCGCTCAGAATTTATTCGACGAGGCTGAATTAAAAAAAGAAACACTTCCTTTACTTCCTGAAAAACCATTTCAGGAATTCAAATCACCGAAAGATGATATCATAGATGCGTTGCGAGCGCCGGTGCGCATTGAAAAAAGAACAATTAATATCACTCCAGAACCGTCGAGTTATGTTCTGCCTGACGGAGTCGTCGCTAACCGTATAAAAAACATCGGAGAATCCGATGGAACTTTTCTTAATTTAAAAAACGATTATTGCTCCGAAAACGAAGGAAAAATAATTTCACAGATATACATTGAACCTGAAATCAAAGAAGAAAAAGAGATAATTTCCGATAAAAAGACCGTTGCGAAAGAAGAAAATATTGAAGAAGAAATTCTGACGGCAGATGAATTGCCTGATGATAATTTTGTAGTTTATGATGATGAATCTGTTTTTGAAGCTCAGGCAGAAGCGGAAGAAATTGATTTTGAAGAAGATATTGAAGCTGAATCTGAAGCCGACGAAGCGGAATATGACGAGGATGTAGTTGTTCCTGCGACTGAGAAGGTTTTTGAAGAGATTAAGCTTGATTCGAAATATGAGATACCTGTAAGTCTTTTCACTTTTTCGGAAGCCGTAGATTACGACTCGTGGCAGACTGAAGTTCAGAAGAACTCTGTTCTTCTCGTTAAGACTCTGAATGATTTCGGAATTCCGTCCAAAGTCGTCAAAGTTAACCGCGGTCCGGTCATTACGCTTTATGAAATGCAGATTGCGCCGGGAATCAAAGTCACAAAAATTGTTTCGCTTTCCGACGATATCGCGATGGCGCTTGCCGCGTCAAGAGTCCGTGTTGTTGCGCCGATTCCTGGAAAATCAGCAATCGGTATTGAAATACCGAATGCTCTCCGCGAGACGGTAACGCTGGGAGATGTTCTTGCTTCAAATGAATTTATTCATTCGGAAATGGCTCTTAAAGTTGCGGTTGGAAAAGACATTCTCGGCAAGCCTGTGATGCTTGATCTCAAACGCCAGCCTCACATGCTGATAGCAGGCGCTACAGGCGCAGGAAAATCAGTCTGCGTTAACACAATTATCACGAGTCTGATTTGCAGTTATGATCCGAATTACGTGCGCTTCATTATGGTTGATCCCAAGATGGTTGAGCTTCAGCTTTATAACGGAATTCCTCATCAGCTTACACCGGTTATCACCGAACCTAATGTCGCGCCTAAAGCTTTGAAATGGGCAATATATGA
Organism: Spirochaetota bacterium; assembly: GCA_023396615.1. Taxonomy (GTDB): domain Bacteria; phylum Spirochaetota; class UBA4802; order UBA4802; family JAFGJZ01; genus JAKJGA01. The sequence continues at coordinate 1,878 of JAEWVM010000088.1, read as the reverse complement.
AATGGAACGCAGGTATAAGCTTCTTTCGGAACTTTCAACGCGCGACATAGAAAGATATAATCAGAAAGTTGTAGCTTATGGAAGAAGTACTCTTCACGAAAAGCTTCCGTACATAGTTATCATTGTGGATGAGCTTGCCGATCTGATGATGGTCGCGCCGAAAGAAATAGAAAATCATATCACGCGTATAGCGCAGAAAGCGCGCGCAGTCGGAATACATCTGGTTCTTGCTACTCAGCGTCCGTCGGTTGACATTATTACAGGTGTAATCAAGGCGAACTTTCCGGCGCGAATCGCTTTTCAGGTGGCTCAGAAAATAGATTCGCGTACGATTATTGACCAGAACGGTGCGGACAAGCTTCTCGGAAAAGGAGATATGCTGTATCAGTCGCCGATGAGCTCGTTCCCTGTCAGAATTCAGGGTGCATTTATTTCGGAAGATGAAATAGTAAAGATTGTTAAACATGCCAATCGTTACGGCCGGCCTAAGTATATTGATATCGAAGAAGCGGTCAGACAGAATGAAGATCTTGATGAAGAGGATATCGAAGAAAGCGATGAACTCTTTACCGAGGCTCTGAAAATTGTTGAGCAGAGCAAAAAGGCAAGCGCCTCATATCTTCAGCGCAGACTTTCAATCGGCTATAACCGCGCCGCGCGAATAATTGAAAGAATGGAAGAGCTTGGATATGTCGGACCTCAGCAGGGAAGCAAGCCGCGTGAAGTAATGGTCTGACGGATGTTTAAGGCGGGGCTGAAACTTTTTTCGACAAACACGGAATGCGCGGAACAGGCAGAAGCTCTTTATGATAAAAACATCTTCAGCTACATAGAGCTTTATTCGGTCCCGGATTCTTATGACAAAACCATAAATCTATGGAAGAGTCTCAAGATTCCTTTTGTAATTCATGCCGCGCATTACGGCGCCGGAATGAACCTGGCCGTAAAAGAAAATTATGAAAAGAACAAGGTTCTGGCAAAAGAAGCGTTTTCATTCGCGGATGAACTCAATGCCGAGAAGGTGATTTTTCACACAGGCGTTAACGGAACTAAAGAGGAAACTGCGCGGCAGATTAATCTATTGGAAGATCAGCGCATAATAATAGAAAATAAGCCTTATCTCGGAAACGGAGAAAACCTTTTCTGCGTCGGTTCGAATCCGCAGGAGATTGAGTTCATTATGAAAGAAACTCACCGCGGATTCTGCCTGGACTTCGGACATGCCGTATGCGCCGCGAATTCTTCCGGAAAAAATATAATGGAATTGATCTCTTCTTTTCTTTCTCTCAAGCCGCTTATGTATCACATTTCGGACGGGTTTTATAATTCTGAATATGATACGCACGAGAAGTTCGGCGATGGTAATTTTCCTTTGTATTCATTCATCTCAATGGTTGAAGATGATTCAATGATTACAAATGAATGCAAAAGAATAAATTATTCCAGTCTTGACGGTTTCGAAGAAGAAATAATTCTGCTTCAGACACGTTTCGGGCGTATTGTCACCCATGCAAACAATCTAACCGCGAAATAATAAACCCATGCCAATGCAAAGGATTTCTCCTTCATCATCTCAAGAAAAAGTTTGTCGATGTCCTTTCGTGTAATTTTGTGATAAGAATAATATTGATATAAAGCGTCATGAACCATTGAAGCGTAATATGTTTTGGGTTTCATGGATTCAATATCGATTATTCCGTCAGGAGTTCCGATTACTGCTAAATCAAAGAAGCTGAACTTCGGGGAACATCCATTCCATGCATAGCCTTTTGGAATGATAATAGTTCCGTCATTTTTGATTTCAAGCCAATCTGCATTGAAAGAATGACCAGTGAAGGAGGTTTTTCTTTTATAATCATTTTCAAGCTTGAAAATCCA
>JAEWVM010000046.1 GCA_023396615.1 Spirochaetota bacterium | reverse complement strand
GCTTTGATGATGTACGCTATATTTCCGATCGGTTTTAGTGCTTCAGTAAACTTGAGTCCGTGATAGCTCGGATCGGGCTCAGTGATTAAAGGAAACTTTCCGTTTTCCCAGTTGAATTTTCCTGAGTCGACTATAATTCCGCCGAGACTTGTTCCGTGACCGCCGAGAAATTTGGTTGCCGAATATACGATGATGTCGGCTCCGAAATCGAACGGACGGAGAAGATATGGAGAAACCGTGTTGTCTATGACGAGAGGTATTCCGTTTTCATGCGCGATTTTTGATGCTGATTCGATATCCGCGACATCGAGTTTCGGGTTTCCTATCGACTCTGCATAAACGGCTTTTGTTTTGGATGTAATGGCTTTTTTCAGCGCTTCGAGATCGTTTGATTTAACGAAGTTAACTTTTATGCCGAAGCGCGCGAATGTATTTTTGAAGAGAGTATAAGTTCCGCCGTAAAGATTGTCGAATGAAACGATTTCATCACCCGACTGTGCAATGTTTAAAAGTGCGAGAGATATCGCGCTTTGACCGCTTGCTACAGCAAGGGCGCCGATTCCGCCGTCGAGAGCGGCAACGCGTTTTTCAAGTACATCGGTAGTAGGATTCATGAGACGAGTATATATGTTTCCGAATTCCTTCAAGCCGAAAAGAGCGGCTGCGTGTTCCGCGTCTTTGAACTGATAGGATGTAGTCTGGTAAATCGGAACTGCTCTTGAACCTGTTACGGGGTCGGCTTCCTGTCCGGCGTGAACAGCGAGGGATTCCGCCCTCAGTTTTGAATCTATTTTGCTCATAAATCCTCCTATATGCTACCAATATGATAGAGAATGAATTATTGTCAAGTGAAATACTATCGGAATAGTAGGAAATGCCTGAGAGTCAGGCGGACTTGTTGTCAAAGGCTTCTTGCGATGCCTTTTGTTGCAACCTCCTGTTGCGTATTGAAGGCATCGCTTTGCAGGGATCGTTCCTGCTTCCTTTGTAATCCGGTTTCGCATGGTGTCATGTGATACACAAAAGGTGCTCCGCACCTTTAAAATCCGAATTCGCATGGATCATGCAATAAGATCAAAAGGGACCGGGCTTCAATCGCCAGCCCCGCCCCTTTTGAAATCCCCGCCCGCTCTTTATCGCGACAGAACTATCGCACATTACTCCGTAATGATTGCGATAGTCTGCGCTTATAATGTATTCGGCTTCGCCGAATGTTTTTGGTGTTGTTGATGTCATTTATTATATTCTGAAGAACTTAGAAAATACTGTTTTTATCAAAAAAATAACTGACCTCCGCCTCTGAGGTGTATGTTTCCGCGGCGGGGCGGATTAGGATTATCTTAATAGTAATGAGAAGCAGAATCCCGGATGGTTGCTCTATTGCAGGAGGTTTTTTAGTGTTGACTGTAATTCTGTTCATGTTTTAAAGAACCTTCATGTGTATGCGATAAATTTTCCGGTCAGGGTGTTGTATACTGCCGGAGCTGAAATACCGGCTACGGATATGGATCATCTTACAAAAGAAAAGAGAAGCTGGAATATGAGCCGGATCGGGTCAAAGAACACAAGACCCGAAAGGATTGTCCGTTCAGCACTGCATAAAAAAGGCTACCGTTTCCGTTTGAACGGTAAGGTGAGCAGAAAGACTTGCGGGAAAGGTTTTCTGCCGGGAAAACCTGATATTGTACTTGCAAAATATAAAACTGTGATTTTTATTCACGGCTGTTTCTGGCACGGTCATAAAAACTGTAAAAGAGCCAACCTGCCGAAATCAAATATGGAATACTGGAAAATGAAACTGAAAAGAAACAAAGTAAGAGATGCCGAAAACATAATACAATTAAAGAAATTAGGATGGCGTGTCATTATAATTTGGGAATGTGAGGTTCATACATTAGATGTTGAAAAGTTCAAACGTAAAATAGAAAATAAAATAATATGATATCATTGTTTTAGCTTAATAGATAGAATGAATTTTCTATTTGATTCATTTTAACACGTGATTTACATACTCATCAAAAGACGAGCTTACCTGTTTTAGATTACTGTCTCACTTGATTATAAAATATTATGATTTATTCAAAACAGACTTCTTGACTTCATTGAGTGTTTTGATTTATCGTTCAGTTTCATTAGAATGTAGTTTTTTTGTTTTTATGTTTGCTTTATAAAGGCAAAGTCAAAGATTTAGTAAGCTTGTTTTCGTCGGGCATTGTTTTTTATTTTGGATTTGACACGCATATTGTTGTTTTGTATTAAGATTTGAAGTGAACTATGGCGGATAAATATTGAGTTCTTACTGTTTATGGAAATTGGGATATTCTCGATTATTGGATGAAAGAGATATACGGATAACAAAGCATTTTAATAGTGAAATTGTATTCCGAATATGAGTATATCAGAAATAATATATTTAATGTACTTGTTTCTCATTGTAAAAATCTTGAATTCGTTATATTAATAATTAATCTGCATTGGAAAATATTGCTTAAATGTTGTTTTGAGTTTTAAAATAAGAATTATAATTATTATATTTACAAGAGGACTGACTTTGTTATAAATCAAAAATGACATTATTTATATTACTTAAAGGGTATTGTTAAGCTATGAAATTTGCTGATTTGTTTTCTGGTATAGGCGGTATTAAAATAGGTTTTGAAAATGCCGGATTTCAGTGTGTCTTTTCAAATGACTTTGATGAAAATGCAAAGATAACTTATGATCTTAATTTTTCTGAACTATTTGAAATTGAAAAACAAATGGTTTTGGGCGATATTCAAAAAATTGATACTTCAGAAATACCTGATTTTGATATTTTATGCGGAGGGTTCCCATGTCAGCCTTTTTCTATTGCAGGATATAAACAAGGATTTAATGACGAGAAAGATAGAGGTAATTTATTTTTTGATATTGTGCGGATTATAAAAGCAAAAAAACCAAAAGCCTTTATGCTCGAGAATGTTAAAAATTTGAAAACTCATGATAAAGGAAATACTATGAAAGTAATTCTTGAGAAGTTAGAGAAGGAACTTGGATATTTTGTTAAAGTAAAAGTTTTAAATACAATGGAATATGCTAATCTCCCGCAAAACAGAGAACGGATTTATATTGTCGGTTTTTTAGATGAGAAATCCTATGAAAGTTTTTCTTTTCCTGATAAATTAAAACTTACAAAAACAATCCACGATTGCCTTGAAAAAAATGAAGTTGATGATAAATACTATTACAATAACAAACCATTATATGAATTATTGAAAAATGAAGTATTGCAGCGGGATACAATTTACCAATGGAGAAGAAAATATGTTAGAGAAAATAAAAATAATGTTTGTCCGACATTAACTGCGAATATGGGAATGGGAGGTCATAATGTTCCAATAATTTTAAATGGAAAAGGTATTAGAAAATTAACCCCGAGAGAATGTGCTAATTTTCAAGGATTTCCTTCAAATTATAAACTTCCAAATATTGCTGACTCTCACTTGTATAAGCAATTTGGGAATTCTGTTTCAATACCTGTTATTCAAAGAATAGCGGAAAATATGCGAAAGGCTTTAATGGATTAAATTATGTTTTTTAAAAACCAGAAACTCGAAATTAAATATGAATACGAGCATTTTCTAAAAATTGCCGGTTGCCTTTCTAAGCTTTTTTCTGAATCAGAATAAAGAGAATTGATATCCCCGGCATAAATAACCAGATTAAACTGCAACTGAACTGACAAGAATTGAATATTACTGATCCAGAATGAAAGCTTATTTATTAATAATCAATAATGTTCTATATATAATCAATAATAAATTACAACTTTCTTAAATGAGAGTGAAGAGCTTTCAGGATGAAATTTGCAGAATAAGCCATAGGAAATCTCTTTTCTATGTGCCTATATTGTCGACAAATTCCATCCCTCTGCTGATTTTTAGCCAAGTTTAAGGACTATTTTCCCCAGCCGAACAAGGAAAAAAATAACGATTAAAACAGCTATTCCTATGCCGATTCCGATCAGGTATCGAGCTATATTTGACAGTTTTTCGTTATCGGATGCTTTCTCTTCTGCCGCATCCGCCCGCTTTGATTCGGAAACAATAACATCTTTTGCCATTGATGTTGCTTTCTTTGCTTCCGTTTTAATCTTTTTCGTTTCTTCAGTATCGGACTCTGTGATCTCGAATTTCTTTTCAATCTCATTGATCTGATTGATGCTGTCGGCCGGAACACGAGTCACAGAAGAACAGCCCATAACCAAAAATAGAACGACCAAATATTTCAACACACTTCCTCCTTTTGGGTGGTGGATGTGAGAATATCAAAAATCAGAGATGCTGTTATGCAGTCGGATTTTGGATCATGCGAAATATGATGTATCTGAAAATAATCAGCAACTTCAGAAAGAGTTTTCGCCGAAGTCCTGATTTCGCCAGATAGCTTTTTTGCCATAAAAATTGAAAAAACATCAATTAGATGATAGTCGAAAAGTAGATCGAAGTTCGCCTCTTCTCTCTGAAAAAAATCTTTCAAAAAAGCATAATCAAAATGAGGATTCCATCCGGATAATGTGAATTTCTTTGTGGATAATTTATTAGAAAGCTCATCAATCAGTATTTGCCGATCGGGATATGTTCTAATATATTTTTCGGAATGCCCATTGATAATCAATGCTTGATGATCGATTAAATTTCCATAAGGACGAGTAAAACAATGGATTTCTTCTTTTGCTCCATTAGAATATTTATAGAATCCGAAAAATTCTATTATTGAATTATGGCGAGGATCAAGTCCGGTTGTTTCAACATCAATCCAAAATAAATTCATGCGAGATGCTCCTTTCTTTCCTCCAATTCTGAAAGCAGTTTCTTTACATCAGCAGGACGCCGATCTTCATATTCTGATTGCTTTCCGGGATTCCACTGTTCGACCGGTCGGTAATAACCAACAACACGAGAATATCGTTCTACTGGAATTTTTTTGTTAGTTAACATATTGTTTCTCCTAACGAAATTGCGAATTGAGGAAAATTACCGAGATCGCCACAGGAAGCCACGAAGGTTCGTTTCCATATTTTCTTAATTGTTGGAGAATTCTTTTTGTAACCGTTTTTGATTACGATATAATCAAAAACGATCGGTCGATCATTTCTCAATAAACGTTTTTTCCAGTACTCTTTGATTTCTCTGTATTCAACAGTTTTCTCTCCTGAATCAATTTTATCGAACCAATGACGTGTTACTGTAAGATGCAAAATTTTCATCTCAAAACCCCTGCGGACTGAGCGAGAGAAAGATCACACTCGTTCGATATATCGAAATATGTTTTTTCTCTCATGATTGATGCAACGATTATAGGATATGTCTCACGGTAAGCCTGGTATGTTGATTCCTTTGTTGTTACAAATTCGTCCGATCCATCAAGATTTGCGATTTTTTGAACGGTCATTGCCGGAAGCAAACAGCCAAGAGTTGAAAATCTATTCCTTCCGGGATGATAACAAACTCCTTTATAGTTAGGAACATTATTCAGCATAATGACGCCTTTGTAGATGTCTCTGAAAGCGATACTCAGCCAGTCATGAAGTTTTCCATACTTTACGAGAGTGAGCGGATAACGTCCTGTAGAGATTGCGGTTTCACCATAGATTTTTTCATTGCGGACAGTGTCCTCAAGTATCATATAGTTTTTTCCGTTCAGATCCATTTTTGAAATAGAACTGAGCGCGGTATAATCAAATCGCTTTATTGGAATAATCATTTTTTCCTCCGATTTTTCTTGATAGAATTTCTTTTTGTATTTCTATCAATTCTCTCGCGTGTAAGTTTGAAAGTTTGCGGAATGTTGTTTTGAACTGCTTGAGACAGAAGAAATCCATTCTGCGTTCATTGAACGATCCGTAGATTTGATTCGACATTGCCATGATTTTATCTTTCTGTTCTTTTGATGCGAGAGAATATACTTTGTCTGACTTCTCATTTTTCCGGTCATGCTTTTGAAATCCTTTCCGGACAGATTCCTCCGCAGTCATCTGTCCGGTTTTGGGCATACATCCGTTTTTAATCGCGATACGTGACAGAGCCTGTATAACCTGAACAGCTTCTTTGCTCGTCATTTTTGAAAGTGATCTTTTTCCGGTAATTCCTTCCTGAACATCACGGCGTTCTTCAGTCTGAAGACCTATGATCCGGCAAAGCCAGAAAATCTTACGTCTGTATGCCTCGGAAATCATCAGCTCACCAACATGTCGATGTTTATCTGTTCGCGGTTCACTTCGCGGAAGAAAATATCATCAATTTTTTTGCTGGCATCCACGGATGACAATTCTGTTTTAGACCAGTCTTTTAAAACTTCCTTGTTAACTTCTTCTTTTTTGCGGATAGCTTCAGCCCGTTCCGGATAAATTTCTTTGATCTTGTCAAGAGTTGTTTTCTTAATCGATATCTTTGACGACTGTCTGAATCCGATCATTCCGTAAGCAAGCTCAAGGCTTTTTTTATCGCTGAACAATTCGGTTTTGTTATATTCGCCGAATACCGCGAGAGCAGAATCAAGTTCTTCGATGCGCGCGCGGAGGTCTTTTCCTTCTTTCTCCGCATCATCTCTGATTTTACCTATCTCCTGATCGGCTTTGCCGTCAATGGCCTCGAGCTGAAGCATTAGTTTTCCTATTTCTCCAAGAGCGACATTCGCATCATCAAGAGATTTAATCTGTGCAGGTGTTATCCTTTTTCTGTCTGCCATATTTCCTCCTATACCGCCTTTGCGGTTTTGCTTGAATATTCATGGAGTATTGATTCGAGATTCTCCATGTTTCCCGGATATGATCCGTTTGAAATCTGAGATAATGTTGTCGGACTGATATTTTTGCCGGTGTGTTTTTCTATGTCGGCCGAGAGAGCGCGCAGGGACATGTTAGATTCTTTAATTACGTCCCGAGCTGACATTGAAAAATAGTTTTTTATTAACTCAGTTGATATTTTTCTCTGACCGATGTCATCAGCCAGGTCACACAATTCTTCATACGCGTTGATTATTGTTGCCGGAGTGTTCTTTGTGCGGCGCAGAAATAATTCCATCGCACCGGACTCGAACATATCAGGATTCTCGATGAATTTAGGCTTTTCTGTTTTTGTCAGATCGCCGAGCATGCATCTGCGAATGCGAGGTCGAAGTTCATCATCTGATATTTTGTCTTTTAACGAGTGCTGGCCGAAAAGGACAATTGAGAAAAGCTTGTCGCGCATTCCGAAACCTATTTCGTGCAGTTTCTTTATTCCTCGAAGAGAAGAAGCGTGAAGATCCTGCGCTTCATCGATTGCAAGGATCACTTTAGTTCTGCTTGAAGCATCGCCGAGTATTCTACGAAGCTGACGGCGTCTGGATTCGATATCCCTTCGCGCGTTTTCTCCGCTGATGTCAGCGATCATCGCGCGCATAAGAGCTGCGGTTCCTTTCCAGTCTTCTTCGATGGATGTGATTTCTACGACGGTGTAATCATTTTTTCTTTCCTGATACGCTCCGATGACTTTTCTTTTTATGAAAGTCTTTCCGGAACCTTTGTCTGCGATAACCGCGCCGAATCCGTTCTTCGCGATGATGTCAGATAAGAATTTTTCCGCTTTGATGAAATTCGCAGTTTTAATAATCATAGTGCCTCCGTTATGGTGTTTGTGGTGAGATCATCTATTATCAATGAGAGCTTCTCGTTTGAAATCTCTCCGTATAGAGTAAGTGATTCTTCGAAAAAGCGTGTGAGCATTGCCGCGTAGTCGGGAGACAAGTCTCTTTTGCGCAGACCCGTTGTGTTGTGAAGCAGCATCCATGCTTCGGTTAATGACCGTGGACCGCTCGCCTCATGTGCGATTTGAATCTTTGCCTCTTCTCCTTTTCG
>JAEWVM010000251.1 GCA_023396615.1 Spirochaetota bacterium | reverse complement strand
ATCCATAACAGACCACGAGCTTGGTGCATTAATCTGAAAAGTATTACCCTCATCCTTTAAAACCTTTTCTTTTCCAAAATCAAAACAACCGCCCAAAAACACTGCGACAACAGTAATAAAAATTATTTTACGCATATTATTCCTCGAATATTATTTAGTAACTTAAACAGACATATTCTGTCCTTTCTCTCAGAGAAAACAACTACAAAACAGTTTTTATTTAAAGTTTTTGACCGTCAAGCAAAGCATTAAAAGAAATGCTGTTTGAATTCAAACAGCATTTCCGGCATAATTTACTGAATCAAATAACATGCACGACTGGCTATCATGCTCTTAACTTTGTTATAGCCCTACGTCATCTCCGCTTTTATTCCCGAACGCGGGATGAACGTCAAAACGCACTACCCCAACAAGTACACCGCTTCCCACAGCATCCGAAATCATTGCAACACCTTTGTTTCCGAAACCCGCGCAAAGCTCGATTACAGAAACTCCTTCAGCCGCATATTTTTGCGCGGTTTCAACAGCTTCTTCATATGACGAAGAACCTGCGATATGAAGAATGTTTCCGCTGAATTCCACTTTCGACCTGCATTTTGAAGCTTCCTTGTCGGGAGCGGCAAAAAGAAATAAAAACTGATTCATAAATCCTCCTCATGAATTATTATTCATGGAAGATTTACTTAGGCAGAACGGCTTGTATTGTAAAAATGCGACATGAAGCGTTTACTGGTAAGAAATTCGCCGGGAGTCTTTCCGGTGTAATAGCGGAAATCCCGTATGAAATGCGACTGGTCATAATAACCGCAGTCATAAACTGCCGGAAGATATGATTTGCTATGCGACAGAAGTATTGAGCGCAGTACTCTCTGAAAACGCGCAGTTCTATGGAAATATTTTGGTGGAACTCCGACAGCGGAAACAACCAGTCTTTCAATCTGCCTGACGCTCAAAGAACAATTTTCGGAATAATCCGAAAGAGAGAAGCCGTCATTTGCATAATATATGCCTGAAATAAATTCATCAAGCCATTCATCTTTCTTAATATGCTTGGAGAGAAGCATCAACAGATTTTTCCGAATCACAGCAACACGGTCTTCAATTCTTACAAAAGAGAAAACCTCTTCGGCGAACTCCGCGCCGAATGAATCCCACAATTCTTCAGTTGATAATATTTTATCAGTCAGTTCAGAAATATTCATCGGAACAAAGTGCCTCAATGCGGAAGAACGGAAACGCACTGCTATGAATGATATCTTTGAATCACACGAAAGTTTAATTCCCGAATAACGGGTACAACCCGAATGAAACTTCGGGAGCTTCAGCTTTGACTTATCCGATATCAGACTGGGAGGATTATCGTAGAAAAATAATTCACAACCAGTTCCCGGAAGAATGTCAGGCAATTCATCCTCATCAGTCCAGCCCCATATTCTGTCAACGTAAACAGACAGAGGCTCAGATGGAATAATAGAAAAACGGCTCATCGGTTAATCTTTATGCCGTAATCTTTGCGACAACAGGAATCTTTCTCAAAAGAAAAGAAACCACCAGAGATAAAACATATGATGCGGGAAAAATTATAAAATGTTTCGCTATCATCGGAAGACTTATTCCGGCGCAGAGAATTGCGATTCCGGTAATGACAGGAGAATGAAACATGTAAACTGCAAATGAGTTTTGAGAAACAAAACGCGAAAGAGGAGTTTCTCCATGAAATTTTTTTCCGAAAAATGCGATGAGTCCAATTGTCATCGCAAAAGCGATTAGCGATTCCCAAAGAGCATACGCGGCAGTCTGCCAGTGAAAACCTCCGCCTATCGGAATATCTCCCGAAAGCGCACCGCCGAAAATCATAAGGAGTGCCCAAGCAGGGATTCCCGCGAAAACTGCAAGTTTAAGATAAATTATAGACTTATCAGAGACGATGCTCTCAAACCAGTTTTTTTCAGCCGAATTTGTTCCAAGAAAGAAAAGAATAATATATGACGCGAAAAAACCCAACTGAAGGTTTCCATACGCTATACCCATCGGACAAACGAGCCTTACCGCAAAAGCTGCTGCCGCAGTTAGAACAGAAAGAAGAATGATTTTCCGGTAAGACGGGACAGATTCCTTTTTATCTTTGCGGACAGGAAATATTTTTCGAATTAAGACATACAGTCCGCAAAATATAAGCAATGCTTCCACAAACCACAGCGGTCCAGTGCCTTCAATAAAATACATTCCTTTTATCATGCCGAAATAGAAATCGGCAAAGTTCATAAATTCATAAAAGAAAAGTCCGTTATGCTTGACATAGAAAAACACCATCAAAGGATTTATTGCAAAGACATAGATCAAAAGAGGAATGCCGAGCCTAAACAATCTGTCTTTCAAAAAAGGGAAAGTCCCCTTTTTGCACAGAGACTTAGCCGCAAAATATCCGGAAATAAAAAACAAAAATCCCATAAACCAGGCCTGAGCGAAAGAACCGAACAAACCGAATACGGTACGCGAAACAACATCAAGATCTGCGAAATTTGCTTCGGTATAATACCATCTGCCCATGCCGCTGTATATGACATTAGAGTGCATCACGACTACAAGAAAAATAACAAAAGAACGCAGGTTATCGACATATACGAGTCTGTTGCGCATGGAGTCCTCCGTGAAAAATGGTGAATCATCAGCAGATAGTCAGAGAATTCCCTGAATTGTTTTTGCCAATACCCTTGCAGTTTTTGACACAACTGATTTTTTATTACTGATAAATTCTTCCGCAAATCCGGCAATAACATTTTTTTCTTCAGGCATCAATCGGACAACATTCTGCAATCCCTTCAGAGCATGTCCAGCATGCTTTCCTTCGTATTTATAAAGCATCTCCCTAAGCAGCGGATACGCTTTCTTAGCTTCAGTTTTTCCAACTCCGGCAAAGTTCCCAATTATATCAGTAGAATAATCTCTCACTATAACGCTTTTATCATCAAACATCAATGAGCTTATAACAGACAGATTATGCGAAATGTCATCCGGAATAAATTCAGCTATCAATGACACAGAATGAACGGCTTCCCATTTTGCTTTTGAATTTTTATGATTCATGGTCTCAAGCAGAGCTTTCGCAAAAGGAACAATCAGCCGGGGATTTTCCATCGCGACATTAGTCATAACTTCAGCACAATCTGCGGCAAGCTTCGCGTCGTCAGACAATAAGCCCGATTCAATTTCCTTTAAGAGAACAGGTTTTTGCAAATGGCAAGTAGATTTCCCCCGGTTACGGAAAATAGTTTTCCCTCAGTGAATAAAAAAATTATACCTCCTTTTTTTGATTTTGCACCCTATAAGAATCACCGTTAAGCGAGAAAACATGAGA
>JAEWVM010000248.1 GCA_023396615.1 Spirochaetota bacterium | reverse complement strand
GAGCATCATACCTTAACGAACGTTTATTCTGGAAAGGAAATGATTTTCCGTATGATATTGAAGATGATACAAAACGGACAACAGAAACATCGTATTCCGGGATTCTCATGATTCCGTATTTGAAAATGAAATATCAGTCAAATCTTGCGTTCTATTATACTCGCGGGAAGACATTCTGGGAATATAACAGAAGCGGTGTTGTTTATGAAATTGAAAGGAAGAAGGGTTCTCTTAAAGCCGTTTTAGATTTTAATACAACGGAAATCTTTACATATTCCGTTACAAAAGAAAGAGGATTAATTTTTCACGGTTATGCTGAAAACTATTCGAAGAAATTCGGAGATGATTATGAAGTTAAGAATTATTTCGCGGCTTTATCTTTAAGGCTTCCTTCGTTTATCAATAATCATTGTTTTTCTATTACTGGAAAGTTCGGTCATTCCGACGCTGATGAAATGTTTACTTCGCCGTTTTCTATAGCCCGAACAAAGAAAATTTTAACATATACTCTTGATAATATGGAAGACGGCATACGCGGATATGAAAAGGACAAGGTTTGGGGCAACCGCTATCAGTCTGCCACAGCCGAATATATAATGCCGATTTTCAGGCTGAACAACGGATTCGATAGAATTCCCATTTTTAATCATGTAAATTATATCCGTCCATTCTTTGAAGCGGCTCGTCTTTATTCAAGTGAATCAAATGACCGCAAAGATAAAGAATATTATAAAAGCGCCGGCTGTGAATTAATGTTTGATATGACAATCGGATATTTTCTCAAAAATACTCTATATTTCGGTTTCGCGAACGGTTTCGACAAATACGGTCAGAAAGAATTCTATTACGGAATTAAAGTCGAATTGTGAGGTCGGATCTTTTAATAATTACACCGCCGTTCACACAGTTCAATTGTCCGTATCCGGCGGCAGGATATCTTGTGCGTTACCTGAAGCAGTCGGGATATTCCGCTCATCAGGCCGACATGAGCATAGAGCTTGCACTTAAAGTATTTTCTTCTGAAGGCATGACGAGAATTTTCGATTCGGCACAACAGTGCATTAATTCAAAATTCGCGGAAAACATATACAGCATAAAGGATTCATTTATTGATCCGGCGGATTTTGTACTGGATTTTTTGCAGAGAAACAATACCGCCTCAGCAAGAAGAATAATACGCGGCGCAATGCTTCCTGCATGCGGAGAACATGCTGAAAATATTTTGTCAGGATTATCTTCTGATAATGATATAGAGCGGGCAAGAATAATGTGCACCTTCTTTCTTGCGGATTTCGCTCAATTCATTTCAGAAACAGTAGATTCTTCATTTGCCCTTACTAAGTATGCGGAAAAAATTTCTGTATCGGCTGAAACTTTTGCTCCTGTTGAAGAGGAAGTGTTAAGAGATAATATAATTACGGAAATGTATTATAGTCTTTTACGGACAGAAATTGAAAAATGCAATCCGGATGTTTTTGCAGTCAGCATACCTTTTCCGGGAACACTGATCAATGCGCTTAGAGCCCTCCGGTTTGTACGGGATAACTATCCTAAGTTAATAAGATCCGCCGGAGGCGGTTATGTTAACACCGAACTTAGAAACATCCGAGAGAAGAGGTTTTTTGACTATGCTCAGTATTTGACGCTTGATGACGGAGAGACGCCTCTTCTTAATATTATAAAAAAAGCGAGGGGCGAATCATTTTCATTTAAGCGGACATTTCTGATTGAAAATGAGCAAATTGCGTTTCATGATTCGGAAGAACCCGATGCTGAAATCTCTAAAGGTTTTTTTGCTGAGTACTCGGACATTGATGTTGGCAAGTATCTTATGATGGCCGACAATACTAATCCGATGCTTTCGATGTGGAATTCGGACTTTTATCTCAAGATGACTCTTGCTCACGGCTGTTACTGGAAAAAGTGCGCATTCTGCGATACATCACTTGATTATATCTGCCGCTTCGAGCCTGAAACGGCAGAAAACGCGGCGGACAAAATTGAGAAGCTTGTGAAAGAAACGGGAATAAATTCGTTTCATTTTACTGATGAAGCCGCGCCTCCGGCTTTGCTGCGTGATTTGTCACTGGAATTAATAAAGAGAAAAATTTCCATAAGCTGGTGGGGCAATATCCGCTTTGAGAAAAATTTTACATTGGATACGGCGAGACTTCTTTCTGTTGCGGGCTGCATCGGAGTGAGCGGCGGTCTTGAGGCGGCGAACAGGCGTATTCTCGAACTTATGAAAAAGGGTGTTACTCTTGAAGAAGCGATTGCATCATGTGCTAATTTTTCAAATGTCGGAATAATGGTTCATTCATATCTGATATACGGTTTTCCTACACAGACCGAACAGGAGATTTTAGATTCACTTGAGACTGTGAGGCAGATGTTTGAAAACGGATATCTTACATCAGCATATTTCCATAGATATGCGATGACTATACACAGCGATTCGGGAATGAATTCTTCTAAATACGGTGTGCGGGCGCAGGTTAAAGCAAATCCTTTTGCGAATAATGAAACAGCTTATTCGGGAGATGTTTGTGATTATTCAAAGTATTCAAATGGTTTGCGTGCGGCACTTAACTGTTATAACATGTATTCTGAAATAGAAACTCCCGTTTCATCTTTTTTTGATTTTGCAGTAAAAAATCACGGAATTAAACCAGGTTCAATTAAAAGAATTTATAAGTCAGAAGATCATTTTACAAATGAAGGTAAATATATTTTGTGGAATCTGTCGGGCGTGTTTGATATCAAAAAAAAGCGCGGCAGAAATATTCTTGAGCTGACAGATAAATCAGGTTCGGATTCAGTGGAAGTAGCGGAAGCCAATTCGGAAATCATTGCACGAATAGCATGTGATGCCGATATTTTTTCTGGAAAGAAAATGCAGTTTTCTGAAATTAAAAATGATCCGCAGTTTGCTTCTCTTGCCGGAAGTGCTGAGTGGGCATTTCTTCGTGAAAATGGAATAGTACTCGTGGTGTAATATGGAAAAAGAATATTTGCTCATACTTGAAAAGGCAAAATCGCGCTATAATCAGACAAAAAAATCAATGAGCATTTTGTCCAAGCGCAGCATTAAGTCATTTGATAGAATTCTTCAGTCGATTCATGCGGAAGTATTTGAAAAAATAGACTGCACTAAATGCGCGAACTGCTGCAGAAAGCTCGGGCCGCTGTTTAATGAAACCGATATCGAAAAGTTGTCGTCTCACAGCGGACTGCGAAGGAAGGATTTTGTCGAAAAATATCTGCGCATGGATGAAGACGGAGATCATGTGTTTAAGTCGATGCCGTGTCCGTTTACTCTTGAAGACAATCTTTGTTCTGTTTATGAGATACGTCCGCGGGCATGCCGTGAATATCCGCATACTGACGAAAAAAATATGCAGCCGAAACTTGCCCGTCTTGCTCAGAATACGCTCTACTGTCCGGCTGCGTATCTGATATCAGAAAAGCTGATTGAACATTGCGGCTGATTCGATAAAATATTTGACGCGTTTCAGTATTTGCAAAAAACTGATCACAAGTGAGGATTTATGTACGTGATTGCGCCTTCGATACTTTCTGCCGATTTTTCCCGTCTGGGAAAAGAGTGCGAAGATGTTATTTCAGCCGGCGGAGACTGGATACATTTTGACGTCATGGACAATCATTATGTTCCGAACCTCACAATTGGACCGCTTGTATGTTCGTCGCTGAAAAAATACGGAATAAAGGCTCCGATAGATGTTCATTTGATGGTAAAACCATGCGACAGTCTTATTAAAGACTTCGCAGAGTCAGGTGCAGACTGGATAACTATTCATCCTGAATCAACGGAACATCTTGACCGGTCATTGCGCCTTATTAAAGACTCGGGATGCAAAGCCGGAATATCCCTTAATCCTTCAACATCTCCGGATTGTCTTGATTATATAATTGATCTTGTCGACATGATTCTTGTCATGAGCGTTAATCCGGGTTTCGGCAGACAGAAGTTTATTGATTCTTCCATTGCCAAGATTAAAACCGTGCGCGAGAAAATAAAAAATTCGGGAAAGGACATCCGTCTTGAAGTTGACGGAGGAATAACCGCCTCGAATATCGCCATGATAGCAGCAGCGGGAGCCGATACGTTCGTTTCAGGATCGGCAATATTCGGTTCTCCTTCATACACCGAAGCGATCGGAATGATGAGAAAAGCTCTTAAAGCTTAATTCCTAGTTTCATAAAAAGACCGGCTGGAGTTATTTCACGGATTTCCGCACTGACTTCTCCGTAAACGCTGATTATAAAATCGTCTTTTTTGACGCATGTTGTTTTCTCTTTTTCGAGTGATAAAACCGAAAAAGAATTCAGTCCGCCTGCGAGGCCTTTTCCTGTAAATTTCAAATAAGCTTCCTTTTTTGTCCAGATTTCATAGAAGACTTCGCTTGAAAAATTTCTAGAAGAAAGATATTCATTTTCATCAGCAGTAAAAAAGCGCGATGAGATTTCTGCAAATGAAGCCTTTCTATTAATGTTCTCAGCATCAATTCCGCATTCGAAATCCGATATAACTACGGCGCATAATCCTTCTGTATGGCAGTATGAGAATTTAATTTTTTCGTTCGGAAGAAACGGTTTTCCGTGTGCGGATCTTTTTATTTCATACGGCGGATTAATCGCGGCTTCTGAGAAAGCGAAGGCTAGAAGGGCGGATGTAATTTTTTTCATTTCACGCAGAGCAAAGTTTTTGGTTGCATCTATTCCTTTATGGTAGCTTTCACAGAAAAAAGGCGGCATTTCGAAAGTGCCGCCTTTATGCTTTATGTAATACGCTTTTATCATATAAACAGATTGAGACTGCTTGACTCGGTTTCGTTGAGATATGCCGCTACGCCGCCGATTGTAACTCCGTCAATCAAATCCTCTTTTTTAACTCCCATCACATCCATGGACATCTGACATGCCATAAATTCAACATTGTTCATGAGGGCAGACTGAATCATCGCTTCAAGAGAATCAATGTTTTTTTTCTTCATTCTCCATCTTATCATTTTAGGACCCATGCCGGCCATGTTCATCTTCGATAAATCGAGTTCGCCGCTTCCCTTGGGCATCATGAAAGAAAACATTTTTGAGAAGAAATCTTTCTTTGATTTTGATTTGCGTTTTTTTATGACGTTCAGTCCCCAGAATGTAAAAAATATAGTTACTTTCTTTCCTGTGCTCGCGGCACCGTTTGCGATAACGAAAGCGGCAATAGCCTTGTCTAGATCATCCGAAAAGACCACAATTGTCTTATTGTCTCTACTGCCGCTTACGGAAGATTTTGCTCCCTTTTGTATGCGTGCCGTGACAATACCCTTATCATTATTAACTGAAAGAAGCGAGTTCTTTGTCATCTGGCACCATGCGCCGACATCACGCATGAATCCTTCATCGGTTGCTTTTATTGTTAGAATATCTCCGCTTGATAATTTCTCTATTTCTGATTTGAGTCTCATTACAGGACCCGGACACTGAAGTCCGCAAGCATCAACTGTAAAAGATTTTCCTTCAGCGGAAGTATTATCTTTTGTTTTTTCGCCCGAATCATTGCCTGCCCATTCCTGCGTGATTCCGTCTTCTATCTTTTGGGATGCGGTCGAATATAGTTTGTATCCGCCGGAAAGATTGTAAACGTTTTTGAAACCTTTGTTTGTAAGTATTTTCAGCGCGACGTATCCTCTCAGCCCGACCGCGCAGTAAAGCAGTATTTTTTTATCTTTGCTCACTTCATCAATTTTTGAGCGGAGAGAATCAAGCGGAATGTTAATTGAATTCATTATCGAACCGAGCTCGTGCTCCGCCTGAGTTCTAACGTCAATGATCTGCCAGTCAGAAGGATAAATGCTTTTTACATCATTCCATGAAAGAGTTTGTACTTCACCTTTGACAATATTTTCAGCCGTGAAGCCTGCAATGTTCACCGCGTCTTTTGCCGAAGAATATGGCGGCGCGTATGCATGTTCAATATTTCTTAGATCGGTGACTGTTCCATTCATTCCCATCACGGTTGCAATCATGTTGATCTTTGATTCGACATTATCGTAGCCTGTTATTTGAGCGCCGAAAATTTTTCCATTGTCAGGATCGAAAACAAGCTTGATTGTCATTGTGGTTGAACCCGGGTAATAGGTCGCGTGAGAAGCGCTTATTGTCACAGAGCTTTTACAATTAATTGATTGAGATTTGAGGAATTTTTCCGAAAGACCGCATGATGCTATTGTAAGATCGAAAACTTTCGCTATAGCTGTCGCAATTGAACCCTTGTATTTTTCGGTATTGCCGAACGCTATGTTATTCGCCGCGATTCGTCCCTGCTTGTTTGCGGGCCCCGCGAGAAATACCGGCAGTGGTTTATTAGTAATCGGACTTGTGAATACGATCGCGTCGCCGACAGCATAAATGTTTTCGTCATTTGTGCGCAGAAATTCATCGACGATAATAGAGCCTCTATCGCTGAGATTTATACCGGAAGTCCTCAGAAATGCGGTGTCCGGTTTTATTCCGATTGAAAGAATGATCATGTCTGAAATGATTTCTCTTCCGCTGTTAAGCCTTGCAGAAACGGAATTTCCGTTTCGTGAAAATGAAGCTATGCCGTCGCCGAGAAAAAGATCTACGCCTTTGGTTTTGATGTGATGATGAGCATATGCCGCGATTTCGTAATCGACAGGAGTCATTACCTGATCTGCCATTTCAACAATGGAGACTTTTAGCCCGAGTGAGTGAAGGTTTTCAGCCATTTCGAGACCGATGAAGCCGCCTCCGATTACTATGGCTGACAAGGGTTTTTTATCATTAATGTATTTTTTGATTTTGTCTGTGTCGGGAACGCTTCGCAAGGTGAAAATTGCCGGATCATCAATTCCGTCAATCATGGGTTTTATAGGTTCGGCACCCGGAGAAAGAACAAGCTTGTCATAATTTTCTTCGTATGTTTTTCCGGAAGATTCCTTTACAGTAACGGTTTTCATTTCTCTGTTTATTGATATGACTTCAGATTTTATTCTGACGTCGACATTGAATCTTTTGAAAAATGACTCAGGAGTCTGAACGAAGAGCGATTCGCGGTTTTCAATTGTTCCGCCGATATAGTAGGGAAGTCCGCAGTTTGCGTATGAAATGTAATCTCCGCGCTCTATAATTATAATTTCGCTATTTTCATCGATTCTTCTGAGGCGGGCCGCAGTGGTTGCTCCTCCGGCAACGCCTCCGATAATTAAAATTTTTGACATAAGCCACCTCGATTAAATATAGCATCAAGGCGGCAAAAAGAAAATATTAATTCATTTTTTCAGTAGATATTTTTCTGTCGTACGGATGCCGATAAGTCCAAGCGGCGCCGTGAAAAGAATGGAAATTACAGCAATTGAAAGTATTGTGTCTCCGCCCGCAATTCCGTAGCTCAATGCAACACCGCCGAGAGCCGCCTGAACGGTAGCTTTCGGAATATACGCGATCATACAGAAAACTCGTTCTTTTAATGTGAGATTTGAAAATGCTGTCGCGATAAAAACTCCGATTGAACGGAAGATGAGTCCGGCTGTAACCGCGATGAGAGCCTTGGGCCCCGCCGCGAATGCGGTTTCAACATCAAGGGAAAATCCGATGAGAACGAAGAGAATGATTTCTGCGAAGATCCATATTTTGGATAATTTTGCTGAAAGTTCATGCGCTATTTTTTCATGCATTTCGAGAATGATGAAACCGCAGGTCATGACTCCCAGAAGTGCCGCAAAATGAAGAGTATCCCCGAGACGCACGAGGGTTGTTGCGAAAACGAGCACTATGAGAACCTTCTCGGTTGCGCGCACGGATGAATGATACTTTTTAAAGAATAATGAAAGAAGAAATCCGCAGATGATTCCTGATGCGATTCCTGCTATAACTGACAAAGGAACCGAAATAATTGTTTTGATTATATCTGGAGAAGTTCCGCGTGAAAGTCCTAGAAAAACTGAAAAAATAGTTATCGCGAAAACATCATCGATTGAAGCGCCTGCTAAAATAATAGTCGGAACATCGTTTTTTTTGCCTCTGCCGTTTTCCTTGAGGTTCAGCATTGAAGGAACGATGACTGCTGGAGAAACCGCGGCAAGCATAAAGCCGGTGAGCCCGCTGACTTCGTAACTGAAACCGAAAAGAATATGGAAAAGAAAAGTGAGTGCCGCGCCTTCGATGATGCACGGAACGAATGACATGAGGACGGCGGTTTTTCCGACTTTTTTAAGAGCCGATTTGCTGATGCCGAGTCCCGCGCGCGAAAGAATTACAATCAGCGCGAAGGATTTTAAAAACGGTGAAAGCTCCCAGAGAATGTCAGGTGAATTGTCTTTGATAAAAACAGAACAGAGAATGCCGAATACGACCATTCCGAGAACTGCAGGAAGGTTAATTTTAGAAAAAAGTTTCGAGAAAATCCATCCGCCTGCAAATATGATAACGAAGATGAGGTTTAAGTTGATGTCCATAAAGTCCCCTTATCGGGAGACGGATCTCCCGCATTAAAATGCAGGAGTCATTGGCTAAAAGCAGTTAAAGGTGAACTCCACCACCTAATTCAATAATTGAGAGAAGGATAAAATTGTCAATAAGTTTCCGCAGGCGCTTGCACAGGATGTGCACTGCAAATCGCTTTGTGTCGTCCTCCGTGACGACAAGTTTCGATTTGTTGCAGGATTCCTTCCGGCTATGAGGCACGGCCAGGATGACAAACGCGCCGAGGAGCGGAAACTTAGCCCGCGAGAGGAGCGTCTCGTTTATAGGGATCGTTCCGACTGCTTGCGTTTTTATTTTCCGAAGATTGAAATCAGCGTTATAACTGTTGCGATGATTGTAAACCCTGCACTCATCATCCACATCATCATGGTGAATTTTTTGCTCATGTCGTCAAACCGTTTGTCTACTGCTGTAAAACGAACATCCATTTGTTTTTGTACAGCTTCAAAGCGGGTGTCCATGTTTTTCTGTATCAATTCGAAGCGCTTGTCAACCGCAGTAAAACGTTCATCCATTTGTTTCTGAACAGCAGAGAACCGTTCGTCCATCTGTTTCTGGATTGCTTCGAAGCGTTTGTCAACCTGTTCGAAGCGTTTCTCAACTTGTTCGAAACGCTTATCCATCTGGACGAAGCCGAACTGTATCGTTTCGTTCTGTTTTAGAAATAATTCGCGCTGGCTTCTCAGTTCTTCTTCGATGCGCGTCATGCGTTCAATTAGCTGAATGTCATAGGGACGAAGCTGAACGATATTACTTTTAGCGCTGAATCGGTCAAAATTTGATTCAATGTATGAACCTATC
>JAEWVM010000234.1 GCA_023396615.1 Spirochaetota bacterium | reverse complement strand
GGTGTAGGAATAAAACCTATTTCTGTTACAAATACTAAAAACATAGTGCGCGCGGCTATCCAGTACGCCATTGCAAATAAAAAGTCCTCAGTCACTTTGATGCATAAGGGGAACATAATGAAGTTCACCGAAGGCTCATTCAAAGAATGGGGCTATGAGCTTGCCAAGGAAGAATTTGCCGACGAGACAATCACAGAGAAAGAACTTTGGGATAATTACGGCGGAAAAATTCCTACAGGAAAGATCGTTATAAAAGACAGAATTGCCGATGCTATGTTTCAGCAGATTATTCTCCGTCCTGAAGAGTATGAAGTCATTGCGACTCCGAATCTCAACGGTGATTATATTTCCGATGCTCTTGCGGCTCAGGTAGGCGGGCTTGGAATTGCTCCAGGTGCGAATATCGGGGCAAGTGAGGCTGTATTTGAAGCGACTCACGGAACAGCTCCGAAATATGCCGATCAGGACAAGGTTAATCCGGGTTCACTGATTCTATCCGGCGAGATGATGTTCCGTTTCATGGGTTGGACAGAAGCGGCTGATTTGATTATTTCAGCCCTTGAAAAGACCATTCTTCAGAAGACTGTTACATATGATCTTGAACGCCAGATGGAAGGAGCAAAACTTCTTAAGTGTTCAGAATTTGCCAAAGCAATAGCTTCTAATATGTAGTTTAAGCATTCAATAAAGATAAAAAAACCGGCTTAATGCCGGTTTTTTTATGCGCTGAAGAATTCATCATAAGTCATGATTTTAATTGAGAGCTTTCTGGCTTTTGCGATTTTTGAGCTAGAAGAATTGACGTCATCGCATAGAAGAATTGAAAGATCCTTTGTTACAGCATCCGTGAATTCATAGCCGGCATCGGCAATTTTCTTCGCAAGCTCATTGCGGGGAAGCGGACCTTTGCCGGTTGCGCAGATTTTTCCAAGGGTTTCTTTATCTTCCGATGTTTCGATTTCAACCGCTGAAAGAATTTCATTGAAATAGTTCATGTTGACAGAATCATTTTTCCATTCTATAATATTTCTGCCGACAACATAAGTTTCATCGTTAAAAGAAAGGAAATCTTCAATCGTTCGTATGCCGAGTTTGGCCAGTGTCTTTGACTGAACGAGAGGAATGCCGAGCTTAGATATAAAGTCCGATGCTGTCATTTTGCGGCTTTTTGAAATTTCCGAAATGAAGTTGGCTGTTTTCTTTTCAGCAAAACCCGGAATGTTTAGTGATTCAGCTTTGAGTGAGTAGAGGTCGGAAATAGATTTAACGATATCAAGATCGTAGAGCTTTCTTATTGTGGCTTCAGAAATGTTTTCTACTGCTGATTCCTTAACCCAGAAGAGAATCTTCTGAATATTTACCTCGGGGCAGGACGGATTGATGCATTTTATGTGAACGCCTGAGTCTATAAGTTTTGACGAGCATGACGGGCATTTGTTTATTACAAGATCAGTGTCTTCTCCGCCGTGAGAAAGATTTTCTTTGACGTAAGGAATTACATCATTCGCGCGTTCGACAAGAAGCTTGTTTCCCGTTCTCAATCTCATTGATCTTACAGCCGCCGCGTTTGCAAGCGAAGCGCGCTCGATATTTGCTCCGCCGATTATGACCGGAGAAAAAACAGCAACAGGCACGGCATTTCCCTGCCGCGAAACCTGCCATTCTATGCGCTCAAGTTCAGTTTCTCTTGACTCCGAAGGCGGTTTAAGCGCTATAGAATAATGATGGTGATGGTCAATTACCCATCGCGAATCTATTTCATCGAAAAGAGAAGCGTCATTGACGGTTATAATTAATCCGTCAGTTTCAAATTCCCATTTACTTCTTAGCATATCTAAATACTTCTGATAAACGCTTTCAATATCCGAAATATCTTCAGCTATGAAGTAATCTACAGAGTTGAAACCTTCATTTTTTAATAAGTCTATTTTAGAATTTTCATTATCAAATTTGATTCCTTCTATCTGATAAGCAACAAAGCGGACATATTTTAAATCTGAAATATTCTCTTTTCTGTTGATGAGGCCGACGCAGTTATTTCTTAACGGTCTATTTCCTGTATCAAAAGGAGTATTTTTAGGAAGATAAAGTTCACCGCGTATTTCGATGTTTCCGTTTGAAAAAGATATGTTTTTTTTGATGTCGGAAACATAATCCGCTATATGAGTAATGATTTGACCGGTTTCTCCGTCGCCGCGGGTTGCGATGTATTTGATGCGGCCGTTCTCATAAGCTAAGGATGCGGAAAGCCCGTCAATTTTCGGCTGTATGCAGAAGCCGGTATTTTCAATAGAAAGTTTTTCAATCCATTTTGAGATATCTGAAATTGTTTTTCCTTTCTGCATGGAGAGCATGGGATATACATGCTTTATTTTTTCTCCGCGGACAAAATCAGTTCCGACTATTGAGAAGTATGAATTGTCAGGATCAATTTCTCTAAGCTGATCTTCCAGAGCGTCAAATTCAGCATCAGTCATGAGCGGAAGATCTGTATTGTAATAAGCTTCTTTTGCCGCAAGCAGACGGTTTACGATGTCTTCTGTATTATTTATCATTAAACTTTCAATCTGAAATATTTATTTACAAGGTCAAGCATAATTGATCGGATAAGTCATGGAAAAGTTGCAATCATATTCTTTCGATATAAAATCTTCAGGCATATTTTTCACTCTTAATTGTTCTGAAGATAAAATAAAAAGCATTACTTTATATTATGGAATTACCGAAAAACCAGAAGCTGTTCCATTCAAATTTCAACATGCAGCTGAAAAGCTAATCGGTTCGTTATATCATCCAAATGAACACAATCTTTCAGATTATGATTTTGATTCATTCAGCACAAATGAAATGAAAATATATTCTGCCTTGATGGGCATTCCTGCGGGTAAGGTTATAAGTTATGGAAATCTTGCTCATATCGCCGGTATACCGCGCGGAGGCAGATATGCCGGCAATCTTATGGCAAAAAACCGTTTTCCTATTCTTATACCATGTCACAGGGTAATTAAATCCGATCTGACACCCGGAAAATTTTCAGCCGGAGACGGTGTTGATATGAAAGTTCATCTTTTGGGAATAGAAGGGATTGCATTAATAAACGGAAAGATCGATCCTTCCTTTCTTTTCTGATTTAATGGGCAAAAAATATTGAATTAATGCGCACGGTATGTTACTGTTAAATATGCTGAGAAAATTATTAATATGTCTATTGCCGCTTATTATTTTTAGCGTATGCGGTCACGATCCTCTGCCGCAAAAGAAGGCTCCGATTGAAATCGGGGCAGTTTTTACCAACAGCGGAAATTATTCGATGAAACCCCAGTACGAAAAGGCAACTGAATTTACCAAGAGAGCATTGAATGTAAATTTCGATTTTTTATATGCGGATAATGGTCCGGATTACATATCTGCGATTAAACACATGACAACATTGCCCAAAGATATTGTATTTGTTGAAGCTTACGGGAGATTTGATGAGATCGTCGAAATCGCAAAAAACAGCCCTAATATATTTTTTATAGCTTTCGGTGATAAAGAATATAATTCGGTTAATATGCGGGTTGTGAGATTTAACTTTAATCAGATAGCATATATTTCAGGATATGCGGCGGCGATTCGCTCAAAAACGAAATGTGTGTCAATTATCTGTCCAAAAAATAATCCTGAACTTTTGGAATATTTTACATTTGGAGTAAAAAAATACAGTCCTGAAACGAAAATCATAAGCTTGAATATGGATGATGTTAACACCCGGGATAAAAATCCCGTCGATTTGATATCCGAAAATGAATGCGATATTGTATTTCTTCCTGCAAGTGTCTTTCAGCAGACGTTTGTTGAGGAAGCCTATTCTAAATCAATTTCGGTTATAGCATTTACTTATTCAGATATATATGATTACGGAAATCTAATTATGACATTCAGGCCCAGGACGGAGATTTTAGCTATTAGCATAATCAGCCGTGTAATTCTTGGCGGGGCAAACAAGAGCTCGATGAATTTCGGAATTGATGACGGAATTTTTATTCATAATTATAACGGAAATGAATGGAATGATGTATCTATTAATTCCGTTGAGAATATTATAGCAGAAGTTATGAAAAAGAGAATGCGATGAATATAAATCCCTCCAAGTCCAAAACAAGATCAATGTCTTATTATGCAAACCTTGCTGTAATTATATTTTGCGGTCTTATTATTCTGTTTACATTGATCATTTCGGTGTTTCACGGAGTTTCTAAGAAAATGTCTTCATTTAAGGAATCTTTGTATGAAGTAAGAAATTGCGCTGACAGAATCGATTTTGTTCTGTTATTCATTTTAGATGAATCGAAGGATTTTACTCAAAGACTACAGCTGATTCCGGAGTCAAATCACAGAAAAAGTGCGTTAGAATTTTTTGATAAAAATTATTTTTTGCAGGGTATTATTTCATTTTCTCCTGAGGGTAATCTTGTAGAAAGTTTTTACAAACAGGGTGTAGCAGAACCCGGACATGAAGAATATGAAGAGCTTACATTGTTGGCAAAAAATTCCAATGAGAACTTTATTTCGGGATTTTACAAAAACAAAAATGGTGATGAGTATTTTTATATTGGAATGCCTCCGGTTGATAAAAAAGATCTTTCATTTTTCGTAAGATATGACGCAAAAATTATAACAAACATTCTAAGAGCTTCATTCGGTTACTTTTATATTATTTCTCCAACTGACGGAATAATTGCGTCGAACTTCGAGATGGATGAAAAGAAAAGAAGGGAGTTTAATTTTATCGATTTTGTAAGCTCTGATGCCATGAAGATCACAACAGACAGTATTTTTATAAACAATTCTGACGGATACAGAAG
>JAEWVM010000209.1 GCA_023396615.1 Spirochaetota bacterium | reverse complement strand
GTTTTGTACCGCTTTTTTGAAAGGGTTTCCCGCAATTGCGAATGTCGCCACTAGAACCGATAAAACAGCAATAGAAATTTTTGTTTTCATTTAATCCCCCGAAATAAATTTATTTAAGATTTAAACGAGATCATTATCAACCCGGCAACAGCAATAAGTCAAATATATATTTAAATATTGTAAATTAAGCATCGTTTAAACATATTTTCGATTCTAATATTATTTATGAGTCACCAGAATGAAATACATGTTAAGTCGGATCTGCTTTACTTACTGCCAGCGGATTATCCATCATCGCAGACTGTTCATTAACAAGTCTGCTTCTTGTCTCGCCGACGGGTTCCGTCATAAGCTGTTTTTCAATTTCATAATATCTGTTGAGTATCTTCTGCGACTTTTCATCACAGAAAGATTCTTTTGCCCAGGCTGCGGCATCTTCATCCCACAGATTATAAATCTCATCGGCAATCCAGTCAGCCCATTCCTTTGTCGGAATATTTGAACAAGGCTCAAACTGCATTATATAATCAACACCTATAACTCTTGCGATAACGAAAGGGTTCATCAAAAGAGTCTGAAGAAATTTGGAGTATGCCTTCTTTAAATCACCTGATTTATAAAGCGCGAGAGTCCATGATAGATACTGTTCCGGAGAACCGCAGTCATCAGGAAAAACTCTCTGAAACCATTTAAAATGTTTAAGCGCACCTTCAACGTCTCCGGCAAGCATATAATATGAACCAATGATATAACGGATTCCGCCGCCGTCGTCATAACAACCGAACGTTCTTTTTTCGTACTGAAGATACTTTTCGAATTTAATAATATGCCTTTTTATTGTTTCAATGCGTTTTGGAATTTTCATGAATACTCCTGTCTATAACACCGCGCAAATTTTCAACTATATCTCTTCATTGAAATATTATTAGCATCGGTCAAATAATTTATTTTCGCACATTCCCCGCATTCATTGTTAAATCACAAAATCTGTTATTTTTTAACAAGCTCTCTTCATTCTATTTAACATCTTCCGAACGAATAGTCAGAATCCGCTGATTCCCCCTTCCCGAAGTATCATCGTTGCGGCGGCCTGATATTACAATTATATCCCTGCTGTCGGGAGAAATATCATAGGTGAATATCGTTCCCGTCTCAGTTGTCATTTTTTTAGCACTGCCGGTCTGCTTTTTATCCTGTGCGTCACGGATCAAGGAAACAATCACGATCTGCGAAGGATGATCAATTTCAATTTCGATACGCTTCTTATCGGCAGTTCGATTTACAGAAACGGTTTTAACAGCAAGAATATCCGCGTAGTGCCCACGCTGTATGACAGGTCCACACGGCTTCATTGCAATGGTTGAGCTTACAGCAAAGCGGTATATTTCATTTACGCGCTCAGGCTGTGAAAGCGACCGGGCGTTAATAACTGCCGTAAACATTCCCGCGCGCGGAGCGGAAACGTGGAACATAAAACTTCCGGCGTTTCGCTGTGATGAGGTATGATTGTCTATTTTTTTTCCTGCTTCATCAAGAAGAGTTATGTCAGCAAAAGAATCTTCCGGCGCTTCACATTCAATTTCAAGCGGTTGGGTTTTCAGAGTATAAAGATCCGACACTTCGATGCCGCCGCCCGGTTTAGTTTTACGTATAACTGAATACGCGGCATTTGTGTGCTTTTTGAATTTGATGCCGTACTTGTATGATGCAACCGTGAATCTCGGAAGTCTGCTAAACTGATTAAATTCAAGCGGCGGAAGCGCGATCTGATCTTTTGGATTTGAAGCGAGATAAGCGATCCGCTTTGCCTCGGGATGAATAAAAAGATGATCACTGCGCGAAACATAATCAGCCAAAGTTCCCGTCTTCTTTGCTGTATAATACCTTCTGCTGTCCGGACTGCAGTCGACAATATATTCTTTCCCTTCAATCTTCACGATATTCCACGCATGACTCATAAGTCCGCCGTCCGGCGTTCCGCCGGTTTTGATGCTTCCAGTAACATAACGCACATCAAGCCCTGCATATCGACCGAGCGTTTTGTAAAGATCGGCTAATCCTGTGCAGTTAGTACGGCGGTATTTAAGGGCGCTCAACGCGTCTTTTCCGCCGTCGGGATCCGCGTCACTACGCAGACGAATCAGAAGATCGGAATCATAAGCGATATTGAGTGTTATCCAGTCATGAATAATTTTCGCCTTTCTGAAAGGATCATCGATACCGGCAAGAAGCGCTTTCACAAATGTTTTTACTTCAGCATCCTCAGGTTTTGCAAACATCGCCGCAGCAGAATCTTTCGGAGCATTTTCAGCGGCAGAATCGATAACGCCTGTCCTGTAAACAGCGGAACGCTCGTCTGCTGCAAGACGGTCAATCTTTATGAATACCGGAAGTTCAGGACGTACTCTTACTGCACGCACAGGACGTGTAAAATCAGCCGGATATTTTTTGATGAAACTGAATGATGAATAATCTTCACTGAATTTATCTCTGAGAATTTTCGGCATATTTTCTGAAAGCTGCCAGAAGTAGTAATCGTTTCCGTTAGCTCCCTTCCATGCGGGATAGTTATGACGGTTCTCTTTGTAATATCCGTGCTGTACCGGAACACGGCCGAGTTTTTCAATTGTATGAAAAAATTCATGAAGCAGAAGATCGGGACCGTTATATGATATCCTTTCCGCCGTAATCTGATTGTATCCGCGCATAACGGAAATATTAGCGGAAGGAAATTTATACAGGCGCTGTCCGCCGTTCGCAACATTGAATTCTTTCGCGCTCCAGATGAGCACAATAGTATCATAATCATTGACAGCTTTTTTAAATAAATCTTCATTCTGCGAAATGAAATAATCGAGATCGGGTGTTCGGTTTTTTCTGTTTTCAGTTTCTATATCAGAATTATCTTTTATGCGTGTAAGTTTAATCGATGGTTTATCGACAACAATATCCATGCCGAGTTTACCGCCTGTTGACGCCTCAATAAACCGCTTCACAAATTTTGCAGACAGATAAGTCATAAAAACATCTTCTGCAGTCACAGAGCTTTTAATGTGTACTGTATTATCTTCATCTTTCGCGTCAGTCTCGGGAATAATTATTATTTTCATACGGTGAACATAGATCGGTTTTACAGATTTGTTTTTTTCACCGGTTTTTATCACCTTGAGAAGCGTTGCAAACTCATCGGCAAGAGCGGATGAATCTTTTCCGGCACGAACAGCAAGGCTCTGGGCTTTTTCGGCATAATCCGCCGCGCTTTTAAAATCACCGGCACCGAAAAATTCTACTGATCTCCAATAAGAACTTCGCGCCGCATAATTTAGAAACGAACTGTTCGCTGTATCCGGAAACCGTTTAAGGCATTCCGATGCAACGGCATCCGCATTGTTGAATTTTTTTAAGTCTATCATTGCCGAACAAAACTGCGCATAGATAGAAACAAGTCCGTCATTTAACTTCTGCACGGGTTTGCCTGATTTGTTCGCAGATTCGATTTTTTGATTGTATTCAGCAATTCCAAGACGGAACCACTTCTCTGAATTATCTGAATTTTTAAGATAGCGCCAGGAGTTGCCTGCCTGAATAAAAAGCCATGATTCCCTGAAGCCTTTGCTATAGGCAGATTCATATGCCGCAGCAGCTCTTGTATAATCTTTTAAACTTAAAAGAAAAAACTGAGCTTTGCGCGCGGTGATGAAACCGCTTTCAGGATCAGCTTCCTCTGCCTGCAGATACATCTTCTCCGCAGAAACATAATCTTTCTTATCCTTGAATTCATCAGCCTTTTTTAGAATATCTTTCGATTGCTCTGCGAAGATCCCATGCGATAAAAGAAGAACAGCAATTGACGCTAATCTGAAAACTTTCATACAATCTCCATTTTGAAAAACATATATCTTCCATCGAAAAAACTCAACATGAATTTTTGAACTGAAAGTGACTCGTTATTGCTGAAAATATTATCTAATATATCAACATTCGGCTGAAACAATCATTATCGATTTAACCTGTCTTTCTTTTCGGCTTTCAGAGCACGGACAGCATTACGAAGAGACTTTGTTGATTCAGCATCATTCCCGGGGAAATAAACGCTTCTTAGAACAGTATTTCTAATTTCATCCAATGCTTTCAAGTCGGGATATTTTTTTTCTATTTGGTTGAACCATTTGTTCCATCCGGCCGAAGAAGGATGAAGTGAAATTTCATTCGAGAATATATCCGTCAATTTGCGAAGCTCCTTCGCAAGTCTTTTATCCCGCGGCAGGTAATATGATTTTTTGCGGAACAAAAACCACTTCATCAATCTGAATATTACATACAACAAAGTTACCGCTGCGGCAATCAGGCTAACGATGAGAACATTTTTTTTCTTCAGGTATTCAATTTGCTTTCTCTTTTTTAATCTTCCTTCCATCGCCGAAATATATTTCTCAGTCTCAGGATCTCTTTCTATTTTTGCCGCCTTTCCAGCTTTAGTATGAAAAAAATATGTCAGAGGATCTATTCTTATCCACCCTATTCCGTCCGCATACATTTCCGTCCATGAATGCGAATTGAATGCAGTCACTAAATAAAGCTTCTTATTACTTTCTGAACTTATTCTGAATCCTTCAACATATCTCGACGGAATAC
>JAEWVM010000188.1 GCA_023396615.1 Spirochaetota bacterium | reverse complement strand
CGCGAAAGGACTCGGAAACACGACTCCCGCTCATCTCGCGGCCTACGGCGGATACTGCAAAATGATTATACTGCTTCATAAAAACGGCGCAAACATGGGAGCGGAAGACGACAAAGGCGAAACTCCCCTCATGACGGCTGAGCGCACCGGACGGAAAGACATCGTCCTTTATCTCAGAAAAAGCGGAATCGTCAAGTAATCAGAATCTTTCTTCCATATAATCTCTGATGATATCCGCGTGATCAAAAGCCATGTTCTCAGGCAGAGCGCGCGGATCAAATATTCCGATATTCTTTGCGTCATCTGCAGCCTCAGGTCTTCCGTCCGACTCCGCAACAAAAACAGTTGTAATAGTATGTAGTCTTTCATCGCGGGACGGATCAGAATATGAGTGAAACTGACGGATGATATTTACATCGAGCGAAGTTTCTTCTTTCGCTTCGCGTACTGCGGCATCTTCAAGACTTTCGCCGTAATCTACGAAGCCGCCGGGAAGAGCCCATCCGAAGGGAGGATTTTTTCTCTCAATCAGAATTATTCCGCCCTTCACGCGGATTATGATATCAACAGTCGGAACCGGATTTTTGTAAGCCATAACATTCCTCTTTTATTAAAGACAAGAAATAATGAATAAAAGCATTTTTGAACCGGTCAAGCAGATTCACACCGAATTCAATTATTTTAATATTGACTGTAACATGACTAATCAGATATGCACTTATAAATCAAAGAATTTTGAACAAATTGAGGCTAATATGAAAAAATATTTTCTACTATTTATTATGTCTGTTATGCTGACTAAATGCGGTGAATTCTTTCCGGAGACTCTATCTGTTACAAATAATTGCAGTGAACATATAACAGTTAATATTCGCTTTTATCCGATAACATTAAATGAAGAATCAAGAGGCTATTATTATACCCTTGATCTCGATATAGGAGAAACCGACAGCGTTGAAATATATTCTAACGGAGATATCGATGTTACCGTCAAGGCAATCAACAGTAAAACAACTGCTACACTCAGTTATTACGGCATAGGAAAGGATATAATTGTAACCGATGCTGATTTCGAAAATTAGCTCACATTTGCCGTGAAAACATAGCGTAGGTTTATTTTCACAACGAAAGAATTCTTCCGCTGTATTTTTGAAGCATAACTGCAACCGAATATATCAATTCCCAATGTGCTTGATACATTTTAAGTATTGACTGTAACATAATTATAATAGATGATACTTATAGTATATTTAATATTTAGGGGGATTTATGAAAAAATACTGCCTGTTGCTGATTCTGTCCTTTATGTTTATCAAATGTGATGATGTCTCTTTATCTACGGTAACTATAACAAACAATTGCACCGAAGTGGTTTCTGTTGTCATAAGCAGCAAATCTGATGATTCCGACGGCGGAAGCACATCGAATTACGAATCATTCTACGTATTTCCGGGAGATACTTATGAAGCAGAACTCTTACTTGAAGGCGATACACAAATCAGTATCAAAGCGGAAATGGGTACAAAAAAAGCTGATTACAGCTATTACGGAACAGAGAAAGATATCATTATGATCGATGATGACTTCATTTAATTAATCATAAAAAAAGCGGATGATTATATTTAATAAGAATAAAGTCATCCGCATAATATCATTATGAAGAACAGATAAAAGCTATCACCGCACAGACTATTTTTAATTCATCTTAATAAAATGATCCCACACTGCCTTTGATATTTCAGCAATTATTCTTTCATTTACCGCATTGCTCTCGCGCGAATCCGACACAAAAACTGCAATCACAAAATGCTTACCGTCCGGAAGCGTGATTATGCCCACATCATTAGTCCCGGGAGTAATTCCGTTTCTTGTCCCCGATGTTCCGGTCTTATGCGCAACATCGGCTCTTGACGGAATGAGACCCTTTATTCTTTTATCGCCGGTTGAAGTGCGTATCATTACATTCATCAGAAAATCTGTCGATGAAGCCGAAACAATTTTTCTTTCATAGAATTTCTTAAGAAGATTTACCGCAGAAACCGGCGTTGACCAGTTCGAATACTGGACATTCCACGACTCATGACATTCTTTCTCGGTGGCCTTGATGTCAAAATCTTTTATGCCTTTTGATTCGATGAATTTCTTAACCGCTTCAGTTCCGCCCGCAAAAGAAATCAGAATATCACAGCCGTTATTGTCGCTTTGAGTGATTGTATATTCAATAATTTCTGAAAGCGGAATGCTCACGCCTCCATCCGGATACTTATCGCGCAGAGGGCTCCATGTTCCGAAATGAAGATCTTTTTTATTAAGCGGAATTTTTTCATCAAGCTTCAAACTGCCGCCGTCAACTTTATTCAAAACAGCAAGCGCAATATGAAATTTATAAACGCTCATCATAGGAAAATTCTTCTTTCCGTTTATGCTGAATGAAAAATTATTTTCGATACCGGAAACAGCAACGCCTACAAAAGCCTTTTTGCCGGATATAATTGAATTAATCCGATTTTCAAGAGAATCATCCGCGTTCCCGAATGCAACAGAAAATGAAGCGATGAGAAGAAATATAAAGGAGAAGATTTTTTTCATATAAGTTCCTGTGTTGATTGCTCTTCAAGAATAGATAAAAACGCATCTGAGTTAATTATGGTTATAGCTTTATATTTTTTTAAAATTAAAAGATCATTATCTCCGGTTACAATATTATCTGATTTTGATTCAACCGCACATTCTAAAATAATATGATCATCAGAATCCCTGCATGAATCTATAATTTTAGCTGAAGGGTAACATATTTCTGACAATGAACTTATTTCATTTAAGAATAAACTAATCTGATTCAAAGTAAGTTTGAATTTCGGACGTTTCAAAACAGAATCAATTTCCGATAAAATCTCATGAGAAATATTTATTCTGAAATCACCTTTAATTGCATGATTGATAATTCTCCTTTGATTTCCATTGAAAAGAAAGGCCGAAATGAAAATATTAGAATCAAGAACAGCAGAAATCATTTATTTCTCATTTTTCTTGCGGACTTCACTTCACGGACAATATCTTCTTCCGACATATTCACGGAAGACTGAATCGAATTGCCGAGAGAAAAAAGTTCATTCCATTTATATTTCTTTTCAATATACATTCTCGCTGCTTCTCTTATAAGTTCGGAGCGGGAACGTGATTCTTCTTTTGCAATCTTATCTATTTTCTTCAACAAATCACTTTTGAAAGATATATTGACAGTATTTATAGACATATAAACCTCTCGAAATAATATACATACAAAGATTGTATGTTGTCAATATTTAATTTGAGTATTGGAATACGATACAGCAATGCAGTACCGCCGGGAATTACGTAGTTAGAACGAGCGAATAGAACGAAATGGTGGCTGAGCGAAACCTATGGGTAATGTTATATGTCGTTTTTGCAACTATCTTGACTCTCTTAATAATCCGTTATTATATTTATGGATTATACTTGAGATCAATGCCCGATAAGGCAAACCTTCCAAAACAGCTTTTCGTTGAATATCTTCTAAATCTTTTTCAGATATTCTAATGTTAATTCTTTTTTCTTTTTTTAAAGTCAATTTAGCCATTTGTTGATATTTCTTTTTTTCAGTCGAAAGATTCTTCACACTTTTCCATTCTCCTTTATCAAAAGAAGATTCTATATCAGTTTCAAATTTATCTAATTTTGCCATAATTAACCATCCTTATTCCCCAAATATACTTTAGTTGCCTTTCTACTTGGATAAACTGTTTTGAGAAATATTTCTTTCTCATTTTCAACAAATGGAACTAAATATACGTAGTTTTCAATTTCTATTACAAAAATCTTTTGATCTTTATAATTCTCATTTTCAACTATATCCAATAAATGCTGCGAAGAAATATACAAGGTTACTTCTTCAAAAGTAATATTTCGACAATTCTTCAACCATTCGTTCTTTTCATTATCCCAGTTAAAGGTTTTCACGAATCCGCCCATATTACAAAGTATGCCTAATTTAATCAGCAATGGTCGAAATGGCAAGTTATTTTATAACCAGGTTTCGTTTCAAGAATGTCGTATAACTATTATTCAAATATTTTAAACGGTCAATAGCATGGAAAGTCAACACTCAGTTATTATTCTGCTATGTACATAATATATGGAAAAATAGCGGCAAAATAACGCCGCATTTTTATTTTCCGGAAAATAATCACATAGAAATTCTTTATCTCGGTTTTTATCAAATTATCAATTTTAAAAAAACAACAGATTCGTTATCTGCCGGCCGCAAAATTAATATGCATCTTTTCTGCTATCAAGCGAAATGATGAAGATTATCTTTGCCGCATCATCAATTTCATAAAACAATCTGTAGTTGCCGATACGATAGCGCCATGTTTCAGGTTTATAATCTTTGAGTTTCTTAATATTAATGCCGTAATATGGATTGTCAATGAGTTGTTTATAGGTATAAGCCCTTATTTTATTTGTTATTGTTAACTTATTTTTTTTAGGAAGGCTTTCAATATCGGAAAGGAATTGATCGGTTTCAAATATTCTATACTTCGACAAAGCGCCCTCTCAAATTTTTTGCGTCCTTACTTCCCTTTTTGAGTTTAGAAACGAGCGCCTTATCATTTAGAATATCTTTTATTTCAAAATCATCAGTATATTCTATATCATTAATGTACTTAAGAGTGGCAGTCTCGATGAAATTCGAAAGAGATCTATTCTCAATTTTGGCGAATTTAGAAAACTTCTCCAAGACAGACTCGTCAATCCGCATGGTAATAACTTTTGCCATAATTACTTCAACCTCTATAGAATACAAAGTAATACATAAGAAGACATTTGTCAATTTTTTTTGCTGCTCGCACTTAACTCATCGGAAAACATTTTAAACGGTCAATTGCACGGCAAGTCAACACTCAGTGAAGGAATCAATTTGGCAAGAATCAATTGATTAGTTACGATTTGGTTAATATCTGCCAACTTTTCAAATAAATTGACATCAATATTTTTCCGCCATTAAAATAATTGATCCAAACAGAAGAATCAACTAAAACATTTTTCATCGTTTTCTCATTGCATTAAGGTCGATATCAAGATTAATTTTTCCGCGATAACTCTTGAGATTTTTCAACTTTTCTTTTTGAATTAAATTAAGCAGAGCTTCCTTAATGAGATCTGTTTTGGTTTTAATTTTGGTAAGTTTCAATGCTTCGTTAACCAAGTTTTCCGGCAAATCAATTGTTGTTCTCATAAATAACTCCATGCATATAATTTAAACTTTTCATATGCATTGTCAAATTAAAATAAAATCTTATCAGGTGCAGACTCAAGACAAAGATAACTGCCTTTTCGGCTAACGAACGCGTGTAAGCCACATTTTGCCGAAGGCGAAATGTGGTAAAGCCCGAGCACCGCGCGCAACGAAGTGAGCACGTCAAAATGATTATATTATTTCAATATTTTAATAATTTCTTTAAAACCCATTATTTCAGCAAAACCGATTGCAGTTACTCCATTTTTTGCCTTTAT
Organism: Spirochaetota bacterium; assembly: GCA_023396615.1. Lineage (GTDB taxonomy): Bacteria > Spirochaetota > UBA4802 > UBA4802 > JAFGJZ01 > JAKJGA01. Next base: position 4,298 of record JAEWVM010000188.1, on the reverse strand, counting down.
TGATTTGTCTGCGCCTTTTGCCATAAGCAGTTTTACAATTTCAACATGGCCCATAGATGAAGCACAAATCAAAGGAGTCCAACCAAGTTTTGTTGTAGAATTTATAATTTTCGAAACATCTTTGGTCAACAAAAGTTTTACGACTTCTGTATTCCCGGCTTGAGCTGGATAATGCAAAACTGAATATTGAGAATCTGTTATAATATTTACATCAGCCCCATTATCTAACAGGTATTTTACAATATTAATGTTATTTTTTTCGGATGCCCACATAAGAGCTGTTTTACCATACTCATCAACAGCGTTGATGTTGTTTTTATTTTCTATAAATCTTGAAACAGTTTTAAAATCATTGGTCTTTGCTGCATTAATAAATAGCGGAATATCGTTTGAAAATAGACTAGTGAAGCTTAGCAACAAAATAATTCCTTTCATACATTTTCTCATATTATTCTCCTTTTCACTTTTTAATATATTTCAGCAATATAACGTTCATTTATTTGATTTAATGCAATCAGATATACTCAAAAATTCATTCAGAAAATTAATTACCGCAGATAAAGTTATTAGATATTGATCAACTCCACAATTTTCTTCAACATATTATTCATTTTATCTTGTTCAGATTCCGGAGATGTTATTTCAACTTTGCAATACCATTGCCCGCAATCCATAATTAATATATATGTATAAAGCATCGTATTTTTGGTTTTCTTGTATGTATCGTTATATTTAACAACAGAAAATACAGCTTTTGTTTTTTTATCATTCGGCAATTCAAATTGAACAGCATCTATTACGCTTAATTTTTTTGTGTTGCTGTTATAATATGATATACATCCATTAAGTTGATCAGCAATATCCTTTTTCGGATAATTATAAATAAAAACACTGCCAACTAAATTTATTTTTGATGAATTAAATCCAATACCAACATTCTCCCCTGATTTATCAAAAATAACAGCTTTCGTTAATTCAAAATACTCTGTTTTCTTCTGCAATATCATTCTTGACTGAACATGAATTATAGCCTCGCCGCTTAATTCTTTAAAATACTGTCCATCAGCATCCATAGAAAATAATGGAATTGATATAATACAAAATATAAATGCTGAATACATTTTCCTCATAGATATCTCCTTAATTAATTGCGCATAACAGACGCCTGTTTACAATGTTTTTGGCGAAGCCAAAATGTACCTTTAGTACAAACACCGCGCGCAACGAAGCGAGCATGGAGCCTTTGACCAGAAGTAATGCATATATCTGCTGTGGCATGCAGCAGTATAATGCATTACTGAAAATAACTTTCGTAATCTTTTTTAAAATAGTAAACAATAACAGATCCAGGTTCCATAAAAATGAAATCTTTATCGTCTCCTCTTTTTTTCATTTTTATACGCTTCAAGTTTTTTAAAATGAGACATATTCCATCCCCATCTTTAATCTTTTCCAAGGAATACACCGTCTTATCAAGTTCAAAATCCGATTCATATCCGCTGTCATCTTTAAATGAAATAAAAAATGTATTTTCATCTCCTTCCATATAAAAGAAACTTGTTTTCCCGGAAGTTGTCGAAGTTGATATTCCGACATGGCATGAACACATATGACCCCATGACGATTTTGACTTTTGAAAATCTAGAACATATTTTTCTGATTTTCCGCCTCTTGTATAAATAATAACCCCATTAGCTGTACCCTCTGACATTGGCGGAACCTTATCAGCGAAAATAGAAGAGAATAAAACTAAAATCAATATAATAGTAAAACCGAATTTCTTTTTCATTATTTACCTCTTGTAATTCATTATTACAATTTACTGAATGCTTTTCATACAAACCACGCTCATCAAATTCTGAAAATGGCATTACTTATCAATATACAAGTCTTTTAACACCCAACCGGCATAACTTTTTACAAAGTAAAGTTCGTATTTAAATACATTCTTAGTTATTTTGAATACATATCCCATGCCATGATCTCCAACTCTTAGAGCTGAATCGTATTTGTCTGAATTTTTAATGTTAACAATTCCATATGTTTTCCCGTAAAATGCTTCATTGAATACTTTTTCATTATTTAATACTGAAAATATTGATTTAGATAATGCATATGATTTGTTATCAATATGCAATTCAAAGAACGCTGATATATATTTTTCAATATTTCTTTTAGATAAATCAATCAGAAACGCATCATAATCCGGTTTCTCTTTCAAATTAATTTCAGGTTTCATTATTATTTTGATGCTTGAAACTTTGGCAGAATTTGCTTCAATGCTGAAATTAAGTTTATTATAATAATCATAATACTTAATATTAGGAATTATTTCACCAGTAATTTCATCCTTTGCATTTTCAATCAAATCAGGTTTACCAAAAAGTTCTAATATTTTAGATTCTTTATCACCAAGATTCAAATTACCTAAACCCATTTTATCCGGATTACTTTTTCCTTCTATCTGTATGGCATATATTAAATCCGGACGAGACGGATTTGTTTCAAAAATTACATTATAATTCTGCAATTGATAGATATAGGCTACATATCCATCATCAAACTTATGAACTTTAAACGGATTTCCAAGTTCATTTTTAACTGAAGTCATATTTTGACCAATTTTAAACCCGCTTAAAGTGTAAATGTTTTCCGCAAAAATGCTTGATGTAAAACCTGCAATAATCAGTAAAACAACAACTTGAAACAACTTTTTCATATATTACTCCTTAATAATATTCAAGTAATGCTAATTTCATCTAACTAATAGTCAGTAGTCCGAGCACAGCGAAGTGAGCATGGAGCTAATCGTATTATTATTCAGTTTGTTCAACATTTTTCAACATTTCAAATGCCGATTTTATATCATTTGAATCTTTATCATTTGTGAGCAAAGTTACACTCAAAAGCAAGGTTCCAACCTTAACTCCAACACGGTAACAATATGTGAATTCATTTGGTTTTGGCGCTTTATCAGTAAGTCCGAAATAATATCCTTTGGAACTAGACCCTTTAAACGTTTCTATTTTAAAATCTTTTTCAATCGCGCTAGATATCATTTTTTTTCCATCATTCTCGATTAACTTTTTAACCTGTTCATCTTCAAATGGTTTATTAGTATTTTTATTCCATAATGGCGTTATTAAAAAAGTAAATTTACTCTCTTTGGAAGACACCAATCGGATAGTCGGCGGCAAATCATTTCCCGGCTGTTGTACAGACATTTTCCATTCGTCCGGAAATTTTAGAACCAAAGAACCGTGACCGGGCAAGGGAATTGATTTTGTTAAATCACCAGCGTAAATATAATTGATTGATCCTAAAAGTACAATCGACAGAATCAAAGCAGTTACTTTAAAATTAAACCGTTTCATTATGAAACCTCCTAAAATTATTGGCATCAATATATTTAGCTGAATAGCATATAACTTTTATGCAAATATTTTAAACGGTCAATAGCGTGGAAAGTCAACAGAAAATCATTTTACGTTAAGAAGAAAGAAAAAGGTCAACACTCAGTGGTTATTATTCTGCTGTGCACATAAAATATGGAAAAATAGCGGCAAAAATAACGCCGCTTTTTTACTTTCTTGAGAACCGGCTCAATAGAGACATTTCTGTTTCCGACTGAAATCAAAATAACCGCTTGAAGAAAAAGTTATTCGAGAGATTCGTTATTTGAAGTGGCACTAATTTTTAGATCATTTTATATTTATGAAACTTTTCCATTAAATAAAAATGCTTATCTAAAGAAAACAATGTTAAATCATTTTGCAAAACATTTTGAATAATTATTAGATCAGGTATTCCAACTTTGTTGACACCATTTTTCAGATTTATTGACTGGAATCTGATAATTTCAACCCAATTTATTGCTAACGATATACAATCAATTGTTTTTAAAATATCTATTACTTCTGTTTCATTTTTGAGCGTCAAAGAAGGAATCAATTCGGCAAGAATCAATTGATTAGTTACGATTTGGTTATTATCTGCCAACTTTTCAAATAAATTGACATCAATATTTTTTCCGCCCTTAAAATAATCGATCCAAACAGAAGAATCAACTAAAACATTTTTCATCGTTTTCTTATTGCATTAAGGTCGATATCAAGATTAATTTTTCCGCGATAACTCTTGAGATTTTTCAACTTTTCTTTTTGAATTAAATTTAGCAGAGCTTCCTTAATGAGATCTGTTTTGGTTTTAATTTTGGTAAGTTTCAATGCTTCGTTAACCAAGTTTTCCGGCAAATCAATTGTTGTTCTCATAAATAACTCCATGCATATAATTTAAAC
>JAEWVM010000167.1 GCA_023396615.1 Spirochaetota bacterium | reverse complement strand
TTTTTCTATTCCGGCCGCGTTGTCCGCGTTTATTCCGCCGGCAATATAAAGATTTCTCTTTCTTCCGGATGAAGCGAGAAATGAATTTATTTCGGCAATCACTTCTTCGTCAATTCTGATTCCGCTTCCGCCTTTTGTTTCGGATTTGGAATCTAGTATCGTGAAACGGCTTTTGCTTTTCACTTTTGCTTCATCAGAAGATGATATGTTAAGTGCGCGGCACCAAAAGTAATCCGCATTCTCGAAATACTTTTCATCGAACGAATCGCCATGAAGCTGAACCGCGTCAATGATTCCGTTTCTGGCAAGATCAAATATTTTCTCATCAGGTTCGGTAATAATAACTGATTTAAAAGCTTTTATCTGCGGTGCAATTTTTTCGATCGCCTCAGCAGATAGTTTACGTTTGCTTTCAGCCGCGACGAATCCGCAGATATCGGCTCCGAGCTTTTCCGCTAAAAGCGCGTCTTCCGTGTTTGTAAGTCCGCATATTTTAACAGAAAGTTTTTCTTCGAGCATTGCCTTTTTAAAATGCGCAGAAAAAAATCTGTTCGGTTTTTTTATTCCGGCTTTTATTCCTGCTTTTACTTCCTTTACCTTCGACGGATTTCCGCTTTTAACAAGCGATGTTCCGACTAAACATCCCGCGAAACCGCTTGAAGCGGCTACATAGGCGTCATAAAAAGACTCTATGCCGGATTCAAATATCACCTTTCTTCCGCGCAATTTTTCCATGAGCGCAAGAGGATAATTCTTGTCTATGACGAATGTATCGAGATTGCGCGAATTTATTCCGATCACTTCAGGATTAAGTTTTAGAGCAAGATTCATTTCTTCTTCATTATGTATTTCAACAAGCGGAAGAAGTCCGAGTGAAAGTGCTCTGTCATAGATTTTCTTCATCGTGTCAAAGTCATCCATGAACATCGCAGTAATCACAAGCACGGCATCAGCACCAGCGCGGTATGCGATGTTAACCTCATCCTCTTGCTGAATGAAATCTTTTCTTAAAATTGCCGCATTCGGAAAACGTTCTTTGACTGCCATGAGATCATCAAGCGAACCTCCGAAATAATCCTCCTCGGTAAGAACAGAAATCATTCCGGCTCCCGACGACAGATATATTTCTGCAAGGGCGCATGGATCGGAAATTTCGCCGATTGAACCTGCTGACGGCGACTTTCGTTTTATTTCGGCGATCAGCAAACCGTCTTCAAAAGAAGGCCTTACAAGAGGGACTTTTCTTTCGGAAGGAATATTTCTTCCAAAAGTCAGCCCTTTCTCTTTAAGTGAAATCATTCTTCTGTCATATATTTCACGGAGAATCTTTACCATTTATCAGTCCTTTCTTTTTCCGGCATCGACAAATTTAGCAAGAAGCTCTTTCGCCTTACCGCTTTTAATTACTTCCTTCGCGTGATGATAACCGTCTTTGATTGTGTCGGTTATGCCGTATACGTAAAACGCAGCTCCTGCATTAAGTGCAACAAGTTCCGCGCGGTTATGCTCTTCACCGTTTAAAATATCAATGGCGATTTTTTTATTCAGTTCAGCGTCACCGCCGGCAAGAAGCGAATGCTCGGCATAATCGAGTCCAACTTCATGCGGAGTAAAAACATAACTTTTTATCCAGCCGTTGTTGAGTTCCGTTATTTTTGTTGGCGCGCACAATGATATTTCATCATATCCGTCCATGCCCGAAACTACCATCGCGCGTTTCAGTCCGAGCAGGCCTAGCGCCTCACAGACAGTTTCAGTGTATTCCTTATCAAACACACCGATTATCTGATGCGTTGCATGCGCCGGGTTGGAAAGCGGACCGATTAGATTGAACGCAGTTTTAAATCCGAGAGCTGCTCGTGCAGGTCCCGCGAAACGCATCGCGCTGTGAAATTTTCTCGCGAAAAGAAAAGTTATTCCAAGTTCCTTATATGTTCTTATGCAGTCAGAAATATCCGCATCGACATTTATTCCGAGCTTCTCAAAAAGATCCGCGCTTCCCGAAGCGCTTGTAATTGCCCGGTTTCCGTGCTTAACTACTTTTGCTCCACCCGCGGCAACAACAAGAGAGGATATCGTTGATACGTTAAAAGTCTTTTTCGCCGATCCGCCCGTACCGCATGTATCAAGACGCATTTCATCTTTTTCCGGTGCCGGAAAACTGATAGCCTTTTTCTTTAGAACTGAAGCGAAACCTGCGAGTTCCTCAGCAGTAATTCCCTTCATTTCAAGCGATGTGAGAAGTGAACCTATCTGCGCATCCGTCATGTTTCCTTCGGTCAGTTCATCCATTACATCATATGCTTCACTGAAACGGAGATGCTCTCTTGAAAGCGATTTCTTTAGATATGCTTTCACGGGAACGGATTCTCTTCTGTAATGAAGAAAATTCATTATCATCTTTTCGCCGTCAACAGTTCCGATTGATTCTGGATGAAACTGCATTCCGGCAAGCTGAAATTCCTTATGCTCAACCGCCATAACTTCACCGTCGTCGGTTTTCGCGCATATTTCAAAACAATCAGGAATATCCTTTTCCTTTCCGGCGAGTGAATGATATCTCGTAACAGCCGAACCCTGCGGAATGTTTCTGAAAAGTCCCTTGCCGCTGTGAGTAATTTTCTCAACCTTTCCATGAACGATTCTCGCTGCATTTACAATCGGAACTCCGAAAGCCGCAAGTATTGCCTGATGACCGAGACACACTCCGAGAATAGGATATTCTCCTTTGAGCTGTTTAATCACTTCGATACAGATTCCGGCTTCATGAGGTGTTCCGGGTCCCGGCGACAGAATTATATGCGTCGGATTGATTTTCCGGATTTCATCGATTGTTATTTTATCAGAACGCACAACCTTTATCTGATAATTCAGTTTTCTGAAAACCTGATAAAGATTATACGTGAAAGAATCATAGTTATCCAGCATCAGTATCATATCAATTATCCTCCGCGCATAGATTGAGCGCGTTAAGAAGCGCCATCATTTTATTTTGGGTTTCTTCATATTCTTTTTCAGGTTCAGAATCATAAACAATTCCGGCACCCGCCTGAAGGTATATTTTATTTCCTATGTGAACAGCCGAACGAATGACGATGCAGCTGTCAAAATCACCGTTGCGCTCAAAGTAACCGATAAGCCCCGAATAGACTCCACGCTTTTTCTGTTCAAGTTTCTCAATCGTTTTGATAGCCTGAATTTTCGGCGCACCGGAAACAGTTCCAGCAGGGAACGTAGCCTTTATCGCGTCTTTCGCGTCTTTTCCCTTTTCAATCTTTCCCTGAACTTCACTGACGAGATGCATTACACGCGAATATTTTTCGATGACCATGCTCGCAGTCACATTAACACTTCCGCCTATGCTGATTTTTCCTACGTCATTTCTTCCGAGATCAAGAAGCATGAGATGTTCTGCGTTTTCCTTAATGTCTTTTTTCAGTTCCTCTTCCAGAAGAATATCCTGAGCCGCATCTTTTCCGCGTTTGCGCGTTCCGGCAATCGGTCGGACGGTTACGTTTCCGTTCTTGTATTTCACCATCACTTCCGGAGAAGCACCGTAGATGATGTATGAACCATAGTTTAGAAAAAACATATATGGAGAAGGATTGCTTCTGCGAAGATTTCTGTATGCATTTATCGGAAGGACATCGCTTTCAATTTCCGTCGTGCGCGAAATAACGCACTGAATCAAATTTCCTTTATAAATTTCGTCTTTAATTTTGACGACATTGTTCATGTATTCTTTTTTTCCGTCAGGAGAAACGATCTTTGCCGTAAAAGGAGTTTCTTCCGGCATCTTATTCGCCGAAGCCTTTATGCGTGATTCAAGCTTCGAAAGAAGTTCATCAGTATCTATTCCTTCCTCGCCTGAGTATCTCACAGTCACAATCAGCGCGTCGTCATGAGAATGATCGAACACCATAAA
>JAEWVM010000093.1 GCA_023396615.1 Spirochaetota bacterium | reverse complement strand
TTATCATCCTTGATACCGATGATATCAGTGATGGTCGGCAGAATATCTACATGCCGGGTTATTCCGTCAAAATAGTATCCGTTTTTAAACAGATCCTTATTATAAATTATAAAAGGAACATGAATATTTTCTTCATAAACGAAAAGAGGATGATTATAATTCTGCGGATGCTGATAAAAAGCCTCGCCGTGATCGGTAAGCATAAAAAACAATGTATCCTTCATTAGACCTTCTGCTTCGAGCTTATCAATGAGTTCACCGAGAGCATAATCCGCATAGTGCAGAGAGTTAAGATAGTTTTCCCACATCTCATCGCGTTTAGTTCCGGAAGGATCATGCTTTGCAACTTTAAAAGAATCATCAGGAACCGCGTAAGGATGATGAGGATTCATCGGCGACATGATTACAACAAATGGCTCACTGCTTTCTTTCATAAAATTAACAGCCGGATCAATCATCGCCCGTTCATCGATCGCCCAGCCTACATGCTTTTTATTATACCGTTTATCCTTTGCAAGATCTCTTGCTGTAATAAAGCGGTCAATTTTTCTGTTTTTAAGATATTTCATCTGACCGGCATAACTCAAATCACCGGTATGAATATAACATGTTCTATAACCGTTATCTTTTAAAATTTCTGTAATTGAATTTGCCTGAATGGAAGGATTTTTCTCAAATACCATGTCCTTCCCTATTATCGGATAAGCTGATGCCGTAATTGAAAACAGCGCATTTGCGGATAACGGATAATTCGTTATGTGATTGGCTGCTAAAAATCCGTTTTGCGCAAGACGCTCCATTACAGGCGTCATTGATTTTCCATTTGATCTTAAGCCGTAATAACTGTATGCAGTTGATTCGAAAAGATATATGACAATGTTATATTTTTTGTTTTTCGGAATAATTTTTGACAGATCATATTCCTTGCCGCTCTCAAGAGAATCTGTTTGAAATTCCGATGATGAAACAACAGTCTCAACTGCAGCAGGAACAGGCTGAACTGACGGTTTCTTGAAACACCTTAACGCCAAAGAAGAAAACGGACTCATCGAAAGCTCGTAAACCGGAGCCTTTATTTTGTATTTTGAAAAAATTTCCTTTTCATTCGGTGATGCAATCGCGACAGTAAGAATCAATGAGATTACATAAACCAAAACTGATATGAAAAAATATTTTGTTTTTGCGTCAAGAGATGACTTTGCTTCGGCAACCATGAGAAAAAGTGATGTAGCAAAAACAATGACGATAACTGCAATAAAAGAAATAACCGTTCCTGAAGTTATTTCAGCAGCCGCAGAATTAAGCATGCCCTGAATGCCTGTAAAATGCTCACCGCCTATAAATGAAAGCTGAAAAGATGTTTCATATATTTTCAAAAACTGCAGTGCGAAAATATGGTAAGCCGCAAAAAGACAGACAAAGATATCGCATAAAAAAATAGGCATAAACCGGAGAGATTTCGGCAAAGACACAATAAATAAAATTATACCGAGAGAAAATGCCGCAGAGAATACATCATCAGGAAACGACAGCATGAAAAAGTTCAGAAATCCGACAGTGGAAAAATCAGCATAAATAGAACCTGAAATAAAGTATGCCGAAATACGGTAGAATAGAATGACTCCCAGAATAAAAACTGAAAAAAACAAGTGCTGATATTCTATTCCGCGGTAATGTTCGGATATTTTCTCGTATAAGCTTCTCATTGCCTGTTTCCTGAATTTGATTTGCAATCTGCGACAATTTCGCCGATCGGCTCTAATAGGCAAACATAAATTTAATATTTTTATCTTTTAAAAGGCCCAAATAGATTGTTGACAATTATCAGTAAGATAAAAAATTATTCGCATATATTCTAAAAGGTGCGCCATGATAAAAATAAACGAAAACTATTCAAAACTTAAGGCAAGTTACCTGTTCTCCGATATCTCGAAACGTGTAAGCGCTTTTCAGTCGGCAAATCCCGATAAAGAAATTATACGTCTCGGAATCGGTGATGTTACACGAGCGCTTCCGGAAGCTGTCGTAAAAGCTTTTCATCAGGGAGTTGATGAATTGGCTGATGAAAAATCATTCAAGGGATACGGTCCTGAACAGGGTTATGAATTTCTGAGAAAAGCAATAGCTGAAAATGATTTCCAGAAACGCGGAGCCGACATAAAGCCGAATGAAATATTCGTAAGCGATGGTTCAAAATGCGATACTGGGAACATTCAGGAACTTTTTGCCGACGACATTAAGATCGCAATACCTGATCCGGTTTATCCAGTATATGTAGATACGAATGTAATGGCCGGCAGAACCGGAATCAGCATGGACGGACGTTATGAAAAGCTTGTTTATCTTGAATGCAACAAATCCAACAGCTTTGTACCGGAACTGCCTAAAGAAAAGGTCGATTTAATTTATCTATGCTTTCCGAACAACCCGACAGGTGAAGTCGCAACAAAGAAACAGCTTACCGAATGGGTAAACTATGCCAAAGAAAACAAATCTCTTATTTTGTTTGATGCCGCATATGAAGCCTTTATCCGAGACGAAAATATCCCTCATTCGATCTACGAAATTGAAGGAGCAAAAGAAGTCGCGATAGAATTCCGTTCTTTTTCAAAAACCGCTGGCTTTACCGGAACAAGATGCGCCTATACGGTAATACCAGAAGAATGTGTAGCTTATACATCAGAAGGAAAACCCGTTCAACTGTTACAGCTTTGGAACAGACGCCACACTACAAAATTTAACGGTGTATCATATCCGGTTCAGAAAGCCGCAGCTGCGGTATATTCAGAAGAAGGCAAAAAACAGGTCAAAGACATAATCGATTTTTATCTTGAAAATGCTAAAATAATTAAAACAGCTCTTTCCAAAGCAGGCTACACCTGCACAGGCGGAGACAATTCTCCTTATATCTGGGTTGAAACCGGAACTGATTCATGGGAATTTTTCGACAAGCTTCTTAATAAAGCGAATGTCGTCTGCACTCCCGGATCCGGTTTCGGAAAATGCGGAGAAGGATATATCAGAATAAGCGCTTTCAACAGCAGAGAAAATGTCAACAAAGCCGTCGACAGAATATTAAAAGCCGACATGAAATAATAAAAAATAAAGCCGCTAAACAGCGGCTTTATTTTCAGCAATCGTTCAGTGACAAAGACTCATTATAGGCTTTTAATATCATTTCATCATCAAACTTTTTATCAGGGTTATGCATTGAATAATGAACCAGATATTCAATATTCCCCTTGGGGCCTTTTATCGGCGAATAGGTAAAACCTTTAACAAGCATACCCATCGAACAAAGTTCATTCAATGTTTTTCTTATAATTGCTAGCCTGTCATCATCGTTTCTAACGACGCCTTTTTTCAGTTCAAATCCTTCAGACTCAAACTGCGGTTTCAAAAGAAAAACTCCATGCGCCGAAGGTGAAACAAGTTTCACAGCCGGAAATATTTTGGTAAAAGAAATAAAAGAAAGATCAGAAACAAAAAAATCTATTGTTTCATCAAAAAGCTCCGGAGAAATATTTCTTGCGTTCGTTCTTTCCATTACAACAACACGTTTATCCATACGCAAACGGTAATCAAGCTGACCATAAGCTACATCAACCGCGTAAACTTTTTTTGCACCGCGCTGAAGCAAGCAATCAGTAAAACCTCCCGTGGAAACTCCAAGATCAGCGCAAACTGATTCATTGACATCTATCGAAAAATATTTAAGAGCTTTATTGATTTTTTCTCCGCCCCTTGAAACGAAATTATTTTCGGGACGGATTACAGTTATGTCTATTTTGTCCTTTAAAACAAACAACGGATCTCTGACTGTTTCGCCGTTCAGCTTAACATAACCCGCAACGATTTCATTTTTTGCTTTTTCTCGTGATTCGGAAAGACCTTCATCAAACATATACTTATCAAGACGGATTTTCATTTTTTCTTAAGCTTTTCAATTATATCTGATGCTATTTTTTGGGGTGAAAGACCATATTTATCATAAAGCAAATCAACCGGTCCATGCTCGATAAACTTTCTTGGGAATCCAAAAGAAGCAGTCATTTTACTCCGTTTCTGCTCAGGAAGCAAAGAAAGAATTGATTCAGCAATTCCTCCGCGCGAATATTCGCTTTCAATCACGGCAAACAAATCCGCATTTTTAATTATCGCTCTAAGTTCAGCTGAATCAAGCGCATTAATAGAGTGTATCAATACCACACCTGATTTAATTTTTGCGGACGCAAGCAATTCTGAAACTTCCACAGCGCAGATTTTCATGTCTGCAGAAGCAATGATAACTAAATCTTTTGAAGATGACAGCTTTAAAGGTAATGAAAAATCAGACTTACGGAATTTTGAACAATCAACAGACTCAATTCCGCAGAATCCGCGAGGATAACGTATGGCAACCGGATGATCAGCTTTCGCCGCATAATAGATCATATCGCGCAAATCTTCGCCGTCTGAAGGAATCAATAATTCAAAATTAGGTATTGTTTTAAAAACTGATACATCAAACAAACCATGATGAGTCTCTCCGTCGTCTCCGACTATTCCCGCTCTGTCTATAAGAAAGACAGAAGGAAGATTCATTACTGCGACATCATGAATAAGCTGATCAAAGGCCCTTTGCATAAAAGAAGAATAAACCGCAAAATATGGTTTGTATCCGTTCTTTGCCAAAGCCGCGCAGAAAGTTACCGCATGCTGTTCAGCAATTCCGACATCAAAAAATTTTGAAGGATATTTTTTTGAAAACTCGTCAAGACCGGTACCGGTTGACATTGCGGCAGTAACGGCAACAATGCGGCTGTCTTTCTCGGCAAGCGAACAGAGAGTTTTTCCGGCAACAGCCGAAAAAGAAAGCTTCTTTTTACCATATTCCTTTCCGGTATCAATATCAAACGGCTGTGTTCCATGAAAACGAACAGGTTCTTTTTCCGCGAACTTATAACCATAGCCTTTTTTTGTTATAACATGAATAACTTTGGGTCCGGAATTAATTGATTTGATTCTTTTAAAAATATGAATCATGTGTTCGATATCATGACCGTCAACGGGTCCGAAGTAGCGTATTCCGAAATCTTCAAAAAAGTTTGCAGGAACAAAAATATTCTTTATTCCCATTCTTATTCTGTCATAGAGATACGGGAAATATTTTCCGACAAAAGGAATCTTTCTGCACATTCTTCTTACTTTTCTAACCAAACGGTTGTACGCCGAACCGGAAATAAGTTCGGTAAGATATTTCGACATCGCACCGACATTTTTTGAAATAGAATGCTCATTATCATTTAGAATGATAATCATATCTTTTTTTAAATGACCGATATTATTCAGTGCTTCAAATGCCAATCCGCCGGTCAGAGCACCGTCGCCGATAACAGCTATAACCCGATGCTTCTTTCTCGATAGATCTCTGGCAACTGCTTCACCGAGTGCAAGAGAAAGTGATGTTGAAGTATGTCCCGTGTCATATAAATCAAAATTCGATTCTGCGACTTTCGGAAAGCCGCTAAGACCTTCGAACTGGCGCAATGAAAGAAAATCATTTTTGCGTCCGGTTAATATTTTATGGGCGTAGGTCTGATGACCGACATCCCAGATCAAACGGTCTGACGGAGTATTAAAAACATAATGAAGAGCTATTGTAAGATCAACAACTCCCAAAGAAGGCGCAAGATGTCCGCCGTTTTTTGAGACAACATCAATCATGTATCTGCGGACTTGATCGGAAAGAGAAGAAAGATCTTCAACTTTCATTTTGCGAAGATCTTCAACAGAATTTAATGAATCTAACAGCAATGGAATTCTCCCATTGATATACTTTAAAGTTCACTCCGCCGAATTGACGAAGTGAACTTTGAAATTATTTCGCGAACTCAACAGCTCTTGTTTCTCTGATAACGGTAACTCTGACTATGCCGGGATATTTGAGTTCATTTTCAATTCTTCCGGCAACTTCACGCGCGAGAATCTGTGCACGCTCGTCGCTTACAAGATCATTAGAGACAAGAACCCTAATCTCACGTCCGGCCTGAATAGCAAAACATTTCTCAACACCCTTAAAGCTTGTTGCAATGTTTTCAAGATCTTCAAGACGTTTGACATAATTTTCAAGCGATTCTCTTCTTGCTCCGGGACGTGAAGCTGAAATCGCATCAGCGACCTGAATGATGAGAGCTTCAAAAGACTCAGGTTCTTTATCATTATGGTGAGAAGCGATTATATTGACAACCTTCTCGCTTTCGCCGTATTTCTTTGCCATGTCGGCACCGATAAGCGCATGCGAACCTTCACCTTCTACAACGGCTACTTTTCCGATGTCGTGAAGAAGACCGGCGCGTTTAGCAACCTGAACATCAAGCTTCAGCTCACCGGCCATGATAGCAGCGATATTCGCAACCTCAATGCTGTGGCTCAAAACATTCTGACCATAACTTGTTCTGTACTTTAATTTTCCGACATGAAGAAGAGCATCTCTGCTCAAACCCGGAATTCCGAGTTCAAACGCGTACTTTTCTCCTTCATCTACCATGCTTTCTTCAAGTTCAAGTTTAACTTTTTCAACAACCTCTTCGATACGTGCAGGATGAATGCGGCCGTTCTGAATAAGTCTTTCAAGCGCAAGACGCGCGATTTCTCTTCTAACCGGATCATAACCCGAAATCACAACAACTTCAGGAGTATCATCGATAATCATATCCACGCCGGTGAGAGACTCAAGTGTGCGGATATTACGTCCTTCACGTCCGATGATTCTACCCTTCATGTCATCAGAAGGCAGGGTTACTGCTGTAACGGTATTTTCCGAAGTAAATTCTGTCACATTGCGCTGAATGGACTGAATTACGATATCTTTGGCTTTTTTATCCGCCGATCTTCTCGCTTCTTCTTCGATCTTGTTCACAATCTTTAAAGCTTCAAATCTGGCATTATCTTCAAGCGATTTTATAAGCTGAGCTTTTGCCTGATCCTGAGTAAGACCTGAAATACGCTCAAGCTCTTTCAAATAACGCTCGAATTCCTTTGTAAGCTCAGCCTCTTTTTCTGTTACATCCGACTCTCTTATTTCAATTTCTTTTTCACGTTTTTCAACCTGATTAACTTTAGCGTCAAGATTCTCTTCCTTCTGCATGTATCTTTTTTCTATGTTAGCGATTTCCTGACGTCTCTCACGCATTTCTTTTTCAAGAAGATTCTTTTCCTGAAGAAGCTGATCTTTGGCTTCGAGAAGCAATTCTTTACGTTTTGCTTCAGCCTCTCTTTTCGCATCCTGAATAATTCTTTGAGCCTGAGCCTCCGAAGATCTTAACCTGATTTTGCCGAGATACGACCTTGCCATATACCCTACAACACCAGTAGCAACAGAAACCAGGAGGATAATTCCGATATTCATAGTTCCCCCTCAACCGATTAATTTCTTTTTAACTAACAGCTAATATAAGCCGTTAAGCCTGAGAGGTCTTCCGATTAAGGAAAGGAAGGACATTTGAAGGAAGGAAAGCGGATACATCACCGCCAAGAAAAGCGATTTCTCTAATCATGCTTGAAGATAAAAAATGACTTTCCCCGTCCGAAACCATAAATACGGTTTCAAGAGCACCTGGAAGTCTCCGGTTCATCAGCGCCATAGAGCGCTCATAGCCGAAATCGGCGGAATCCCTGACTCCGCGTATGATAAAATTCACTCCATTTTCTTTGCAATAATCTACAAGAAGCCCGTTAAAAGAAACTGCTTCGATATTACCCAAATCTTTGCATGAATCAGAAATCATTTCAAGCCTCTCCTCAACAGAGAAAAGCGGCTTTTTTAAAAGGTTTACCGCAACCGCAATAATTAAACGGTCGCACAACCTGAGTCCTCTTCTTATTATATCCATATGGCCATTCGTCAATGGATCAAACGTACCGGGATATATTCCTATTATCATCAGTCCTCTACCAGTCAGACTGTTTTAAAATAATCACTTATTTGAGCTTGTCAAGGAAAATTCGGCTTTAAGGGGTAATATTGGCATAAAAATGA
>JAEWVM010000074.1 GCA_023396615.1 Spirochaetota bacterium | reverse complement strand
CTGCAGGATTGTTTATATCCGATGAGTGACCCCAACATTCCAGGTTGGGAAGTATCCTCAAAAATTAAATCGTATGAAAAGATCAGCGGCGATTTCTATCATTTTGATTTGCTTGATGATGGTTTTTCTCTGGTTTTTGCCGACGTTTCGGGGCATGGCGTAGCAGCCTCATTGTATTCTGCGATTGTAAAGGCGGCATTACTTTCTGTTGACAGGTCTCATTCTGATATTGAAAGAATAGTCTCTGACATTAATAAATTTATTCTGAATACACATAAGAAAATGAGCTACAGTTATGTGGCTCTTGTTTATCTGCGCTATTATTCCGACTCGGGTCTGGTGAAATATGTTAATTGCGGAATGCCGTCGCCTTTAATAATAATGACTGATGGCGAAACTGTGAAGCTTGAAACTAATTCACCTTTGGTCGGCATATTTGACAATTCTGTCTATCATGAGCAGGAATTTACCATAGACAAGGATTCAATGCTTTTTTTCTTTACAGACGGCATTTACGAATATAAGGAAAGAGACACTCTTGGCGGTTATAATGAATTTGTTGATAAAATAATTGTATCAAAAAGCAAATCATTGAATCAAATAATTGACTCTGTCTTTAATGAGGTGATATCCCGTGATGATTTTGATCAGCGCGATGATATCACTGTTCTCGGAATGAAATTAAAAGGGGGAAAATAGTATGAAGAAAATTTGTTTCGGATTGATGGCTTTTGTTTTTACGTTCGCTGCGCATAATCTTTTTGCCGTTAAATTTCAGATGAAGCTGGGAGATGTAAAAATCGAAAGAGCGAAGAAGCCGATGCCTTTAAACAGTGAATCGGATCTTAAGGATAAGGATATAGTGACAACAGGAGAAAAATCTCTGTTGGTAATTGAATTTGATAATGGCGATATTATTAAAATCAAAGAAAAAACTAAAGCAATTATATCTTTAGCATCACCTCAAACGAGTGCCATTACAGTTTTAAAGGGTTCTATTGAAGCAAAATACAAAAAGATCATGAGGGAAAATCCTTCAAAAGTATATTCTCCGACAACCGTTGCGGCTGTTAGAGGAACTGAATTTGAAGTTACTGTTGCAGAAAGCGGAGAAACCAGAGTCAAAATGACTGAAGGAAAACTTAATGTTTCAAATCCTTCCGGTGACATCGATATTTCGGGCAAGGAATCTTCTGAAATCGCACCGGGAGCTAAGCCGGATTCAGCTTCTGCTGATGCTTCTTCTGAAGAATGGATGAATTCAAAATCACAGGAATTCAATGAAAATCCTTCAAAATATACTGATGGATATAAAGCTCAGTTAAAGCAGATGAATGAGAGATCTGCTCAGAATAAGATTGAGCTTAAGAAAACAGAAGGAAAACTTAAAACAATAAAAACGGAAGAAGAATTAGCCTCTTATGAGTCTTCGCTCGATAAAGCAAAAAATGCTACCGAGGATGACATGAATATAAATTCTGCAAGCGGACTTCTCGTTGAAGAAGTTTCAGAGAATATCAAATCTCTCAACATTAAGGCGTATAAAGATTTCACTTTGCTTAAGAAAGAGATAAACAAGGTGAAAGAACAGCAGGAAAGAAATTTGGAAGAAATACGTAAAGTTCTTGAAGCATATAAAAAGGCTAAAGAAGAGATATTGAGCAGTCACAAAAAAAGTGTAGAAGATATTCTTAGAGGCACAAAGTAATAACCGCCAGATACAAATAGAATCGACAGATTCTATTTGTATCTGATTTTCATAACAAGCACCATTGAAGCAAGTATCAGTACTATTACATTCGCAATTGTAACCGGCATATTCTCCGTCATTATTCCGAAAATCAGCCATAACGCAACACCCGCGGTAAAAACCGAATACATTAAAAGAGAAATCCCGCTTGTATCCTTTGTTCTAAGAGTTTTAATTACCTGAGGAACGAATGAAACTGTGGAAAAGAATGCTGCTGCATAACCTAGAACCGTGGATGTGTCCATAATTTAAAACCTCATACAGACAAAGGTATGAGCGTTGCTCATCGTGTCAAGCAAACGTTTTCCTGCGGGATTGATTAGGTTTAAAAGCGTATACCGGCAAATAATTCGATCATGCCGCCCATGCAGCTGATATCCGTGGAAGTTTCATCTTTTTTTGAAGTTTTTGATGTGGAGTTCAAAAACCCGAAAGCAGTTAAGCCGGCATAAAAATATTCACTGCTGTAACCTGCTGAAAATTTCAGGTTAACATTAATCGCAAGTGAGTGTGATTGGATTTCTTTTACGTGCAGGTTTTCTTTGGAATTCATATAACCTAAAGAAACCATTAACGCGGCTGAAGCATAAAAATTAGATTGAGTTGTTTTCAAGTAAGCATAACCGCCTCCGGCAGAAATGCTTCTGTATTTTCCCCCTCGATAATCAGCGAAATCTCCGTAATCAGCTTGTGCAGATTCGGGAATAAGAGATGAATCTCCGGAAATATTGAATTCATTCACTGAAAGAGATACAAGAGGTGAACCCGATGATTTATAATTGTTTTCCATCTGTTTGAAGCATTCGGCAAGTGAGAAATCGTCAGAAAAAGAATAATACAAATTTGCCCCTAAATTTCTTACCTTAATATCTGCCCGTTTAGTTTCAGCATCGCCTTCCAAATAACCGAAATCAGTCGGATTTGACAGATAACAGCCTTCATACTTTTGGTAAAAGATGTCCGCTCCGAATTTTTTTTGATAGATATATAGCTGATAATCGCGTGCCTTTGTCTTTCCGAAATCTTGCTCGTCTTTCAGGCTTCCGGCAGTTCTTGAATAAGTGAGTCCAAGCCATTTATAAGATAAGCTGACACCTGCGTTCATTGTTGAATTAGCATCATAGCTGACTTCTTTTCCGACCTGTTCACCGTCCATCTTAGATGTCATTTCTATGTTCTGAATTGGAGAATTTGTAAAAACCCTGATGTTGAAATTTTTAATTTTTTTATCTGTTTCTTCTTCTGAGTACAGCGGAAGAAACATTGATAATGCCATGATGATTGTAATGATTTTTTTCATAAGCCTCGTACTATTTGTTTATATCTCTTATTGGAAGATGAATAATGCTGAGAGGGTCAAATTGAATCTGTTTGATTATTGCTGATACGTGAAGATGCGGTCCGGTTGATATTCCGGTTGACCCGACTTCTCCGATCTGTGTTCCTGCTTCGATTATTCGGCCTTCTTCAACAAGTAGCTTGTCCATGTGCATGTAATAAGTAAAGAAAAGATTGCCATGATCGATTATGATCATGTTTCCTTCATAGTGCATTTTCCCAGCTAGCACTACTTTGCCTCTTGCAATAGCGAAAACGGGAGTTCCCTGCGGTCCTCGAAGATCAACGCCTCTGTGAATACTTTCCTTGCTGTTTTCATAGACTCGTTTTCTCTTAATGATTTTATACCGTTGATATCTGCGCTTTTCCCAGAAATCTGAAGTGAGATAATGTGAGTCACGCGGGTGTGAAAGGTTTGAATCGATTAAATCATTTTCTCTTGATGCGAAGGCTTTAGTTTTTTTTGCAAGACAGTCTTTGATGAATTGCTCACGTTCAGAATCAGGTTTTGCGCCGATTCGGGAGAAATTTCCGACATCAAGTGATCTTTTTAGTATTTGATATTTTTTGGCATCAATATTTAAAAAAATATGAGTAATGGAAAAGCGGTCTTTAAAATTATAACTGACAGTGATTTCTCTTTTTCCGGTTTTTTCACCGGGAGAAATTGGAATAAAACAGCGGTAACCCCATTTTGTCTGAGTCATATTTGTTTCAAAATTGCCGAATTGAGCTTTGACGTTAGAAATTTTCGAAGATGCCATTAATTCAAGATAAGCAAGTTCTCCCTGTGAAAATTTTCTGGCAAAGAGATTTGCATTGATAATGCCGTCATCAACGGTTATTTTTTCTACTGAGCTGGGATCATAGTCAGATGGTGATTTTACGCCCGAATATATATAAACAGGTAATATTAAACAAAGAAATATTTTTTTCATAACTAATAGTTTCTTATCTTGAACCGAGTGCAAGAAAATTTCGTTTAATCGTGTGAGAATTTTTCTTGCACTTGAACTGAAGCTCAAAAAATATGATTTACGGGGAAAATATGGATATTCTTGAATCGTTAAACGAAAGTCAGAAAGAGGCAGTTCTTGCAACCGAGGGACCGCTTTTGATTTTTGCAGGTGCCGGAAGCGGAAAGACTAAAGTTATTACTCACAGAATTGCTCATTTGATACGCGATCTGAGAGTTCCTCCGTATAAGATTTTCGCGGTGACATTTACAAATAAAGCTGCCGGTGAAATGAAAAAACGTATTTCTTCCATAATCGGAGGAAGCGGTGATGATGTCTTTGTCAAGACTTTCCATTCTGCAAGCGTTTATATTCTCCGCCGTTTCGGTGAAAAAATAGGCATACATCCGAATTATTCAATCTATGACACATCAGATCAGGAGTCTATTGTTAAGGCAATTCTTGGAGAGATGAATATAGATGTTCAGAAATATGCTAAAAGGGTGATATCAAAAATATCCGAAGTGAAGGATAAGGCAGAGCTTATTGAGGGTGCTGATCCGTACGCATTTCTTCCGAAAGAATATGCAGTTAATTATGCCGAAATCTATGATGAATATAATAAAAGACTGCGTGCTGCTAATGCGCTGGATTTTAATGATTTACTTATTTATGCTGTAAAGCTTTTGCGCGATTCTCCTGAAGTAATAGAAGCACTTCAGAACAAGTGGTCCTATTTTATGATTGATGAGTATCAGGACACTAACCGCGCTCAGTATATGATGGCGAAGTATCTTGCCGCAAAGAGCCGCAATATATGCGTTGTCGGCGATGATGATCAGTCAATATATTCCTGGCGCGGAGCTGATATATCCAATATTCTCAACTTTGAAAAGGATTATCCTGAAGCAAAAGTCGTTAAGCTTGAAACGAACTACCGTTCTACATCGTATATTCTTGATGCGGCATATTCTGTTGTTAAAAACAATAGAACAAGAAAAGACAAGCGTCTTAATTCGTTTCGCGGTGAGGGATTTATGCCGGTTTATTGCGAAACCAATAACGAATACGGCGAGGCTGAATTTGTTGTAAATACAATCAGGCGGTTGAAGCGTGAGGAAAAGCTTCATTTTGGCAATTTTGCAATTTTCTACAGGACAAACGCGCAATCGCGTTTGCTGGAAGATACTCTGCGCCATGAAGCAGTTCCTTATAGAATTATAGGATCTGTGAAATTTTATGAACGAAAAGAAATCAAAGATATAGTTTCATATCTTCGTTTTGTGGTAAATCCCTGCGATACCGCATCACTTGACAGAATAATAAATAATCCGCCGCGGGGCATAGGCGCGCGTACTGTCGAAAAACTTAAAGAAACTGCTTATGCGGAACAAATGAGTGAATGGGAAATAATAGATAAGGATATCAATCTTGACGGCAAGGTCAGCAAAGGTCTTAAGCAGTTTAAGGAGATAATCAATTCGTTGATAAATCTGTATGTCGGAGTTCCTGAAAAGATTTCTCTGGCCGATTTCGTAGAAAAGGTGATTTCTGTTTCTACTTACCGGAAGCATCTTGAAGACTCCTCAAAAGCCGATTCGACGGGTAAAGAACATGACCGTTTAGAGAATATTGACGAGTTTATAAACAGCGCAATTGAATATGAAGAAAGAACTGAAAATCCTTCTTTGGAAGAATTTCTTCAGGAAATATCGCTTCTTACGAGTGAAGAGAATCCTGAAAATAAACAGGCTGAAGCAGTTACTCTTATGACTATTCATAATGCAAAGGGTCTGGAGTTTAATACTGTATTTCTTACCGGACTTGAAGAAGGAACATTTCCTCATGCAAATTCACTTAACAGTGATGCCCAGATTGAAGAAGAAAGGCGCTTGGCATATGTCGGCATTACAAGAGCAATGGACAGACTTTTTATGATAAGTGCAGATGTAAGAAGACAGTTTCATCAGACTGTATACCGTCAGGCGTCCCGTTTCATCAGTGAAATAGATAATGAGCTTCTAGAAAGAACTAGATATACCTCTGCGGGAAGTTCATCTTATTCTGATTATT
>JAEWVM010000045.1 GCA_023396615.1 Spirochaetota bacterium | reverse complement strand
TATAATATTTTCTTTTAAAAAAGTGCAATACACCTTCTCAGTCAACATATTTGGAGCGCATGCAGTGTCAAGATTAATTAGTCGCCTTCAAAGCAACAAATGTGAAATATTTCATAACTTCTTTTTTTCAGTCTCTCTGCACCTTTCAAATCCGGCAGATTAACTATAAAAGCTAATCCTGCGACAATTCCGCCGGCTCTTTCTATCAATTCAGCAGATGCAAGAGCCGTTCCGCCTGTCGCAAGAAGATCATCAATAATGAGAACTCTCTTGCCTGAAGAAATGACATCATCATGAATCTGAATCGTATCTTCTCCGTATTCAAGCTGATAGGTCTGGGATATTACAGATCCGGGAAGCTTTCCCTTTTTGCGTATAGGGATAAAACCCTTACCCAACTTTACCGCTACAGCGCTTCCGACAATAAACCCGCGCGATTCGATTCCGGCAATATAATCAACATCCTTTGAAAAGCAATAATCGGCAATCAGTTTTACAGATTCGGCAAACGCCGAAGGATCGGCAAACAGAGTTGTCAGGTCTCTAAACATAACGCCTTTTTTCGGGAAATCCGGAATAGTTCGTATAGAATCTTTTATGTTCACAGAAACTTCCTCCTGATCTTGTTAAAAAATAAAGACAAATAATGAATCTCTTTTATTCTGAGAATAAACGCCGCGCCGAGATAGACAACAGCTCCTGTCGAAATAAGCACAAACAGCCAGAACACTTTCATCAAAAATGCGCACTCACTCCAGTCAATCTTTGACTGAATTATATACAGTATAATGCCGAATAAAACCGAAGCAAGAAAAGATTTAACAAATGAAACCAACACAGGCTTGAGCATACCCTTTCCGAATTTTCTGCGCATAAAAAGAAATGCTGTGAATATCTGAGCAAAAGCCGCAATGCTGACTGCAAGAGTAAGCCCCGCATGACGGAGATCCGTCTTTATCAGAAGGTAACCCGCACCGGCGTTTACAACAAGAGAAATGAATGAAGTGAAAACCGGAATCTTTGTATTCTTTACGGCGTAAAACACAGGCATGGTAATGCGCACAAGCGCAACGGCAGAAAGTCCGATTGCCGCATAAAAGAGAGCCTGCGAAGTCAGAATAGAATCATTATGCGTAAAATTATTTCTTTCAAAAAAAGTCGAGACTATTGGAAGCGAACAGCTCATCAGAAAAGCTGAGGCTGGAAGAGCAAAAAAAAGCGACGCACCCGCAGCTCCCGCATAAATTGATTTCATGCCTTCGACGTCATTCTTCGCGGACTTCGCGCTCATTTCAGGAAGAATAACATTCGCAATCGATACCACGAAGATGCCTAGAACAATTTCCGTAAGACGGTCGGAGTAATAGATACTGCTCACAGCCCCCTTAAAAATGGTCGTGGCAAATGCGGTGTTTACGAGAATATTAATCTGATAAATCGCAATTCCGAGAAGCGCGGGAGTCATCATCCTGAAAATCCGCCTGATTCCCGGATCCTTAAAGTCGGGCATAAAACTGAAACGGAATCCACTGCGCCTCATATACGGCAACTGGAGAAGAAGCTGCATTATTCCGCCGAACAAAACACCGAACGCGAGCCCCATGATTTTCTGCTCAAAAAATGATGAAAACACAACCGCGCCGCAGATTATTCCGACATTTAAAAGTACAGGCGAAAATGCCGGTGCAAAAAAATGTTTATTGGAATTCAAATAACCCATGCAGAAAGAAACAATTCCAACCAGAAAAAGATAAGGAAACATGAGTCTGTTCAGCAAAACAGTCAGGGAAAGAAGAGAATCATCAGTAAAACCGTAGGCGAAAAGATTGACGATCTGCGGCGAAAAAATAATTCCGAGCGAAACAACCGCGAAAAGAATTAGGATAAGAACGGAAACAGTCTTGCGGGCGAGAATTTCCGATTCATCTCTGGTTTTATTATGAAGATAATCAGTATACACCGGTATAAATGAAATAGTAAGAGCCCCTTCTGCAACCAATCGCCTGAAAAGATTCGGTATACGAAAAGCTACATAGAAAGCATCGCTCACGTCATTCATGCCGAAAATACTGCTTATCAGAATGTCGCGCACAAAGCCGAATATTCTGCTTATAAATGTCGAACCGGCAACGACACCGGTAGATCTGATGACTTTTTTTCTGTCCATGAACTCAAAGTTTCACCAAAAGCGATTCAGTCAAGGTATATTCTTTTTAATGCTATATTGATTTTTTATTGACTTCAAAAGGCAATTAAAGCTAATAAAACTCTCGGGGGAGAATATGGATTACAGACTTGTCAGACAATATGCCAATAATTCAATAGACAATTTTTTCAATTTTTTCTATAAAATCGCGGATTTTTTCACGGTTATGATCGACTGCTTCTGGGCTTTTTATGACATCTGGTACTGCTTTGTAATGGTTTTCGTTAACTTCTTTTCGTACTTATATTTCATGTTTCTTTTTATCGTCGATAAAGCCACCTTTTCAAGATCATCCCTATTCTGGAGAAAGACTTTCGACGACTCCGGTGTCCGCAAAATAACCGCAGCTTATTCGCGCGAACACTACAATCCCGTACCGGGAATGTACGGCAAGGCGGCTGACTCTGCAGCAAGAACAATCAGTGCTGTAACAAACGCCGTATCGGCACCAAAAATTTCATCACCTGTTTCTGCAATAAGACGTCCGGAAGGGGCCAGAAAAAACTTTTTCAAGGAATTTGCCGAGGGTTTTGTAAACTTCATGAGCAAACTTTTCAAAAAATTCCGCGAATTCGGAGAATGGTTCAAGAAAACCATTCTTTCAAAACTCAGCCCGGTTCGCGAAGAAGAACCTCAGGGAAGAAAATCACTGGTCGACAGCTACATGAAAGAATATCAGAAATCAAAACGAAGATAAATCATCAGCAAGATAAAACATTACGAGAGTAAGAAAAATATTATTCTTACTCTCGTAATATAATCATAATTGCAATTTTCAATAATTCCGCTTTTCATTTTGCATTCAAAACTTTTTTAACAATGTCATTTAACTGCATCTTTCTGTACGGCTTCGGAAGAAATCCGTTAGCATCTTTCGGCACACGTCCTTCCTGAGAAAAACCGGAAGTCATAATAATTTTAGCTGTCGGATCAATCTCTTTAATTTTATCAAAAACAGCCAGACCGTTCATTTCAGGCATTACCATATCAAGCAGTATCGCCCTTATCTCATCTTTTTGCCTTTGGAACAATTCAAGCCCTTCGATGCCGTTTGACGCTGAAGCAACCGCAAAGCCCATATCCTGAATCATCAGTCTTGCAGTAGTTCTCAATATGTCATCATCTTCGATAATAAGAATTTTTCCCGACTCCGCAAAAGAATAATCTTCTGCATCACTGAAATTATATATGCCGTACTTCTTAGGTCCGGAATATAAAGGAAGATAAATTGTAAAAAGAGATCCTTTTCCACTGCTGCTTTTAATTGTTATAGCGCCATGATGACTTAAAACGGTGCCGTAAACCGCCGAAAGACCCAACCCGGTTCCTTTACCGTCATGTTTTGTCGTAAAAAAAGGCTCAAATATCCTGTCCTGAATCTCTTCAGGAATACCCGATCCGCTGTCCATCGTAGTTATACTGATATAATCTCCCGGAGGCAGGGATAATTTATTCGCAGAACAAAATTCTGCATCGAGATTCACTTTCTGCAGTGCAACACGAATTCTACCGGATCCGCTGATTGCGTCTCTTGCATTTATCAGCAAATTAAGAAAAGCATTCTGAAGCTGACCTGGATCGCCTATAACTTCAAGAGGCTCCGGCGGTATCTCACGTTCAATCACAATCTGCCGGTCTATCGTATGTTCGGCAATTGAAACCGTTGTATTAATAATATCCTGAATAATTACAGGTGTAGAAAGTATCTTTCCTTTGCGGCTGAAAGCAAGCAGGTTCTTGGTAAGGTCTGCTGCTCGGGATGATGATTTCAAAATGAGATCAATAATCTCTTTCTGATCATCATTCAGACTGCCGCCTTCCATCAGAACATCAGCGGCTCCGATTACACCGCCGAGCATATTGTTAAGATCATGCGCAACTCCTCCGGCAAGCTGTCCGACAGCTTCCATCTTGTGAATATGAGTTAACTGAGCGCTCATAGATTCATACTCGCTCATATCTCTGTAAATTCCGACAGTTCCTATGATCGATGAGTCTTCGCCTTTGATAACCGTCGTATTGTCGCTGACAGGTATTGTTTGTCCGCCTTTACTTTTTAGAAGATATTTTCCCTGTGCTGGAACTGACACTTTGCCATTGATGATATCTCTTACAGGACGATAATCGACGTCTTTTTTAGTGATCCGGTCTACAAAACGGATCATATCCTGCACGTTCCGACCAATAGATTCATTCAAATAAAATCCGGTTAACTTTTCCATCGCACAATTTACATGTGTTATCCGGCCTTCGTTATCAGTTGTTATTACACCATCAGCGATTGAATTAACTGTAACTCTCAGCCACGTTTCCTTTTCCTTTAAATCAAGAAGAACCGTGTAATTATTCCAATTATTTATAAAAAAAAGAAAAATCA
>JAEWVM010000023.1 GCA_023396615.1 Spirochaetota bacterium | reverse complement strand
GGTTTAGTAGGAATCATCAGTGTAAAAATTCCGAATCCTCAGTTTGAAGGGCAGACTAAAATGAAGCTCGGAAATAATGAGGTAAAAGGAATTGTTGAGTCTGCAACAAATGAACATCTTTCTCTTTATTTTGATGAAAATCCGCAGGTTGTCAGAAAAATTCTTGATAAATGTATTGTAAGTGCTCAGGCAAGAATAGCAGCTAAAAAAGCTAAAGATTTAACTCGGAGAAAAAACGCACTTGAGCATGATGCACTTCCGGGTAAACTTTCCGATTGTTCGGAAAAAGATCCTTCGAAATGTGAAATATATCTTGTTGAGGGAGATTCAGCGGGTGGTTCAGCTAAAAGCGGAAGAGACAGACGTTTTCAGGCAATTCTTCCGTTGAAAGGAAAAATTCTTAATGTCGAAAAAGCCCGCTTGGATAAAATTCTTTCAAATGATGAAATCCGTACACTAATAACTGCAATGGGCACGGGAATAGGTGAAGAGCAGTTTGATATTTCAAAGGCAAGATATCATAAACTGATAATAATGACGGATGCCGATGTAGACGGATCTCATATTAGAACTCTTTTGCTTACGTTCTTTTTCAGATATATGCCTGAACTTATCCGTCAGGGATATCTTTATATAGCACAGCCGCCGCTGTATAGTGTTAAGTATCAGCAGAAAATAACTTATGCCTATTCTGATGAAGAAAAGGATGGCCTGGTAAAAGGACTTCCGGAGGGAAAATATGTTATTCAAAGATATAAAGGTCTTGGAGAAATGAACCCTGATCAGCTTTGGGAAACCACAATGAATCCGGAAAACAGAACTCTTTTAAAAGTTAATATGGATGATGAGATCAGTGCAGAAGGAGTTTTTTCTGTGTTGATGGGTGATGATGTTGAACCAAGAAGAAAGTTCATTGAAGATAATGCAAAAAATGTTATTAATTTGGATCTTTGATAAAAACGTAACAGGAGCATAAAATTGGCTAAGAAGGATGATGAGAAGCAGGAACTTCTTATAAAAGAAAACCACGGGAAGATAAGCATCGTTGAAATAGAAGATCAGATGAAAGACTCTTATCTTGCTTATTCAATGAGTGTTATTGTCGGAAGAGCTCTTCCCGATGTTCGTGACGGTTTAAAACCGGTTCACAGAAGAATTTTACATGCCATGAATGAAAGGGCATGGAGACACGACAGACCATATGTAAAATGTGCTAAGATTGTAGGTGAAGTAATAGGTAACTTTCATCCTCATGGAGATGCTGCTGTTTATGAAACTATGGTTCGTATGGCGCAGGATTTTTCTATGAATGTTCCTTTGATTGACGGTCAGGGAAATTTCGGTTCAGTTGACGGAGACCCTGCAGCAGCATATAGATATACAGAAGCGCGTCTTGAAAAAGTTGCAGAAGAATTATTAAAAGATATCGACAAGGAAACTGTTGATCTTGTGGATAACTTTGACGGAACAAGAAGAGAACCTACTGTTCTTCCTGCGTCTTTTCCAAACCTTCTTGTTAACGGTTCTTCAGGCATTGCTGTCGGTATGGCAACAAACATTCCCCCTCATAATCTTCATGAAGTTATTGATGCCTGTACGGCTTTGATAGATGAACCGGAGCTTTCTTCTAAGGCTCTTATTAAATATGTTAAGGGTCCTGATTTTCCGACAGGCGGCATAATAATCGGAACTGAAGGAATCCATAAGGCTTTTCTTACCGGTAGAGGAAGTATTACCGTAAGAGCAAAACTTGAAATAGAAGAAGATAAAAAAGGAAAAGAGTATATAATTGTCTCTGAAATACCGTATCAGGTAAACAAAGCGCAGTTAATTGCTAAAATAGCAGATCTTGTAAATTCAAAAGTTATTGAAGGAATTGGTGAGCTTCGCGACGAATCCGATAGAACCGGAATGCGTATTGTAATTGGAATAAAAAGAGATGCTTCTTCGAATATTATTCTTAACCTTCTCTATAAGCATACTTCTCTTCAGTCTTCTTTTGGAATTATTCAGCTTGCACTTGTAAATAATGAACCAAAAGTTCTGGATCTGAAAGGAATTCTTTCAAACTATATTCTGCATAGAAAGGAAGTAGTTTTTAAAAGAACTCAGTATGAACTTCGAAAAGCAGAAGAAAGAGCTCATATTTTAGAAGGATTGAAAATCGCTCTTGATAATATTGATGAAGTCATTGCTATTATAAGAGGATCAAAGACAGTTGATGAAGCTGATAATAAACTTCAAAAAAGATTTAAACTATCTGAACGTCAGTCAAAAGCTATTCTTGATATGCGTCTTCAGAGATTGACAAGTCTTGAGATTAAGAAAATTGAAGAAGAATTAAGAGAGCTTCAGAAACTGATCGCAGAATTGAAATCGATTCTTGCAAGCGATAAAAAGGTTCTGGGAATAGTTAAAAAAGAACTAATTGATGTAAAAGAGAAATATCCTTCAAAAAGAAGAACAGAAATTACCATTACGGGAGAAGTTTCAACTGATTTTGATTTAACAGATTTAATAGCTGATGAAGATGTAATGGTTTCAATTACAAATGACGGATTCATACGGCGTCTGCCGCTTGATTCTTTTAAGAAACAGCGACGCGGCGGAAAAGGCGTTTCCGGAATGAGTTCATCAAAAAAAGAAGATTTTGTGAAGTTGATGAAAATAACTGCGATGCATGATACTATGCTTCTTTTTTCAAATAAAGGAAAAGTTTTTGCCATGAAAACGCATGAAGTTCCGCAGGCTTCAAAGACAACCAGAGGAAAATCTCTTAAAGGTTTGATAAATTTGGCAACCGGCGAAAATATAACTGCAATTTGTCCTGTTGAAGATTTTGATGCCGAAAAATATATGTGCATGGCTACAAAACAGGGTATTTTGAAAAAGATAACTGTGTCAGAGTTCAAGAATGTTAAGAAGAACGGTATAATAGCGATAGGTTTGAAAAAAGAGGATGAACTTGTTAATGTCGTTGAATGTACTACAAATGATGATATTGTAATAGGTTCAAAATACGGAAGTCTTCTTAGAACAAATCTTTCTAAAATGCGCCCAATGGGAAGAGGAGCCGCAGGAATAATAGGAATGCGTCTTGAAGAAGAGGATCAGATAATAGGAGTTGATACTGTAAAACCGGAATCGACACTATTTGTAATAAGTGAAAAAGGATTTGGAAAAAGAATAGAATATAAGAACTTTCAGACAAAAGGACGCGGCGGAAAAGGAATGACTTTTCTAAAACCTAGCGATAAAAATGGAAATGCAGCGGCAATTAGTTCTGTTTTTGATGATGATGAACTTATCATTATGTCAAAAGAAGGAATGACCATCCGCCTGATAGCAAAAGATATTCCTTTGCAGGGTCGACCGGCTGTAGGTGTAAGAATTTTGCATACAAAGGACAATGATACTGTTTCTGATTTTGCGATAGTAAATGAAGAAATAACTGAAGAATAGTAAAAGTACAGAATAAAACAGAATAATTCATTCTGTTTTATTCTGTAATAAAATGAAGAAGTAACCGATAAATTAGTATTATGAAAAAAAGTTTTTTATTTTTATCCATATTACTTATTTCCGGAATTCTTTATCCAAGTCTGACGGGTATCGAGAAAATAAATAAAGAAAATCTTAACTTAATTCAGTCGGATATTCTTTCAGAAATAATGTCAAAATACGGTTATGAAGAAAGCCCAAAATTTAAGGCATATCTAATTTGTGCTGAATCTGGTGAAAATTCTCACATTGAAAAAGAATACCGCTTTGATTATAAAGGAACGGCAAGCGATACTTCTTATTGGCCGGCTTCTACAGTTAAATTGTTTGCTTCAGTTGCCGCTTTAAAAAAAGCACAAACATTAAAAATTTCTCCTAAAGAAAGAATATATTTTAAAATTAAAAAGAGAACATATTCTGATACTCTTGAAAATCTGATAAATGAATCAATTATTAATAGCGATAATATTTCTTATAATTTTTTGGTTCAATTTTCAGGATTTGATTATTTGAATAGAAATTTCTTATGGAATGAAAACGGTTTCAGGAAGACAATGCTTTTTAAAGCTTATGGTCTCAGCAAATGGAAAAGAAGGATGAGGGCTCCTGTTTCTTTCACAGAAATGATTCCCGTTTATGTCCAAAGAGATAAGAAATATTATGTCAGAAAAAAAGTAACTTATTCCAGCCTTAAAGTTAATAAAAAAAGATATTCTCAAACGAGTCTTTACGATGTCGGAGAATGCATGCATAGATTTATTTTTCAAAATGATCTTTCACAATATGAGTGCTATAATATAAAAGAAGATTATAGAAATATTCTTACAAATGCTTTATCTATAGATAAACTCACATTCAATGAAACAGTGAAGATATTTAAAGAAGAATTCGGTAAGGATTTTGTGTTTTATAATAAACCAGGATTCGGAAACGGATGGTATTCGGAAGTTATTTATTTCAAGGATCCTTTTTACGGCAGACACTGGATTCTGTCATTAGCTGATTATTCCGGAGCTGATTCTTTAAAAGATGAGTTATCTATTATAGCAAAAATTATAAAAAACAATGACTTGTTTGAGAATAAAACATTATTTACCAAAAACATCAAAGATAAATAATCCCTTGTATATTAAATAGTATTTTGAAATTGACAATTAATGATTTGAAATGATTTTTGAACCACGAGGATGAAATATATGTTAAAGAGATTTTTTACTGCATTACTTCTTCTGTTTTTTATTTCCTGCGGAAACAACAGTACTGATTCGAAAGGGGAAATAACAGATAATAAAAGTTCTGTTTCTGATGCATCTAAAAATGACGGAAAATCACAGTTTACTTGGGAGCAGATAAGCAAACTTGTAGAAAGTGATAAAACGAACAATATAAGAAATTTCGAATGTACCAAGGAAGATTGGGACACTGCGATTAAAAATTATAATGAAACTGTCATTACAACTTTAAAAACAAGAAAATATGCTACACCTGAATTGATAGAGGCGATGTCAATTGTTCCTCGTCCTTTCTTTGCATATAATTATGAGAAAAATGAAAGCAGAATGATGCAGACTAATGATTTCAATGTTATTCTTGATTTAGGCTGGGGTTCTACAATGTCTGCTCCTAGTATTCAGGGATTTATGACTGCGAATCTTAATCCGAAAAAAGATGAAGTTGCACTTGAAATCGGTACTGGCTCAGGAATTCAGGCGGCGATACTATCACGTCTTGTAAAAAAAGTTTATACTATAGAAATTAGAGAAAAACTTGCTGAAAGAGTTAATCATACTTTGAAAGCGGTCGGTTATGATAATATTGAAACTAAAATCGGTGACGGATATTATGGATGGGAAGAAAAAGGTCCTTTCGATATAATAATTGTAACCTGTCAGGCAAATCATATTCCGCCTGAATTGATTAAACAGCTCAAACCTACCGGAAGAATGGTTATTCCTGTCGGTCCTGCATGGTCAAGAAATCAGCAAATGCTTAAAGTATGGAAAGATCCTGAAACTGGAAAAGTTGTTTCACAGAGACTTCTGGCAAGTACTTTGTTCATTCCTATGCTTGGAGCTAATGAGGGGAAAAAGGATAACAAATGATTAAGAAAAATTATTTCTGGTCTCTTTTTTTTATATGTGCTTCTACCATCTCTCTTGAAGTTGCTATGCTGCGGTTTTTTTCCGCAGCATCATGGCAGTCTTTTGGAGCAATGGTAATAAGTATTGCTTTGATGGGATTCGGTGTTAGCGGTACTGTTCTTACTATTTTTAAGGACTTTTTCCATCATGAGACCAGAAAAAAGATTTCTTATATAGCAATATTCTACCTTATATCTCTATCTCTTTCGTTTTTAGCTGCGTCATATATTCAGTTTAATCCGAATAAAATGCTGAATCCCTCAACTATTCCGGGAGAGGTCGTAAATCTTGCAAAATATTTTGCGGTGTTTTTTGTTCCATTCTTTTTTGGCGGTCTTTATACAGGACTTTCTTTCATTGTTCATCATGAGAAGATCGGTAAAATATATTTCTTCGATCTATTCGGCGCAGGTTTGGGAGCATTATCCGTAATTTTTGTTATGTATATTCTGAATCCTTTCTATCTTGTGGTTTATGTTTTCATTCTTGCATTGATTGCGACTTTTCTAACATTGAAGAATTCGGAAATTGGAAAGAAACAAACAGCAGTTTGCTTAATTTTTGTTTTGTGTTCAATATCAGCATTCGTACTATTTGATAAATCAGATTATCATATTTATAAACCGGCAAGTCAGATAAAACTTGTTGCAGGGAATAAACCTCTTTTGAAAAAACCAATCTATTCCCCTGTTGGAATGATTGAAGTAAATTCAAATCTAACTGAAAAATGCAATCTTCCTCTTTCTCAGGAATTTGCGACATATGTTCCGGATGGAATATTGCCTGATATTTATCCGGGTATTTATATAGATGGAAATAGAGCTGATGGTTTATTTGTAAAATCTGATGACACAAGATTTGCTCATTATAGTTTATACAACGCTCAGTTTCTATTAAAGAAAAATCCGGAAACTCTTTTAATCGGTTGCGGCGGCGGTTTTAATGTCTTTAAAGCTTATGAATTAGGCGCAAAACATCTTACAATAGTTGAACCGAATCCGTTTATGATTTCTCTTCTAAAAGATGAATTTTCAGAAATGAACGGAAATCTTCTTAATAGAAAAGATCAGACTATTATAGTAAATGACGGAAGAACCTTTGCTCTAAGAGAAAAGAAAAAATATGATCTCGTAGAAATTTCTGATTATGCTGTTTCTTCCCGTCAGGAAGAAAATTATCTGCTGACGGTTGAAGCTTTAAAGGATTATGATAATCTTTTAAAAGATAAAGGAATATTATCTGTCGGAATAGATGTTTCTGAAAATTTCTTTTATGCTCTCAGACTTGTTAAAACAGTTCGGGATTATATTTCTGAAAATGGAGAAAATCCAAATAACAGAATTGTTGTAATTAAAAGTCTTTTTAAAATGCTTATATTGGTAAAAAAAGGTGATTTTGAAAAAACAGAAATAGATTCTTTAAACAAATTTTGTTCAGATTTAGCTTTTGATCTATTATATTATCCTGGAATTACCGGCGATGGAGCAATTTACAATATATCACAATATATAAAGATTAAAGAGAATGATGATACAGATCCTATGGATATTGCTCCTGTATTAAAGATGAAAGATGATCAGCTATTTTCTTTAGCCGGCGGTATAATTAACGGAACCGAGAAGCTTGATAAGTGTATTTTTGATTTTCAGCCGGCAAGAGATAATTGTCCTTATTTCTACGCTCTATTAAAGCCTTCAAAACTTAGAAAAGCAATTTCTACTTATGAATTGGGTGGACTTCCTCAACAGGAAATTGGATCTTTAATCCTATTTTCTAACTTTTTTAATGTTTTAGTTTCAGCGTTGATAGTTGTGCTTATACCTTTTGCAGCGAAATTTATTATCAAAAGAAAAAAACATTTTCATTTATCACCGAAATTTTACCTAAAAAGCGGAACATATTTCATGTGTCTCGGTCTGGGATTTTTGTTTATTGAAATGATTCTAATTCAGAAATTGGCGTTGTTTCTCGGTGATATAATTTATTCTTTCTCGATAGTACTTTCAAGTATATTGATTTATGCTGGAGTAGGTTCTTATTTTTCAGAAAAATTTGTTAACAATCCAAAACGATGTGTTAGATTTGCATCATTTTTTACTGTTCTTGGAGTTTTGTTTATAATTTTTATTCTTCCTTCGCTAATTCATTTCTTTAGTTTTGCATCATTTCCTTTACGTATTGTGATTTCTTTGATTATTTCAGCACCAGTAGCTATTTTTCTCGGTTTCTTTTTTCCTTTAGGTCTTGGTCAGCTAAAGGGAAAAAAATCTGCTTTTGTTCCATGGGCGTGGAGTATTAATGGCGCATTTTCTGTAATATCATCAGTTAGTGCTAAAATTTTGTCTCAGATTGCCGGATTTAATTTTGTACTGGTTATTGCTGCAATTCTTTATATAGTTGCGGCTTTGGTTTTCCCTGAACATTCAGAAGCTGATAATAAAGAATAGAAAATAGATTCTAAATCATAAGGCTCTTTGCACAAAGAGCCTTATTATATGGTGCGTAAATGGAATACTTTTTGCTATTTTTGAGTATTTTTCTTTCTTTAACATCTCTGCTTGTTTCAGCTTTTCTTTTTATTCGAATAGAAAGGCTTTTGGAAAAAAAATTCACATTAGATCAATATTCTACAAAGAAAAAAGAAAATTTAAAAAAATATTCTACTAATTCAATAAAAGAAGAACAAAAAAAAAACTATAAAGATGTAATCTTAAAAGCTGAAAAAAATTATTTTAGAAATATTACAAATTTTATCGGACTATTTTTTCTTTCTATAGGTTTATTGTTTTTTGCCGGTTATGCATTCTCACAGATTTCTCCTGTCATTAGAATTATTGTATTGAATTTATTTTCTATATTGCTGTTGATTGCAGGTTTTATTCTTCAAAAATATAGAAAAACAAATATAGCAATAATATTAAAAACTTTATCCGGAGCAATGTTATTGTTTTCCGCAGTTGGGTCATTTAGATTTCAACTGCTTCATTGGACAGATAATGAATTATATTTAATTATAGTTTCATTGTTTTCTATTAGTGCTAATGTAATAATAGCTTATGTAAAAAGTGAAAAAAATTGTGATAAAGTTCACTTAATATTAACACTATTCGCTTTATCTTTTTTAAATCAGACAAATTGTATTTTTGTAATATCGGCACTTTTTTCTTTTGCGGCAGCGATCATTTCTTTAAAAAGAAAAGATCTTTATTCGATATATATTATATCTTTTTTATATTTTGCCTATCAATTATATATATCTTTAAATTCAGCTTACTTTCTTCCGTTAAGTAACAATGTAGGTATCGTATCAAGTGCGGTTATTATTATTTTTCCATTATTATTTTACATCTCAAAGAAAAATTTAATTACAATAAGGTTTCCAGTTTCTTTTATAATATACCTGACAAATATTTCATTATTTTTCATAACAATATATCAATATTCAATTAATACAGAAATTAAAGAATTATTACTATTCAGTTCAGCTTTTGTGTTATATTTCATCACCAAGAAAGTAATTATATATGTTTATCAATATATTAGAACTGTTAATATAATTGCGGTAATTGTTATGATTCTTTACGCTTTATATTCTTTAAAATATTTCAATATCAGTGATGGTTTAATAATATGTTTATCAATAATTTTTCTATATTTAATATTATTGATAGAAGCTAATGATAGAATTATATTTAATCTGATTTCAGTTATTCATATCGTTTTAATTATAGGTCTTATATACTTAATAAGAGTGAATGCTTTTTTAATTAATTCAGAAATTGTAAAATATGGAATAATAGCGGCAATTTCTGGAATTTTGTTTATTGTTTATAGATCAAACTATACGAAAATTAATGAAATACATAATAAACTTTGGTTTATTTCAGGAATTTTACCTTCAATAATATTTTCCGCATTGGTTGTTTCTACTCCATTTACGTTCCGAAATTATCTTCTTTGGGGAGTTTTTTTAATATTATCAACAATTATCAGTTTTGGATTAAGAAAAGCATCATTGAAATATGGACAAATAATATCAGTTTTAGTGTATTGTATTAATGGATTTATTAATTTTGAAGCTTATCAGACTATTATAAATTCTTTATATCATTTTCTTCCGTTTTTTATTATTCCTTTAATTAACCTTTTCTATTATTCAGAGAATAATGATCCTTTTTGCCGTTTTGTTTCAATGTTTACAATGTTTAGTTCTGTTATATGGTTTTGTTATAAATTACTTTTTCCGGTTTCTGCACCTCTCCCCGGAGTTATTTATTTACTATTATCAATAATTTCTTTTGAAATCGGAGATTTATTTTCTTCAACTAAAGTAAAAATGTTGTTTAGGTTAAAAAATAATTTTTATTTATGGGGTCTTCTTTTAAGTTGTTTGTTTATTGTTTTTCATGTAGCGGTAATTTTAAACTCCGAAAAATACTTTGATATTAAAGGATTACATTTTCAGGTAAGACTATTTATAGAAATTGCGGCAATCTTTGTTTTTTTGTATTATTGCCTATCTCGAAGAAGAATATCAAATATTATAATCGGAAAACTATATGATTTCAATATTGAAATTCTTGTTTTACTGATTATATTAGCAGTAAAATCACAAATTCAAAGAATTTATCATTCTCCAATATGGGTATTAATATCATTTTTAATATTTTTTTGCGGTAAATATATAAACGGAAATCCATGGAGATTAAAATTATATTCAGTATTGTTTTGTTTGGCATCAATGCTTCAAACTGCATTTTATTTAGGAACAAAAGTTTCTGTTGATGCAAGTTTTATTAAACAAGGTTGGTTCTTAGGTATTATTGCGATATCACTTCAATGTGTATTTATAATCATTATAAGAAA
The DNA here is from genome assembly GCA_023396615.1 of Spirochaetota bacterium. Classification (GTDB taxonomy): domain Bacteria; phylum Spirochaetota; class UBA4802; order UBA4802; family JAFGJZ01; genus JAKJGA01. Next base: position 13,547 of record JAEWVM010000023.1, on the reverse strand, counting down.
GAATAAATACCTAGAAATTTCTGATTTATCGGGTAAAAAAGGAATTATTAGTATTATTAAGAAGCAAATTCAATTAAAATATGACAGATATCTGTATTACTTGTTATTTTTTTGTATTGCTTTATATATAAATACTTCTTTTGATCGATCATTTCATTCATTGCTATGGCTTATAGAGTCTTTCATAATATATATAGTAGGAGCTATTCATAAAGATAAAGTATTAAGAATGATATCTGTTTCATTTATTATCTTTTGTGTTTTAAGAATGATTTTTGTTGATTTAAAGGAACAAAATCTAATAATTAAATCTGCGGTATTTTTTATGTCTGGTGTTCTTTTGATATTAATAAATATTATTTATAAGAAGAAAGTATATAGTAATGAAAACTAAAATTATTTTTTTACCGATTTCTATAGCTTTACTTGTGCTTTTGATAATTAATCTTTATTATCAGCGGATAGATTCTAAAAAAGATTTTTCGTCTTCTGCTTTTTTCAGATTAATGGGAGCTTCGGCGGAATCTTTAACAGGTATACTTGTTAAGTCTGTACCTGTTGATAATTTAGACGAAAAAGAGTATGGAGAAGCTTTAAAAGAAAGATTTAGTTCCGGAAAAACAAATATTTCTTACAAAAGAATTAATAAAATAATGAAGATATTGGAAGTTAAAAAAAAGAAAAAATTTGATTATGAAGTTTTTGTTTTAGAAGATCTTACTCCAAATGCTTACGCTATGCCGGGTGGAGTAATTGTTGTAACTAGAGGTCTCTGTAATATAATGACTGATGGTGAATTAGCGGCAATCTTAGGTCATGAAATGGGACATATCGAATTATCCCATGCTTTTGATAAAGTTAGAATAGAAATTGCTGCGAAAAAAATGAAAATTGAAACATTGGGAGAAATGACTAACATAGGAACAAATATTATTATTAATAATATTTATTCAATGGCACAGGAAAATGAGGCAGATGAATATGCCTGGAGTATTCTTAATGAGACTAACTTAGAAACTAAGGGATTACCTGATGCATTGATAAAACTAAAAAAAGAAAATGTGAATTATGTTAATAAAGCTGAAAGTGTTGATTATTTCTCTTCTCATCCTCCAATCGATAAAAGAATAGAAAAGTTTACAGAAAGAGAAAGAATAATGAAGAAAAATCCTTGATCTAAAAGGGTGCAAAAGAAGAACCTGAATTAATAGGAGAAACAGATGGCTATAGAAAGAACTTTTTCAATAATTAAACCCAATGCAGTGAAGAAGAATGTAATTGGTGAAATTTTGACGCGATTTGAGAAGAACGGACTTAAAGTAATCGCTTCAAGAATGATTCATATGTCAAGAAAGGAAGCTGAAGGTTTTTATTCTGTTCATAAAGGAAAACCTTTTTTTGACGACCTTGTTTCTTTTATGATTTCCGGTCCGGTAGTTGTTCAGGTCCTTGAAGGAGAAAATGCAATCTTGAAGAACAGAGAAATAATGGGTGCAACCAATCCGGCTAATGCTGCGCCAGGAACAATAAGAGCGGATTTTGCTGATGGTTTTACAGAAAATGCTGTTCATGGGTCTGATGCTCCGGAAACGGCGAATCAGGAAATATCTTACTTTTTCTCAGAAACAGAAATTTGTCCAAGATAAAAAAATAAGCCGTGCAGATGCGCGGCTTATCTATAAATGTTAATTTTCAAATCTAATATTGACTGCTCCACCGTGCTTATCGTCAAAACCTTCAACTTCTGAAATCGAAAGAACAAAGTCTTTTGATTTTCTGAGACCTTCTTCAGAAATATTTTGAAATGTCATTCTTCTCATAAATGAATCAACGGAAAGTCCGGAAGAAAATCTGGCGGCACCTCCAACCGGAAGAATATGGTTTGTTCCTGAAAAATAATCTCCAATAGGAACAGGAGAATACGGACCAAGAAAGACTGAGCCTGCATTTTTTATTTGTTCTAAATGAGAATTTGGATTATTTACCATAATCTGAAGATGCTCAGGAGCATATTTGTTGGAAAAATTGATAGCTTCTTCAATACTATCAGATAAAAGGATCAAAGCATGATTTTTTATTGATTCATGTTTAATTCTGCTTCTGCCTCTTCCGCTATCAAGATCTTCTTTTATATAAGAAATGACTTCGTTTGCAAATTTTTCAGATGTTGTTATTAAAATAGATTTAGCGTTTTCTTCATGTTCTGCTTGTGCCAGCAAATCCCATGCAGTCCATTTAGGATTTGCACTTTCATCTGCTACTACTAAAACTTCACTTACGCCGGCAAGAGAATCTATTTGAATTACACCCAAACTAAAAAGATAACTTTTAGCTGCTGTCACAAAGATATTACCGGGGCCTACTATTATTTCTGACTTTGGAACAGTTTCTGTTCCAAAAGCGGCTGCGGCTATTCCCTGAGCTCCTCCTGCTTTGATTATATTGTTTATGCCTAAAATCTTACATGCAGCACAAACTGGATCAGCAATCTTTCCTTCGTTTCTTGGAGGTGAAATTAAAGTGATATCTGAAACACCTGCTATTTGTGCAGGAATTATACCCATAAGAACAGATGATGGATAAGCTGCTTTTCCCCCTGGAACGTAGACGGCAGCACTATCGATAGGGTGGTATTTAACGCCTAGAAGAGATCCGTCAGGTCGGTTATAAGAAAAATCATTTTTAATCTGTTTTGAATGAAATTCACGGATATTATCGGCGGCTTTTTCAAGAGCAATAATGACTTCCTTGGAAGTATTGGAGTAACCCTTCTCTATTTCTGCTTTATCGGCAAGAACTGAATTAATTTTGAACTTATCAAATTTTTCGGTATAGTTAACAACTGCAGAATTGCCATGATTTTTAACATCATTAACAATAGGGATTACTATATCAGTCATCACCTTACTGAAATCATCGCCGAAACGGAAAAATAATCCGGATTTTTCAGCTTTTGAAAGATCGGAAAGTCTTTTAACAGGTATCATAAAACCCCGCGGAAATAAAAAAACCTCTTCATAAAGAAGAGGTTTTTTTTAATGTATAATTCCGAGCCTGGCAACGTCCTACTCTCCCGCACAGTGTTCCATGCAGTACCATTGGCGATGAGAAGCTTAACTTCTGTGTTCGGAATGGGAACAGGTGTGACCCTCTCTCTATAACCACCAAGCGATTACCATAGAAACCTATGGTGTTTTTTTGTCAATAAAATTCATAAGTTATAATAAAAAATAATTTTAATTTATAAAATAATAATTGCAAGTTTAATATTCTAGTGCATAATGATCAAAAATATTAATATGGAAGCTAAGTTATGACGAAAAAGGGTTTCTTTTTCACAAAAGTTAATGATACTCGGGTAATTCCTGTTAGATATAAGATTACAGTAGTATTTACCCTGTTTTTGATTGTTTCTAACTTTGCAACTAATTATATAAATCTGATGTTCGGTATGGAACAGCAGATGAAACTTGCTAAAGAACTTCTCGCAAAAGATCTAAAAGAATTTTACGGTTTTGCCTCAACTCAGTATGAAATATCTCAATTGAATAATGACGTTGAAGCTTCCAAGCAGAATATAAAGGACAAGATTCTTAATGATCTTAAAGACCGGAAAGAATCTATTTTTTTAGGAATTTCTTCGGAAGGGGAAATTCAAATGAAGTTTTCCCATTCGCAATTCAATTTAGATAAACTGTCTTCTTCTGATATTGAAAAGCTTCTTTCTGAATCAAGAAGCTTAAACGGTCAGGGATTTTATACTCTTAAACATCAAGGAAAAGAATATTTCGGCGTATTTAAGTTCAGTGATAAATGGAACATGTATTTTTTTCTTGCAGAAGAATATAGTGAGTTTTCAAAAGAAGCAAGATGGAATTTTATTTTAATAAGTGCGCTTATAATTCTCATCTCATTAGTTTGTACAATAGCCGGAATTTATGCAGTAAGATATATTCTTCGTTATGTTAAAGTTATAACTGATTCTATAATGGAAATGGTTAAGACTCAGAAGCTTGATTTAATACCAATGGTAAAAGCTCCAAATGATGATATTACATATCTGGGGATGTCCTTTAACTCTCTTTCAAGTTCGATAGATACACTTCTTAGAATTTTTAAAAAATTTGCAAATCAGGATGTTGCTATTCAGGCCTACCGAGATAAGGAAATACGTTTAGAAGGTTCTAAGAAAGAGCTGGCAATTTTGTTTTCTGATATAAAGAGTTTTACTTTTATCACTGAAACTCTCGGAACCGATATTATTAAACTTATCAATATGCATTATGACAGGGCAATAAGAGAAATTGTTCGATATAATGGAGCAATAGGATCTATTATCGGAGATGCTATTCTTGCAATGTTTGGAACAATGGAAGAGTCCTCGGAGGAAAATAAATCATTTTCAGCTGTAATGACTGCTTATGAACTTCAGGCTGTTGCCGAATCTCTTCGTCAGCAAATGAGTAAAAAGAAAAAAGAACTAATGAAAAAGAAGGGAAAACTTACTCCAGATGAGGAAAGAGTATATAAAGCGGTTCTTCTTGAAATTGGCGTAGGAATTGACGGCGGAGAAGTTTTCTATGGAAATATCGGCTCATATGTTCGAATGACAAATACTGTAATAGGAGATAATGTTAATTCCGCATCAAGGCTTGAAGGATTAACCAGAGTTTATAAAGTACCTGTTATATGTTCTGAGTATATTCGTGATGATATAGAAAAGAGTGTTTTGAATAATGAATTTACTTTTGTAGAGATAGACACTGTTCAGGTAAAAGGTAAAACAGAAGGAAAGAAAGTATTTTGGCCTATTCCTCCTGCTTATATGAATAAGGTTCTTGAAAAGCAGATTAAGATTTTTGATGCAGGTCTTGTTTTATATTATGACGGTGATTGGTCTAAAGCTTTACCTTTGTTTAAAAAATGCGGTCTTTCTGTTGCCGAAACATTTATTGAGCGTATAAAAAATAATAAACCTCCAAGGAACTGGAACGGAATATGGGAAATGAAAACGAAGTAAAATACCTTCTTGAAAAAACGAAATCTGTTTTCCTTCCGGGAGATTTTTCTGATCCTGACGGGAAGCCGGAATTATATTCTTTGGAAGAAGAATTCAAGAAAACTAAAAGAAACAAGAATCTGAAATTTCTTGGTTTGGTTGTACTTTTCTTATTTGTTATCATTTCGGTTGCATTGACGATCACTTTCTTTGTTCAGGAAAGAGGAAAAAATCAAAAAGTTGATATTTCTTCTTTTCAGGATTTAAAATTAAAAGAAATGATTGATTCTTCACAGAAACAGGAAGGAGAACTCCAAATTGCTAGAAAAGAGCTTGCTAATCTGGAAATTGAATATTCCAGAGAACTTGAACGGCTCAAGAGAGATTTTGAAGAATTAAAAAATATAATTCAGTCTAGAGATATTTCTGATGAAGAGAAAAAAGCTCAAATTGATCAATTGAATTCAGAGTATAACTTAAAAATCAGAAAAACAAAAACTAAATATGCTCCGCGTATGACTGCAAAAAACAGAGAAATTTATAAGATTCAAAAAGATTTAAGAGATAAAGAAGCTGAACTTGAGAAAAGTTCAGGCAAAAATATAAGTCTACTTGAAGGAGAATCAAAACTTACTTCTTTAGAAAGGAAAAGATTATCCGGAACGTATGAAGCCAGAATAGATCAAATGAGCGATGAAACGAAGGAAGAAATCGAGTATTTGATAAAAAAGTATAATCCAATTTTTGCTGAGACTGATCTAAAAAAAATATTGGAAAAACCGGTAAAAGGGGCTTCAAAAGTTTCTCCGTTAAATGGAATTGAAAATGATATTATAAAAGAAAAAGCTTCAACGGAAGAAAGAATTAACAGATTGCAGGCAAATGTTAATGATTCTTACAAGTTAAATGATAGAATGGAAAAAATTCCTTACATTAACTCTCCTGGAAAAACGGTGATTCATGTTTCATCTAAGTTTAAAGATATAGTTAACACATATGACGGAATTACTGTTGGTCTTGTTAATTCGTTAAGAAAGAAAAATCAACAGTTGCGATTTTATGAGTATGCTTTTTCTTTCATGATAAAAGATGAAAAAGAAAGCGGATATATTCTAGATCCAAGAGATACTTCTTTAATTGGAGTTTATATGAATAAGGTTCATATTGTCAATACAGGAGATCTCGGATTTGTTTTCAGGCAGGATGATGAATTTATTGCTACCATCAGATTTAAAAGAAGTTATGGTGTCACAGTTGCTGAATTAGTTAAATCGGAAACTGGTCTAAAAATGCAGCCATTTGATAAAATAATGCTGAAGAAAATAACGGCCGAGAAAGAGGAAGCAAAATGAAGAAATTATTATTAATATTATCACTGGTTATTTCTGCAGAAGCCTATTCTTTTGATTGGAGCACCATTTCCTTGACTCCTGCAGAAAAGAATGAAGAGTCTGATGAGGATGCTGTTTATTTGACAGATTCTGATTCAAAAATATATATTATTGAAAATGAGCAAAAAGTAAATTCTCAGATTGCATCAGAAATTGCACAGTTTATAAGAATAGCAAAAAGTTGGAAATTTATTCTCTGGAAAGAAATGAAATTTTATATTACAACAGAAGGATTGCAATTTGCAGTTTATCCTTCAAAAATTGAATATAAGAATGAAGATCTTCTTCCTTTTATTCCGGGAGGGTTGGTGTTTAGTCATGAAGAAGGAGCTCAAAGATATGATTTCAGGCTTATAAAGAAAAATACCATAATCAAAATGCGCGGAGCATATATTGAAGAAGAACCCCTTCTTGCAAAAATATCTGAAGCTCTAAATGATCCTAAGTCTTTTATGAAAAAAAGAGATCCTGATTTTCTTTTAGCGAAAATTGAAGAATTGGAAAATAAACTTGATAAGGCAGAAACAAATGCGTTGTCTGCTAAAATACAAAATGAAAAAATCGCTGCAGATTTAATAGCGTTTCAAAACGCTAGAATGTTCAACTCAAAGAAAGCCGTTACTGCTGATATTATTGCAAGAATTGTTGAATTAAAAAAGGAAGACACAAGAATAACTGCAGAAGAAATGAAGAAGAAGATGGAAGTAGAGAAAAAAAATGTTACACTTGAAGAAATAAATCTGATATATGGTGTTTATTTCAACGAATATAAGAAATAGAATTGAAAAAGATATTATGTTTTTTTCAGTTTTCTTCTATTATACTATTAGCAGCATGTCTTTCTTCTCCTGAAAAAAAATATTCTGAAGGAGTATCGAATAGAACTTTAACTGTCTTTTCAAAAATAGATCTATATCTGATTCCGGAGGAAGAAGATAATATTTTTGAAAAAGCACTTATTGAACAAATTAATAAAAGAGCAATTTTTCTTTTGGCGGCACATGGTGAAAAACATCTCAAAACTACGAAAGATATAGCTGAATATGCATTACTTCTTAATAATACTAAATTCGAGCCTAAGATTCTTCATAGAAATGATATAGACGGTTACCTTTATATCTGGACCGAATATGATATTCTTCCTTTTATGGAAATATTGAACAATGCAAGTAAACGATAGTTATAATATTATTGAAACAGCGGATGGATCCTTTTCTCTTTATTCAAAAGAATTTGATCAATTGATGCATGCAAGAGAAGGAGCTTATACAGAAGCACTATCTAAACATGTTTTTCCATCGAAAATTCTTTGTTCAAAAGATAAAGTAATTAATATATTGGATATAGGTTTTGGAGCGGGGTATAATCCTTTAGCACTAATAATGCAAACAAGAGATAAAGAATTTGAAGAAATTAATATATTTTCACTTGAATTCAGTAAAGATTCATATTCTTCAATAGCAAAAATATATTTTAATGACGAGAAGGATAAATATTTTGATAAGATCAAACAAGGTTTTATAAACGATACTATTTCTTTTGAAAATGTTAATATTAATTTTTTGTTTGGGGATGCGCGTGAGAGTATAAAAAATCTTTCTGAAAGAAAAATACTATTTGATGCAGTTTTTCATGATCCGTTTTCTCCAGCAAAAAATTCAGAGCTTTGGACTGTTGATTTGTTTAAAGCAATTGGAAGCATTACAAAAGATAAAACGTATTTAACAACATATTCCTCTGCGTTGCAAATAAGAAGGGGTATGATTGAAGCAGGTTTTTATATAGGAGATTTGGTTTGCGATGATCTTCCGAAAACAGGAACTATTGCTTCCAAAACACCCTTTGAGGGATCTTTTGATATTATAAAAGTTGAAGAAATATTTAAGGAAATTCTTTCTGTCCCATATAGAGATAAAGATCTTTCTTTAAGCAGAGAAGAAATATCTGAAAATAGAATACTTGAAAGACGAAGATTAAAAAATCAGAATAGATCTTCAAGCTGATCCATTATAGTCTGTGACTCATCAGTTTTATTTTCTATCTGTTGATTAGAAGGAAAATTACTTTCAATATTTTTTTGTTCCTGAAAAAGATCACCTTTTAAGGATATTCTAAAAAGCAAAGCCTGAGCGTAATTATTTACGGAAGAAATAGCTTCTTCCACTGTTTTTCCTGAAAACTTCATGTTTGGATCTATTTCCGGATCTGCTTCAAGAATATCTTTTGAATTTGATATTATTCTATTTATATCATTTATATCATTGAGAATGAATTGCATTTTGTCAGCAAGACGTTCCATAAAAGATCTAATGGATATTTTTAAAGCATTTCCCATTACTTTTTTTTCTTTTTCAAGTTCTGCAACTTTTTTTGAGTATTGTAAATGCAATTCTTTGCTGTAATTTGTATCTGAAGCGACTTTTTTATAGTTTTCCCAAGAATAAAAATATTGCTTAGCAGCTTCTTCGCATGCTCTCATTGAATTAAAAAGATCAAGTAAATCTGAACGCATATCAAACTTTGTGTTTTTGTCATAGTAAATACTGTATTTGATTTTATTAGTTGTTAATATATATGAGTATTGACGGTCAAATTCCAAAAAGAGAAGATACATTTTTAAATATGGATCATTATCATCAATTTGTTGGGCAATATCATTATTTGAAAGATAAGTTTTCTTTAATAATTGAAAGTCCAGCATACTCATCAAAGAAATTCCGTTTTTAATTTCATCTGATAAAGATTGACGGTGTTTCTTTTTAAGTTCATCAATTGCTTCTTTTTTTTCTTCTTCTTCTTTCGCTTTTGCCTGAGCAGAAATTTTCTGATAATTTTCACTGAATCTGCTTGGAGAACTTGTTGTTCTCATTCCAGGTTTAAGATCCGGGCCTATCATCAAAAGTTCTTCGATAGTCAAACTATCAGTCAATGGAATGTTTTTTCCATGATAATAGCAGAATAAACGGTAAAGACGAGGAAGCATTTTATTAAAGATAATATATATTCCATTATTAGCTTTTTTCCGTTTTAACGAATAAGATGAAGATGAATTATTTATGCTTTTTTGCTGTAGGGCTATAGCTTTCTCATAAGCAGTATAGATGGAATTCACATATGGAAGTAACGGATAAATTTTTTTAAAATAGGCAAGCAAAGGCGTTTTATAATCATTTGTAAGTTTTATATCCATCGGAAAAGCAGTATGCGTATCAAGAATTTCACTTAAGATGGTTTTGTCATATAGATCAGCGGTCATTTCAATAACTTCAAAATATAATGGTTTCTGCTGATCAAGTTGATTGGTAATTCTATCTCCGATAGAAGGATTTTGTCTGAAGATATCAAGATAGATCATTTGAAGCTCCATCATTGATATTTTATATTCATCTGCAAATGAATCAAAAAATGATTTTTTGATTCTTCTTCCGGAAAAAGAAGTTACACCGGTAATGAAAAGAATTATTCTATTAATAAACGAATCAAGAAAGCTTGGAGACGGTTCTATACTAACAGAAGATTCCTGTAAAGAAGACTTGATTCTGTTCATTCGTTTTTTATTGCCATGGAATGAATCCATTTTTTCTGCTAGTGTTTTTTGTTTTTCACGGTCAAAAACCATTGGTTTTGGGCGCGTTTCTTTAACAACTTTTCCTCCAGCATCCACGAACTTCTGGAAAAGTTCTTTTCTAGCATTGTCTTCTATGTCTGAAACACGTATATTATCTCGTGTTTTGTCTAATTGACTCATTTCGTTATTCTCTTTAAAAGTTTACTCGTTTAATAAACTGTGTCAATTATTAAACCATATCATTTGATAATCGGCATATTTATTAGAATACTATTAAACTATTTAAAATTATGTCTTCCGGATATAAACAGAAATTTAATAAATAATGGATTTTTCATTGTTTACAGATTATCTTAAATTTCAGAAAAAGTTAAAATAGAAGATTGAATATATCTAATAAGACAAATGAATACAAGTTCCTTTTATCGATGATAATTATGTTACTTTGAAATATGAATTCTATCAAGAGAGATTAAAGAAATGAACAAAAAAGGGTTAATATTAGTATTAATTTGGATTATATGTACCGGATGTTCAAAAAATGATCAAAAACCGGAAATATTACCTTCTGTCCCAAAACCACTTAGAAATGCTGATTATTATATTACGGTAGCAGAATCTATCAATGTTCGTTCACAGTCTTCAATTAAATCAGAGTCTATTGCAAAACTTGATGCCGGTATTTTCGTAATTTTTATTGAAGATTCCAAGAAAGAAGAAGTAATTTCAGGGAAAAAAAGTTCATGGTTAAAAGTAGAATTAAATGACGGAAAGATTGGATACGTTTTCGGTGGTTTTCTTATTTCTAAAAAAGAGGCCTTTAGAAAAATAGTTTCAAAAGACAATTCAATGGAAAATCGAAAATATATTTTCAACTCTAAAGAAAGCGGAGAATATTTAGTTTTTAGTCATAATAACAGCATTAGCATTGAAGGAAATTGTTCCATTCAAGATCCTGATGATGAAAAGAAAAGGTCTGGCAAGAATGATTGTTTAAAAAAAGGAATATATCAGAAAATAGGGAATTATATTTTTATAGTTGTTGAAGAAGAAGAATTTCTGATGGAAATAGCTCCTCTTCCGGAGAACAATGAAGAATATGCTTTAAGACAGATTGAACCTGCTTCAGGATCTAAAGAAGAAATATTTCATAAAGAATTAAGATAGAACAATTTTTCTAAAGCTGGATTTTTACAAGATAGTAAATATAAGAAGCATAAAGAATAAGAAAAATTCCTCCTTCGGTTCTGCCGATGGTTCTATGTTTTAATGTAAAAGTAGAAATAAAAAGAATCAAACCTGCAAAGAGTGCTATAAGCATGTCAATATTTGATCCAAGTGAGATCGGAGCAGGACGAACAATTATTGCTGTTCCTAAAATAAGAAAAACATTAAAAATATTGCTGCCTACTACATTTCCGATTGCAATGTCAGATTTCTTTTTAAATGCCGCAACAAGAGATGTTGCAAGTTCAGGAAGAGAAGTTCCGACAGCAACTATGGTAACTCCAATAATTCGTTCTGAAACTCCTGCAATTGTTGCTATACCAACGGCTCCGTCTACCAGAATCTTTCCTCCTCCGACTAGACCGCAAAGACCAAGAAAAATAAATAAAACAGATTTTGGCACAGAGAAGACTTTGGAAGGTATTTCTTCGGCCTGTTGATTTTTGGATATTCTGAAAGTATAACCTAAAAAAATAACAAAGAAAATTAGAAAGACAATTCCTTCAGTACGTGAAAGTATGTTTTCTGTTGAGTTACCTATAAGTACGTCATTTGCAAAAAGAACAACTAAAAGAGCGCTGAAGAATAAATAAGGAATCTCTTTCCATTGAGTATTCTTTTGAATTGTTAAAGGAAAGATCAAAGCAGATGCTCCGAGAATAAGAAAGATGTTAGCTATATTGCTGCCCATTACATTTCCTACTGCAAGATCTGTGCTTCCCTTTGCCGCAGAAAAAAGACTTACAGTGAGTTCGGGAGCTGAAGTTCCAAAAGCAACAATTGTGAGACCGATTACGATATCAGAAACATTAAGTTTTTTAGCTATTGATGCAGAACCGTCAACAAGGAGGTTAGCTGCGTATATAATAACAGCGATGCCAGCTATTAGAAATACAATATTTAGAAGCATATTAATCCCTCAAATCAGTCTTTTTTTAAGACGAATAATCCGTACATTGCGAAAAGATTCGGAAAAACTATTTTTTTAGATGAAGTGTTATTATTTATATTAGTATTGAAATTAATTTCCTTTTCAATAGAAAAACCTTTCTGTCTGCAAAAAGTACGAAAATCTTTAATTGATAGCATGTGAATATTCGGAGTATCATACCATTCATATGGAAGAGACTTCGTTTTCGGCATTTTTCCGCGGAAAAAAAGATTCATGCGTATTAGAATATGAGAAAAATTGGGAAAACTGATTATTACACGAGTTCCGATTCTCATTATTTCTCTTAATACATATTCAGGTCTTTTAGTATTCTGAATAGTCTGATTTAAAATCACGTAATCGAAAGAATTATCTTTATAATCAGAAAGGCCTTCATCTATATCTGCCTGACAGGCAAAAACTCCTTTAGAAAGTGCAATTCCGACTGATTCAGGAGAAATTTCAATTCCGAAACCTTCAATATTCTTTTTTCTTCTTAATTCTGCAAGAAGTTCTCCGTCGCCGCAGCCGAGATCAAGAACTCTGGAGCCACGCGGAATTTCCTTGGTGATCAGATCATATCCAATATTAAAAATGGTTTCTTTCATACATTATTCTCGGCAGTGTCAATTTCCTGGGAAAGAAAATTTTTAACAGCTGAAACCATAACCTGATTATCAATAAGAAATGAATCGTGACCGTTATCAGTATCGATATCAAGATAAACAACTCTTCTTCCGCAACCTCTAAGAGTATTTGCCATTTGTTTCATATTTTCCGGCGGATAAAGCCAGTCTGTGGAATAACTTAACATGAGATAATCGCACTTTGATTTTTCAAATGCTGAAAAAAGAGATCCTTCTCCGTGATCAATTCTGATATCAAAATAGTCAATAGCTCTTGTAAGATAAAGATAAGAATTAGCGTCAAATCTATCTACAAATTTATGTCCCTGATAACGGAGATATGATTCAACCTGAAATTCATAATCGAAACCAAAACTAAGTTCAGCTTTATCCTGAAGTTTTCTGCCGAATTTCTCATGCATCTTTTTTTCGCTGAGATAAGTAATATGACCGATCATTCTTGCAAGTGAAAGTCCTAATCTTGGTATCTCTTCACTTCCGTAATAATTTCCTTTTTTCCAGCTGGGATCCTGAAGTATTGCCTGACGTCCGACCTGATGAAAAGCAATTGCCTGAGCAGGCTGGCTGTGTGATGCGGCTAAAACTATAGCAGATTTTGTAGAATTAGGGTATGCTATGCTCCAGTCAAGAGCCAGCATTCCTCCCATTGAACCACCCGCAACAGCTAAGAATCTTGAAATCTGAAGATGATCAGTGAGATTTTTGATGGCGGAATTCATATCTCTTATAGTTATAAAAGGAAAATTTAAAGCATATGGTTTTCCGGTCTTTGGATTTAAGGATG
>JAEWVM010000114.1 GCA_023396615.1 Spirochaetota bacterium | reverse complement strand
CTCTAAGTTCAAATAATTCGCGGGAAGCCATGCCTGTAGTTGAAACGAAAACGGATTTAGACTTCGCAGAAAGAATTATCTTTTCAATCGCATCTTCTCTTGTCATCTCCGCTTCAAGGGGAATATTATTTTTGAGTTTGTATTCGTCAAAAGAATCTTTTTTTGCTATTAATGCAAAAGGAGTATTATTTTTTAATATGTAATCATAACATTTTTTAACTTTTGTGGCGATTTCATTTTCATCGCCTTCAAGGATTTCATAAGGAATATTCATCGCATCAAGAAGACCGCATGTAAGCTTTCCCTGAGTCACGTGCTGAGGTTCGTCGTGAATGCCCGGAAAACCGCGCCAACCGATCAGAAGAACCATCGGAACAGAGTAAATAGCACCATCGGCAAGTGAAAGCAGAGGATTTACTGTATTGCCGAGACCTGAGTTCTGCATATAAACGAGGGGAATTTTTGAAGTAGCTAGATAATGGCCTGATGCCAGTCCGACTGCGCAACCTTCGTTTGCCGCGATTATGTGAGAAGATTCCGGAGAATTATCAGTTACATAAGCACAGAAATTTTTAAGCAGAGAATCAGGCACTCCCGTAAAGAAATCGGTTCCGTTATCTTTAAGCAGTTCAAAAAATTTATCAGGTTTAATCATATAAAATCCTTATTTTGTTCCCGGAATAAGTTCCAGAATTTTCTTGATAGACATACACATGTCATCAGCTTCAAGAGAGCGTTCTGATTTGAGAATTGTTTCCGCGCATTTAAGCATTGCAGGATAAGACGCCCTAAGCATGTGGTTTGCGTAAATTATAACATTCGCGCCCCACTCGGCAAGCTCATCTTCAGTGAACTGATTATATGTGGTAGGAACCAGAACAAGCGGAATACTTTTATATTCTTTGCGGAAGCGTTGGCAGAACTCTTTAATGTCCGAGCCTGATTTATCCTTGCTGTGAATCATGACGCCGTCCGCACCGGCCTGCACACTCGCGAAAGCTTTTGTCAAAGCTTCATCGACAGAACGTCCGGCGATGATCTCTTCGATTCGAGCGATAATCATGAAGTCCTTTGTAATCTGCGCTTTCTTCCCTTCACTGATTTTATAGCAGAAGTCCTCTTCTGATGCCAAATCCTGTTTAACATCGGTTCCGAATAGTGAGTTCTTTTTGAGTCCGACTTTATCTTCAATAATAACAGCAGAAACCCCGTTACGCTCAAGAGTGCGCACTGTAAAAACAAAATGCTCCGCAATTCCGCCCGTATCTCCGTCGTAAATGATCGGCTTGGTTGTACACTCAAGAATTTCAGTTAATCCCTGAATTCGCGTTGTAAGATCGACAGCTTCAATATCCGGCTTTCCCTTGTCTGTTGAGTCAGTAAGGCTTGACGACCACATTCCGTCAAAACCGTGAATGCCGTCATCTTTCATAATTTCAGTATTTTCTATGATGAGTCCGCTAAGACCGGAATGAGCTTCCATTATTCTGACAATTTTCTTCGCGGAAATGAGTCTTCTGAGAGACTTCAGTCTGACGTCGGGAGTAGTTCCTATAGTTCTTGCGTTATCAACCAATGCGGTTGAATTGACTCCGCCGGTATAAGGAATTTCGATAACCTGTCCGCCCCATTCTTTCATTACTTCAAAAACTTCGTCGCGTATTTTTGAAAGATAGTTTGTTTTCCAGTCGTCGCCGTGAATCAGATAGTCCGGTTTGATTTTTTTGAGATTATTTACATAACTCCACTCTTCCTGAGGCACAACCTCAGTCACGAATTTGAGATTTTCAACCACTTCTTTACGCTGTTCGTATGTCAAATAAGGGAGTCTTTTGTGAGACACAATAGCGGAATCGGTAAGCAATCCAACGATAAGATCGCCGTATTTTGCGCCTTCTCTGATAATATTGATAATGCCGTGATGAATAATATCCCCTGTCATGCCGAGGTAAACTTTTTTAGCCATTTGCGGGCGTCTCCTGATAATCGGAATTGATAAAAAAATCTGTTTTCTAATATAAACAGTAAAATTAGTACCGAACAATAGCGTCAATAAAAATATTTGCCTGTTTCACTTCAACATTAAATTCAGGTTAATCTTATCAATGACCGGATAAGTTATTGCTTGCCAAAATCAACAGTATTTTTTAGTGTAATTTTTGATGTTTCATGGTATTATTATGATTGAATCCGTCTCTGCAGAGTTCCCGAAGGAGGAAAGTTAATGGATTATTCTTTTCTCAAAAAGCTGATACGCCTACCTCAGTTGTTTTTTTCCGTCATTATATTGCATACCGTACTGTATTTCTCAATAATCCTTTATTTAACAGATAATGCCGACTTCATCCGTATTTTAAAAACAGCTTCAATAACACTTCCGCCGAATATAATTCTCTTTTGCGGACTTTTTTTCATTCTTCATAAAAAACTAAAAAGAATACTGAAAAAAATAACCGAGTCCGGGTTCAACGCTATACCAAAAAACGAAGAGAAATTTATAAATTCCTATTCATTCAGAGGAAGCGTATTCTTAGTACTCTCATGCGCCGCAAGCCCGGTTATAGCTTCCATTGCAGGTTATACTTACGGCACATTTTCAACACCGGTAGAAGCCGCATACAATATTATTGTCGGAGAACTTCTTGCCGTTTCTCTTTGCACCTCATTCTACTTTATCTCAAAAATAATGATGTATCCTTTAGCAGGATACATCAAATTCAAACCGCTGAAACTGCTCTACAGATTTCTGATACCGATTCTCTCCTCAATTTTTCTGATTCTTACTCTCGTTAGCGCCCAGATATACAAAAACAACAGCAG
>JAEWVM010000111.1 GCA_023396615.1 Spirochaetota bacterium | reverse complement strand
TCCGAATAAATGCTGTTGATTAGTTTATCGTGAAAGATGTTCTCCGTGACCGCTTTCGAACTTCTTCTGTCGATATACTGGTGAATCATATGTCTCTATCTCCTTTTGCTTAATCATGTTTTTTTCTTTGATAACAGAAATCGTCAGCGAAAGAATTCTCATCAGGTTTTCGTTTTCGCCGCATGAAACCGAGTCTGTGATAACTTTCTCTGTTAAGTCTGAAATATATTCCACGCAGGTTTTGTTCCCTGATGCATCAGAAAATGCCGATTTATATTCTTCAGGAAGTTCGGAAAATTCTGCCTGCGCGGCGTATTCTTTCATAACTTCAAGCGCTTCTCTTATTGTCTTTGTGCGGAGACCGTCTCTGTAATATTGTTCGGCTTTTGAATTAAATTCATCCGCCTTGAAGCTCATGGGTTTTTTATGGTTTCCGGTGATGCCGCGAAGAAGCTTGCCGTGAGTGTCGTTAATTCCGTGAATTCTTGATTGAAGGCAATCTAGAAGATCTCCTGCGTTAAGAGATTCAACAAGAGCCGCGTCGCTTCTCAGCATTTTGAGAAGCGAAAGACGGTATTCGTGAATTCTGATGTGATGATATCCTTTGTAGCGTTTGCTCGGACGTATTTTCTCGGCAAGAGAAAGAATGCTGTGCATGAATGAGCACGGATTTTTCTCGCGGATGTTTACTGTTTTAAGTCCGATCGCGGAAGAAAAGAAAATGTGCCTGCGTTCGCTTTCAGTTACAGGATCATCTGGAATGCTCTCATGAGTGACTTCTCCTTTCAGAACTCTTGAATAAGCGAAAGCTGTTATTAATTGCTGAAGGTCTGCCGCATCGCTCATGTCTTCGATTATCGAATCAAACTGACTGTAGAATCTTCCTTCAAAACCTGTGAATCCCATCTGCCGGTGCTCGCGGAGTTTAAAAGGCAGATACATCGACATGCGCTTATCAAAAACTCCAAGATCAGAAAGATCGGATCTTAAAATCACGTCATTGCCAGGTTTGCCGTTAAGAGCGGGACTTTCGGGCGTGCTCATCAGCGCGACGAGATAATCGGTTAAACGCGCGTCGGGAACAATGTCTCCTTTGAATCGGAATACAGATTCCCATATTTTTTCATACCATGCCGGCCCGTACGGCAGAAAAGGTTTTCCGAAAAATTCGACACCTGCTTTTTTGATCCATCTGCGCCAGATCATGCGTAAATGAGTGTAGTCGAGTTCATGTGACAGAAAGCCGATGAGTGTCTCGGGACGGAAATCGTTATAGTCGAGGCGCAAAGGAGATGAGCTGTAAAGCGGAGTAAATAGAGGAAGAAAATGTTCGAAAATTTTTATCGTTAAATCTCCGGCGCTCTTTTCAAGCGCGGAGCTGTAACTTCCTTCTTCGGCAAGTTCGGAAAGAATAATGCTTCCCGTGCTGATATGCGTGCCGTTGTTCGCGAGCGATGTGTTTGAAATCGTGTCGATTTTAACAAGCGACTGTGAAATTATTCCGGATTCTTTCAGTTTGAAAATTGAGTTAAGGTGGCTTCGCGATAGAACCTGATGACAAAGATGCATGTATTCGTGTTTCTTGTAGCCGTTGTCCCATCCCGAAAGACATGGGCTCATGAAGAGCTCCCTGTAGAACGAATCCGAAATTAGACTGTTGAGTTTGCGCATGCGCATCGGGGTTGAAGGAGCGAAATAAAGAATCATTTTCTGCCCGAGCGATTCGAGAGAGAAATTTCTATTGGCATACATAACCGCAAACTGCGAAAGAAGAAAACGAAGCAATGTTTCTTCCGCGAGAATCTTTCCCGCGCTTTTCTGATTTGCTGAACTTAAAGGAAAAAATGAAAAGGTTTCAGGAGATGAGTTATCGTTTAGAAAATGCTTGCAGATGAATTCTGATGCGTTTTTGAGAGCTGAATTCGGAGTGTCAAGAGCGTCAGCTATGGCAATTTTAAGAAGATAGCTCGAAGGAATTCTTATCCACCGTTCATTGTTTTTTTCAAAGAAGAAGCGGCTGATGTCGGGACGCATGGGGCTTGAAGCGTCCGATTTGTCGAAAGCCATGTCGCGCATGACTATACGCATAGTTGAAGCTTTAAGTCTTGATGCCGGAAAGCGGACCCAGCTGTTTTCCCAAACTCGTTCGTGATTGCTTTCAAGAAAATCATCTACCCTGAATGCGTTTCTTTTTGCGATGTCGCCTGAGCGCACCCTGCGTGAAATGTTCGAGTAATAATTTGAACTTTTTATGGATATCGGCAGATCGACGTCGGAGTCGCTTCCGCTGACAGCTGTCTGATATTCGTTTTCTGAACCGTGAGTCGTGTCGCTGTTCGAGAAAGGAAGTGCGGCATACCAGCTGTCGCCGCTCAGGGATGAAATGCCGAGAATATCCTGAAGTGTTCTTATGTCTGCTCTTTCGGAAGAATGAAAAACGGAATTATCTTTTTCCAGCGACTTGCTCATGTTTTCCGCCTTAAACGTAATGACGGCACAAGCCGCTGTATGGAACATGATAAGAAACAGTAAATATTTTATGAGGAAAATGCGTGAATAAATTAAAGATTTGATGAAATGAGTGTCTTTGCCGATTCTCTTTCATCTTCTTTCTCCAAAAAAATGATGTATTTTCTAATGAATGCTGTATAATGCAACTGATAAGTATTGTGGAGGTTATTCATGTCATTTTATGATTTAGAATTCAATGATTCGAGAGGCAACAAGGTTCGAATGAATCAATTCGAAGGAAAAGTAGTTTTAATTGTTAATACCGCGACTAAGTGCGGGCTCGCTCCGCAGTTCAATGCTCTTGAAGCAATATTTCAGAAATATAAAGATAAGAATTTTACGGTTATCGGTTTTCCCTGCAATCAGTTTGCGCATCAGGAGCCTGAATCAAATGAAACGATGGGGGAAACCTGCAGAATAAATTTCGGAGTCACTTTTCTTCTGTCGGAAAAAATATCCGTAAACGGAAAAGAGACGCATCCGGTTTTTGCATATCTGAAGCAGAATTCTAAAAGCGGAATCTTTGGAAAAAAAATAAAATGGAATTTTACGAAGTTTTTGATTTCTTCTGACGGAAAAACAATTAAACGATATTCTCCGGCAATAAATCCCGAAAAGATTGAAAATGATATAATTGACTTTCTGAAATGAATTGTTGACGTCAAATTGTAAAGGATTATGATGGAAGCACTTTCGGAACAGCCGGTCGTTTAATATAAAATGCTGTAGAATCATCATGACGAAAAATCGATAGTATGCTGACAATTACAGAGGTGAAATGATAAAAAAAATTTCTACATTGCTGTTGGTTTTGTCATTACTGACAACTGTCTTATCTCTTCTAATTGTTTCCCTAAAAATTTATACTGTAAATGACTTGATATCTAATAAAGATAGATATTTAAAATCTGAATTAAAAGAAACTCCTTACCAGACAGGTTTTAAGAAGGGTTATTATTACGGCTCACTATATGCTGTAATAGTTGTAGTAATAGTCTTGGTTTCGATTATTGTTAATAACTTAAATATTTCAGTCAGGATTATTAAATATTTGCGGAAGAATGATCTTTTTCAGTTAAAAAAATCATTAAGACTGTTGTGTATTCCAATAGTATCGCCCATGTTGATAACGGGTATTCCTCTTGCTGTCTTATTGATGTATTTATTAAAAAAAAATGATATGGAACAGATAAAGTAATTATTTTCGATCGAATGCAATTCATACGGAGAAATATGAAGTTACCTTCTGATGTAAAGAAAAAACAATCAGCATACATTGCTCAACTTCAAAAAGACGTTTTAAGCTATATTTCTTCTCTTGATAAAACAAATATTGAAACCATATTGTTGTCAGTCAGTGTCGCAAGAGGAGATTACTATCCTGGAAAATATGGCGCTAAAACTGATTTAACTTTTATGAAAAAAAGAAATTCATTGATTACTCCCGAATCTATTTTAGGTGAGAATCTTGATGCTTCTATTCCTTATCATTGCACGAAATGGAATAACAACGAATTTCAAATTGCTTTTCACGATTATATTGATTTAGCTTCTTTTCAAGTTCAAAATGAGTCAAAAAAATATGCTTTGCTCGAATCATCAATTATATATGATCCGAATCAGGTTTATTCTAATAATTTGATTTCAATCAACAAGTATGCAGTCGTTGATCATCATCTGTTAAAAACTAATAGTTTGTCATACATAAATTATCTTCTTTCAGATTACAAGAAAAACAGATGGGAGCAAAGAAGTGCCTTTCCTCAATTGCATCATAATCTGAATACGGCCTTTCAGTACTGGATTAAATGCATATATTATATTAACGGAATGTGTGCGCCTGCTGAAGACAGACGTCTTTATTACAGCTATGAACAGCAATCCTTGCCGGCAAATTACGGTAAAACTGTTGCAAATTTCTGTAAGCAGGATATTGAATCTGAAATTGATTATAAGCGGCGTGAAGAAATATTTATAAATCAATTACTTCCTTTCGTTAATCATTAAGACTTATGAAAATACATTTATAGTCTAAATAGAAAAGCATTTAGTATCATTAATTCTCTTTTCATGTTGACAATTTGTATAATAAGCAATAGAAACTTTATCTGTTGCAGATTATATCAAAGAAATGTTCTGTTTATGGCCATTAGTTGTAAAACAAACAGCTGACTAGATTGTTCATAAACAGCACAAGAAGGAGAAGACATGAATAAACTCGCGCCTAAAAAAATAATTATTAGTTTGATGTTTGTGCTGATTTCGCTTGTTCAAATATTTCCGCAGGAAGCAGGCAATGATGAACTTGATTCTGCTATAAAAGTATTAAGAAAAATAGATGAAAACACATTAACTAACGAAGATAAAAAAAACAAATCTATTG
>JAEWVM010000082.1 GCA_023396615.1 Spirochaetota bacterium | reverse complement strand
GTTCTTACTCATGCTGAAGCTATTCATCCCGGTTTCGGATTTCTTTCCGAAAACGCCCGTTTCGCTGAAATGTGCAAAGAATGCGGAATTACTTTCATCGGTCCTGATCCTGAAATGATCAATCTTATGGGAAATAAAAGCGTAGCTAAACAGACCATGAATAAGGCCGGAGTTCCGACTATTCCTGGTTCGGACGGCGCGGTTGAAACTGTTCAGGAAGCTCTCAAGCTTGCTGATTCAATGGGATATCCCGTGATGATAAAGGCTTCTGCCGGCGGCGGCGGACGCGGTATGCGCCTTGTATGGAATAAAGAAGAACTTCCGAAACTTTTTGATTCGGCGAAGTCTGAGGCAAAGGCGGCTTTCGGCGATGACACAATGTACATGGAAAAATTTCTTGAGAATCCGCGCCATATCGAGTTTCAGATAATCGGCGATGAATTCGGAAATGTCGTTCATCTCGGTGAAAGAGACTGTTCACTTCAGAGAAGAAATCAGAAGGTACTTGAAGAAGCACCATCTCCGATTATGACTGAAGATCTTAGAAAAAAAATGGGTGAAGCCGCTGTAAAAGCCGCGAAAGCCATTAAGTACAAGAGCGCGGGTACAATTGAGTTTCTGCTTGATAAGCATAACAATTTTTTCTTTATGGAAATGAATACGCGTATTCAGGTAGAGCATCCGGTTACTGAACTTGTTACAGGAATTGATCTTATTGCCGAGCAGATAAAAGTTGCTGCCGGACAGAAGATTGAATTTAAGCAGAACGAGATTCATGTGACAGGTCACGCTATCGAATGCAGAATAAATGCGGAGAAACCTTCTGAAAATTTCAGACCGTCTCCCGGTAAAATTACATCGCTTCATCTTCCTGGAGGATACGGAGTGCGTCTTGATACAGCAGTGTATCAGGGTTACACTATTCCGCCAACTTATGATTCGATGATTGCGAAGCTTATTGTTCACGGAAAAACACGTACTGAAGCTATTGCACGTATGAAAAGAGCACTGGGAGAATTTGTAATAGAAGGAATAGATTCGAACATCGAGTTTCAGATGGAATTGATGGACGATAAGAATTTCGTTGAAGGTAACTTCGATACACAGTATATAAACAAACTGCTTAATATAAGGTAAAGCGAATGCTTAAAGGAATGTTTAAAAAGAACAGCCCAGTTGTTGATGCCGGAATTGTTCAGGAATATGACGGAAGAAAAAAGAAACCGGAAGTTCCTAGCGGTTTATGGATAAAATGTTCTGAGTGTAATCACAGTTTTTATAAAAAAGACATAGAAGCTGCAATGATGGTATGTCCAAGCTGCGGCAATCATTTCCGTATGTCATCAACCGACAGACTTCGTCTTATTGCCGATGAAGGAACTTTTGATGAATGGGATAAGAAACTTTCAAGCGTTAATCCGCTTGAGTATCCCGGTTATGCCGATAAAATAAAAAAACTTGAAGAAGAAACCGGAATCAGCGAAGCAATAATTACCGGCCAGGCTAAAGTCGGCGGATTTGATGCTGTTCTCGGCATAATGGATTCGCGTTTTCTTATGGGAAGCATGGGTTCTGTAGTCGGAGAGAAAGTTACGCGCGTGTTTGAACGAGCTACAGAGAAAAAACTTCCGGTAATTCTTTTTACAGCATCAGGCGGAGCCCGTATGCAGGAAGGGATTTTTTCTCTTATGCAGATGGCGAAAACAAGTGCGGCAATAGCGCGTCACAATGAAGCAGGACTTCTTTATATAACTGTTCTTACCGATCCTACGACAGGCGGAGTAACGGCAAGTTTTGCCATGCTTGGAGATATAATAATATCGGAACCGGGCACATTGATAGGTTTTGCCGGTCCGCGCGTAATAGAGCAGACTATAAGACAGAAACTTCCTGCGGGTTTTCAGAGAGCGGAATTTCTTCTTGATCATGGATTTGTTGACATGATAGTCGAGCGTAAAGAGATGAAACAGACACTTTCGAAACTGTTGTCTGTTCATGTTTCATCATCGTGGACTTCTCAGGACGAGTTGTCAATTGTCGAAAGAATGAAAAATACAATGACAAATGCTATTGAAAATACGATTAACACTGTGAATACTGTTATGGGAGGCGGAAATAATGGCTGATCATAAAACCGGAAAAAATATTGCCGAACTCGAAAACAGAATAAATGAACTCGAAAGACTTTCCAAAGAACAGAAGCTTGATTTGTCGAATGAACTCGGCACATTAAAAGGGAAACTTGAACAGCTTAAGAAAGAAGCGTTTAATAAGCTTACCGCATGGGACAAGGTTCAGCTTGCCAGAAATTCGGAGCGTCCCACAGCACTTGATTATATCGAACGCATAGTTGAAGATTTTACTGAACTGCACGGCGACAGATATTTTGCCGATGATTCGGCGATTGTTGCCGGGATCGGAAAAATCGCGGGTCTTCCTGTGACGGTTATTGCTCAGCAGAAAGGACGAAACACAAAAGAAAAAATCAAACGCAATTTCGGAAGTCCAAATCCCGAAGGATACCGCAAGTCTCTTCGTCTGATGAAACAGAGTGAAAAGTTTAACCGTCCGGTTTTGTGTCTTATTGATACTCAGGGTGCATACTGCGGAATAGGAGCCGAAGAGCGCGGAGAAGGCGAGGCTATCGCGCGCAATCTTATGGAAATGAGCATGATAAAAGTGCCTATTCTTTCTGTTGTATTGGCAGAAGGCGGAAGCGGCGGAGCGCTTGCGCTCGGTGTAGCTGATTCTGTATGGATGCTTGAACACGCTGTGTATTCGATTCTTTCTCCGGAAGGTTTTGCAAGTATTTTGTGGAAAGATTCTTCGCGCGCAAAAGAAGCTTCTGAAATGATGAAGCTTACAGCAGAAGATCTTAAGGAATTCGGAATAATTGACAGAGTGATAAGCGAGCCTCTTGGCGGCGTTCAGAAAAATATTGCTTCTGTGTGCGATGAACTTCGCAAGGAAATTCCTGCAGAATTTGTGAGACTATTTAAAATGAATGATTCGCAGAGAACTCAGAACAGATATGACAAATACCGCCAGATGGGCAGGTTTAAGGATTGATAATATAATCAGGCGGTATAACCGCCTGATTATATTATTTAACTGTTGAAAATAATTATCCAAGATAAAATAAAATGAAAAACTGTGACGCAAAAAGCCTGTTTCTAAAAATAATATCACGTATTATTTCAATCGTTTCATCTATACTGGCAGTTGTGATGATCGGAGTCAT
>JAEWVM010000068.1 GCA_023396615.1 Spirochaetota bacterium | reverse complement strand
ATTTAGATCTTGGTTTATCAGATGATTTTCTTCCAGTATCGGATGAAGACCGTCTCATCACGCTCGAAAACTCAATCAAAGATTCATCTGATGCGGATGCAATTCTTATACCCGGCAATATTTTCACAAGCATTTCCAGCGACTTGATAGATAAATTAAACAAAGTTTTTGCAGATAGAAACGGAATAGACGCTAAAATTATCATCCTTCTTACGGAAGAAGAAAGAAGAATGATGGAAGAATTTAATTTTAACATTGAATCGGCTGATAAGATATTCACAAAAGATAATGAACCTTTTCTCATTGAAAAAGGTAATGAAAAAATATATTTTTACGGATCTTCCAGAAAAGATGATATTTTTTTAACAGATAAATGCGTTGATGACGGTTTTCATATCGGTTTATTCAATTTAAACATTGAAGAATATGCGGAAAATGAAATCGAAATGAAGACATTTTTCAAAAAACTTCCACTTGATTTTTACGCTCTCGGCGGAATCAGCACACCTAAAATATTTAAAGTTTCCGGGAAAATAATAGCTGCCTACCCGGGTCATGCGGAAGCATTCTCTGCCGAAGAAAATTCCACGAAATATTCTTTAAATATAGTGACATCAGATGATTCAATTTATGAAATAAAAAGATTGCCGCTGAAAAGTACAAAATTCTTATCATTAATCATTGATTGCGAAAGCACTAATTTGAATGAAATCGAAACTATTGTCAATGAAGCAAAAAACTCCGAAACACGTCTTTATATCAAGTTTGACGGAATGAGAGATTTTCCATTAGATAATTTTAATCTTGGAGAAAAATATAAATCAGTCAAAATGGACGACAATTCTTTTCCATCATTAAAGCAGTTATCATCGGAAATTGAAACCAGCGGCATGTGGAAAGATTTTTTCGACTTGCTAAATTCAAAGCAAATACCGGAAGATGTGGATATAAAAGAATTGTCACGGATGATTTTTTGCATTATCAAAAACGGATCAATAATTTCGGAGGACTGGATTTGCGCTTTACTCAATGCATAGCTGCCAAAACCGGTGTTCTTGAAAACAAGATCATCAATTTTGACAATCCAATAACAATAATATTCGGCGGAAATGAATCAGGAAAATCGCTTTTCGCAAAAGCGATGATAGATTCGGCCTTCGCAATACAAAAAGAATACCGCATGTTATCCGAGGATATGTGGAACAATCTTTATGTGAATATGACACTTGCTGATGAAAACGAAAAAATGACTATTATCCGAAACGGCAGCAGTCTAATAACGTTCGCAGATGTTTCATCCGGTACCGGAAAAGAAGTTTATGCCGGCGATACCGACATTGCCAAGTTTTCTGATAAAATAAAATCACAGCAGAATCTTTCGAACTCCATAATTTGCAGATTGATAACAACAATAACTCCTCAGGGTTTTATTGATGCTTCATTTATCTCTTCTCCATTCGAATCATTTCTTGAACCCTACTATAGCTACGACAATATTAATAAAATTGTGTCCTTTTCTGAAGATAAGTTCATAGACATACACTCAAAACTAAAACGAAGTATATATTCAGACCAAATATCATCCAGAATAAACAACTCTTTTCTTTCTAACATTTTTTATCATGAAAATGAAATTCAGAAAATCAAGAAAGAACTTCAAATTTTTGATGTTCATTTTTCAAAGATTGATAAACTATCACAAGAATTATCTGAAATAGAAAACCGTAACCGCAGCATTGAAAATGAACTTGTTGAAATTGAGAGCAGAACAGCTTTTCTTCATAAATCACAGGAATCTCTTGCAAATGTTTTCATAATAGAAAGCAAACTCAACGGACTTAAGAATTTTGTTGCATCTGAAGAAAGCAAAGTTTCAGCGATAGAAACAAAAAAACAAAAACTCAATGACAGATTTTCAAAATTTTTAAATCTTTCTGAAACACAGAGAAATAATCTCAATAACATTCAGCTTGCCTACAAATATGCGATTGATGCAAAAGACTCATTGATCAAAAGATTAAAAACAATCGGAATACTGAAAAATTTGTGCTATGCGGCAACTGCTTCTTTTTTTTGCGCTTCACTGGCTTTCCCTCTAGCAGTCCATTTTTTTCATCAATACTTTGAACAAATCAAGACGCTTCATAAAATTCTCATTCCATCATCAGGATTATTTATATCCGTACTTTCTATTGCAATAATGCGGTTTAGATTAAAAAAAGACATCAGCAATAGACTGGAAGAACTTTTCAATCAAAGAGTTGCGGAACTTAAAGATATTTTATCAAAAAGCGATATAGCGGTATCTTCAGAGCATTTTGAAGACATGTTCGAATTTCTTCTTCAGTATTTCGAAGAATACTCGGAATTTCTTGAAAATGAAAATGAGATAGAAGACATTGAAAATTCATTGTTTCCTGAAGAAAAAATAAACAGTGTCAGACAGGAAATTCTTGATCTTGAGAAAAACAGAACTGCACTCCTGAAGTCACTTGAGAGCATAAACGGTGAAAGAAACTCGAAGAACACCGCAATCAATAAACAGATTGAAGGAAATTCAGAGAAAGTTACAGTTTTAAAGGATGAACTTGAACGTAATATTGAAATTCTCAAAAGAATGAATGAAGAACTCCAAGCCAGAGGAAAAGAAAGCAGTCAGAGCGAATCACTGAATCAAAGAAAGCTTTTTCACGAACAAAAACTCAAAAGTTTAAAAGCATCACACCGAAGTGCTTCTTTTATACTTACAAATATGACTCAGGCAAGAGCCGAATTTGAAAATAGAGCATTCGCCCGGATTGCAGAAGAAACTTTTGCTATTTTCTCAGAAATAACAACTTCAAACTCTGTAAATAAACAAGATACGGATGCTCTGATAAAAGGCGACTTGAGCTCAATAAAAAACACATCCCTTAGATACTCGGCACTTCTGTCTTTCAAGCTTGCAATGGGAAGAGCAATGAAAAATTCGAATATTTCACTTCCTTTAATAATTGACGAACCCGCGTCATATCTGGATAAGGGAAAAATAGATAAATTTTTCAGCATATTGTCGGAATTTTCATCTGAAAGGCAGATTATAATACTTACATGCGATGATAAACTCTTTTCCGGCATAGGTCAAACGGTCAAATTCTGATGAACAATGGCGATCAATTAACTTTTTCGGACGATAAAACTGTTGAATCTGTGAACCGTGGTCTTGATTTTCTTGAAAACGGCGATTTTTTGAACGCATTCTCAGTTTTTGATTCCATAATGAACAACAAACCCGATTATCCTGGAGTTGAAGCGGGATACCGCACGTCGCGTTACTGGCTTAACCGTGTTCCCGGCCTGACATCTCTGAGCAACGGAAAGGAAAGCGCAGATTTTTTAATGAACCAGTGGAATGAATTTGAAAATTATTCCAGAGAAAAGAATTTTTTCGGCGGAAGCGCATTCAAGGCCGTTCAAAAATATATTTACTATAATTCAAGCGAGCATTACAAAACAGCATTTGCAAATCAGGAATCACCAACTGATAATTTCAGCCTTCTTATGAACCTTGCAGTATGCTTTCTGACTCTTGAAGATTATCCGAAAACAATAGAAACTCTGGAATATGCAAAAAGTTTTTTCAAAAATGATCCGAAACTGCTTTCCATTCTTGCAGCCGCATATTTCAAAACGGGAGAAGCACCCAAATCGCTTCTTTTATTCAGAGAAGCATTTTTCATCAATCCGACGGCTATAGACATTGAACTCATCAAATGTGAACCGATAAACGAACTCACAAGCGCTTCCAAAGAAGCACACCCTGATGAGGATATCAGAGAATGGGTTCCTGTTTACGGATTTCTCATGGATATTTTTTATGTAAAAGGCAAGATCAGCCAGCAAACCGCGGAACTAATTACAAAAGACATAGCTTCTCTTGAAAAATCTTATCAGTCAATGACAAGAGAGAAACTCAAAAAATCAAATGTTCTTCCGCGTCTAATCAATAAATACCTATGGCTTTATGATTACTATCATTTCCAGAATTATGACCTATCAATATTATCCCAGATATCTCAAAGACTTATTGAAATAGATAAATCACTGTTCGGATCATATTTCTCCAAAAATAAACCCTAAAAACTGTTGACAGCCGCACCTTGCAAAATTTCAATTTTCACATTGATTGTTATATCATATTGAGGAAATTATGCAGTTATCGACATCTTACGAACCTAAAGAAACAGAAGAAAAATGGCTAAAAGCATGGAATGAAGGTAATTTTTACCACGCCGATGAAAAAGACAATAAAGACGCATATTGCATAGTCATTCCTCCTCCGAATGTAACAGGCTCTCTTCATATGGGACATGCACTGAATAATACTCTTCAGGATATTTTGACAAGATGGAACCGCATGAAAGGTAAATCAGTTCTCTGGATGCCGGGAATGGATCATGCGGGAATAGCGACTCAGAATGTCGTTGAAAGACTTCTCGCCAAAGAAGGAAAATCGCGCCACGACATGGGACGCGAAAATTTCGAAAAAAGAGTATGGGAATGGAAAGCCGAATCAGGCGGCATGATACAGAGCCAGCTCAAACGGCTTGGAGCGAGCCTTGACTGGGAAAGAGAAAGATTCACTCTCGATGAAGGGCTTTCTAAAGCTGTACGTAAAGTTTTTGTTACTCTATACAAAGAAGGTCTCATCTACCGCGGAGAAAGAATAATCAACTGGTGCCCTAGATGCGAAACTGCCCTTTCTGACATTGAAACAGAATATAAAGACCTTAATGGAAAACTTTATCATTTAAAATATCCGTATGCCGACGGAAGCGGACACATAACAGTAGCAACAACAAGACCCGAAACAATGCTCGGAGATACAGCAGTCGCGGTTAATCCCGATGACGAAAGATACAAAAGCGTAATCGGGAAAAAACTGATTCTTCCGCTAATCAACCGTGAAATTCCTATCATCGCGGATTCTTATGTTGACAAGGACTTCGGGACGGGCATGGTAAAAATAACCCCGGCTCACGATCCAAACGATTTTGAAATGGGCAAACGTCACTCTCTTGAAGAAATAAATGTCCTTACACCTAAGGGTTTTATCAATGAAAACGGCGGAGCTTACACCGGTCTCGACAGATTTGACGCCCGCAAAAAAATAATTGAAGACCTCGAAAATCTCGGTCTTGTTGAAAAAATCGAAGACAATCCACATTCAGTCGGACATTGTTACAGATGTTCAACAATAGTTGAACCATATATCAGCAGTCAATGGTTCGTAAAAATTAAACCGCTTGCAGATGAAGCGATAAAAGCTGTCGAAGATGAGCGCATAAAATTCGTTCCTAAAAACTGGGAAAAAACTTACTTCGAATGGATGAGAAATATCCGCGACTGGTGTATTTCGCGTCAGCTCTGGTGGGGTCACAGGATACCGGCGTTTTACTGCGAAGACTGCGGTCATATAAATGTCGAAATGGAAGATCCGAGCGAATGTTCAAAATGTTCGTCAACTAATATCAAACAGGATGAAGACGTTCTCGACACATGGTTTAGTTCAGGACTTTGGCCGTTTTCAACTCTCGGCTGGCCTGACGAAACAGCCGAACTCAAAAAATATTACCCGACTGCAGTACTTGTTACGGGTTTTGACATTATATTCTTCTGGGTTGCCAGAATGATAATGATGGGCTTGAAGTTTATGGGAGACGTTCCTTTCAAGGATGTCTATATTCATGCGCTTGTACGCGATGAACACGGTCACAAGATGAGCAAATCAAGAGGAAACGTAATTGATCCGCTGATAATGATGGATAAATTCGGTACGGACGCATTCAGATTTACTCTTGCGATGTTTGCAGCACAGGGCCGTGATGTAATAATGTCGGAAAAGAGAATCGAAGGTTACAGGGCATTTTCTAATAAAATATGGAATTCGACCCGTTTCGTTCTCATGAATCTCGGCGAAGATTTTTCTTCAAAAGGAATCAATGAAGCGGCGCTCGAACGTTTCGATAAATGGATTCTTTTCCGTCTCAACTGCGCAATAGATGAAATTTCAAAAGCATTAAGCGAATACAGATTCAATGATGCGGCGCAATCCGTATATTCATTCTTCTGGAATGAATTCTGCGACTGGTATCTTGAACTTACCAAACCCCGTCTATACGGTCATTCCGGAGAAGAATCCGCAAACTGCGCCAAAGAAGTTCTTTTTCATGTTCTCAAAGAATCGGTCAAACTCCTCCATCCGTTTATGCCTTTTATTACAGAAGAAATATGGAGTAAAATCAAGGAAAAGAATCAGAATCTGCTGATAGTAACCAAATATCCGGAAACCGATCCTAAATTTAATTTCAGCAAAGAATCCGATGAAACCGCCGTATTTCAGGAAATTATTTATAAGATAAGAAATATACGCGGAGAGATGAATATCGCGCCTGACAGAAAGGCTGATCTTATAATCAAAACAGAAAGCCCGCTTGTCAGAGAAATCGTCGAGAAAGAATCTGCCCAGCTGAAATCGCTTGCAAAGATTGAGTCGATTAAAGTCAATGCGTCTTATAAACCTGAAAAAAGCGATTGTTCCGCAGTTATTAAGGATGCTGAAATTTATCTTCCTCTTAAAGGACTGATTGATGTCGATAAAGAACTAGAAAGACTCAACAAAGAATTATCTAAAATTGAGGCCGATCTTTCACGTGTTGAAGGCAAACTTTCAAATGATAAATTCATATCATCGGCACCCGAAGATATCGTGGCAAAAGAAAAATCTAAACGTGATGAATTCGTTGAACTGAAAAAGAAAATCACCGAAAGCATCAATAATCTTAAAAATCTGTAAACCTGATACGATGTATAAAATAGTATTTTATACATCGTAAAATTTTTGAAGATTTTTGAACGATAAAGCTTCCGCCAGATGCTTCTTCTTAATATTATCGCATTCATCAAGATCAGCGATTGTTCTTGCGACTTTCAAAACGCGAAAAAGCGAACGAGTCGAAAGATTTAATGATATCGAAGCTTTTTCAAGGAAATCAGAAGAATCAGAATCAAGCTTACAGTGCTTTTTCGTCTGAGAACTTGTCATACGTGAATTAAATTCATGAGAATCGGATTCAAATCTTCCGCGCTGAATTATCCGCGCAGAGTTTACTCTTTCTTTGACTATAACTGAATGCTCGGATTCAGAAATACTCATGAGCTCCCTGTAATTGATACGCGGAACATAAACCTCGATATCTATTCTGTCAAGAATCGGTCCTGCAATTTTTCTGAAATAATTTTTGATAATATGAGGCGGACACTTGCACTTTATCTTATCATCAAAAAGATATCCGCACGGACACGGATTACTTGACGCTACAAGCATGAAGTCTGCCGGAAATGTCACTGAACCTGATGCACGCGAAACAGTAATTTCATAATCTTCAAGCGGCTGACGCAATGACTGAAGAACATTATTCTTAAATTCTGAAAACTCATCCAGAAAAAGCACACCATTATGTGCCAGCGAAATCTCACCTGCTCCGGGAATCTTTCCGCCGCCGACTAATGCAGCATCGGATGATGTATGATGAGGTGTTCTAAACGGCGGTATTTTTTTCAGGCCTATTCCGCATGGAAGAACTCCTGAAACTGAATGAATCATTGTTGTTACTATCGATTGCTGTTTTGAGAGATTAGGAAGAATCGACGGAAGTGATTTTGCAATCATCGTTTTTCCGCTTCCCGGAGGGCCGTACATTAAGATATTATGATTTCCGGCTGCTGCTATTTCAAGTGCTCGTTTTACCGTTTCGTGTCCGTAAACATGTTTAAAATCATAAAGACATTCTTCACTTTCAAAACCCGATTCTTCATAAACATATTTTTCACTTTCGCCGTTAATCGCATCTACTGCTTCACGAAGATTTTTTACAGCATAAATATCAATCAAACCAGGAGATGAAGCTTCTATACGGTTATAGTACGGAAGAATTATTTCTTTGTAACCGAGATCATAAAGCGCTATGACCATCGAGATTACACCGTTTACGCCTCTTATATCACCATCGAGCGAAACCTCGCCGACAATAGGAAGGGGTTTTTCGGGCAGTGAAATCTGACCGGTTATATTCAAAATAGCTAATGCTATTGCAAGATCATAATTCGAGCCCTGCTTCCTGAAAGTTGCCGGCGCAAGATTAACTATGTAATTGTGCGGCGGAAATATGTAACCGGAATTTTCAATGGCGCTTCGTATTCTATCCTTCGATTCCTTGATGACAGAATCAGGAAGTCCGATTATTGTGAAACCCGGCAGACCTTTAATGAGATCTATTTCGATTTCAACAATCTGTGAAGTAATCCCGTTAATTCCGAGAGATAGAGTTTTGGCAAGCATTCGTTTCTCCTCAGTAATTAATACGGATTTGAAACGGATATTTTCCTTAAAAATTGATTTCTATGAATTTTTTTTTATATCCATGAGCATCGTCAGATAAGATCTCTTCTCGATACGGGAGATTCCCAGCTTTTGCGCAATTAAAAGTATTTCCTGTTCTATTGCAGATTTGTCAGAACCGATTTTTTCAATCTCTATAAACTTGCCGACTTCTTCTACATCATCAAGGCAAATTGTGATATCAGAATATGCGAATATTTCTCTTACCTTTTTAACTTTGCCCCGCGGTATAAAAGAAAGCTTTTCAAGCATCGCATAAGCCGCAGAATAATCTCCGACAGAAAACTCAATCTCTTCACGTATCTTTATTCCGGACGAGTGTCTTGGCCCTTTGTAAGTAAAACAAAAATCATGCCCGCTTTTTCTAAGGCGGAAAGCTTCGCCTGTTTCAGCGAAATTCCTTGAAGGATGAGAAAAGTAAACGTCCTCTTCTTCTAATTTTGAAACAGATACAGCACCTAAAGATTCGAGTTTACTGCGAAGTTCCTCTTCATTATCGTAATATGCTTTTAATTCGATTTCAAAATTCAAAGAGCATTCCTTATCGGCCAATGTATTATACGTCCGTCCTGACCTATGGAATTAACTTTTTTACCGTTGATTGTGATGGATATTCCTTTAACTCCGGGGAATTGTCTGGCTGTATGATATATCTGGTTAACACGGCTGAGAGCAATATCTCCAAAGGCTTCATGAGAGATATCCGAAGATACATCGATATATGCAATTCCGCCGCGTATTACCGCCGAATGTACTTTCATTGATTTAGGTATACTTGAAAGAAATCCCTTTTTCTCTTCATCGCGCGTTAGTCCCTTCGACAGGACTGTCAGAGCTTCACGCAGATCATTTCCTGCAGGAACTGTGCGTTCAAACGGAATATATTTTATCTTTCCGCTTTCCTCATTCACAGAAATAAAAAAGCTTTTTACCTTAACCTGCTTTGGGAGATTTTCATCAGGGTTTTCTTTTTTATCATCATTCTTATTATCTTTAATTTCATCATCAATCTCAGGTTTATCATCTGAAGTTTTGTCATCCGGCTTATCCGCGTCTTCATGCACAAACTCTTTATTCCCGTTAGATGTCACCGGATTATAATCAATAAGATTAACGGCAAGAATGGCTATTACAGCGATAAGAATCATTATTATCAAAACATAATGAGCGCTTGAATTTTTCTTCTTAGTTCTGGTTGACGTTTTTTTGGGAAGAACAGCTTTTAAAGGGTCTTTCTTAACGCGGGGCATTGATATCTCCGGTTTTTCCGCCAGAAGTATAGAAAGAGACACGGTTTTTTCCGGATCTTTTTGAATCATAAAGCGCTGAATCTGCTCTGGCTATCATTGTATTGTTATTTTCTTTAATTGATCTGTCAAACTCGGTGACGCCTATTGACACAGTTGTTTTAAGTTCTTTACCTTCATGAGTTACCCTGCTGTTTGCAATCTGGTCGCGTATTCTTTCTGCGACATTCAACGCATCATCAAGATTAGTTCTGGTTAAAATTACGGCAATTTCCTCGCCGCCGTATCTTGCAGCAGTATCTATCTGACGGCAGTTCTTTTTTACCAGAGTTGAAACATTCTTTAAAACAATATCACCGCAGAGATGCCCATAAGTATCGTTGAATTCTTTAAAGTTATCGATATCAAGCATCAGAAGTGAAATAGGTGTCAGTATCTGATAGGCTAGCTTGATTTCTTCTGTCAGAACAGTCTGAAAATAATGGTGGATTTTGAGTTTGGTCATCATGTCTGTAGTTGCGACTTCATAAAGGTATGCATTCTCTATTGCAATACCGGCAAGGGAAGCTATATCAAGAAGATACTCTTTTTCTTCATCAGAAAATTCGCAATTTCTGATTCTGTCACCTAAAAGAATTATACCGTGAAATTTCCCTTTTCCCTTAAGAGGAACTAGAAGAGTCGGATTAATACTCGAAAGCATATCCTTTTCCGCCGGTGAGACTTTAGAATCGGCATAAATTTCTGAAGCGGTAAAACAGCGGTCATTTCCTGCAAGAAGACCGGCAAGATATGAATCATTCGGAATAACGTAATCAGTATCTCTGTTCAGATCAATCCCTTTGTGATTGCGGTGCAGAGAAAAATAATCATCATCAAAATTCTTTTTGAAAAAAATACCGGCCTTTACAAGCTGCATCTGGCCCATGCAGGTAAGCAAAATAGAGTCGATGAGAACATTGTACTCCAATGTCGAATTAAGACCCTTGCTTATCTCAATGAGCTGCTTTAAATCGAATATCTTTCTTTCAAAATATTCAAGCTGAGCTTTATCGTTTTTTTCGGAGCTCTTAGCCATTCGCTATTCTGACCGCCTCTTTTAGGTCTATCATACCGTCGTATATAGCCTTCCCTATAATACAGCCGAAAAGCCCGTTTTTTTCAAGCATTTTAAGTTTTTTTACATCATCAACGGACGAAACACCGCCGCTTGCGACCAGTGCAACACCCGGGATATTATCAAGAATCTGCTTTAAGGAATCATAATTTGGGCCCTGCATCATGCCGTCTGTTGCGATATCCGTAAAAATAATACGGTTAACTCCCTGCGAGCAAAGGTTTCTGATAACATCAAGAGCATTATGCTCAGAAACATTAACCCATCCATGTGTGGCGACCTTGCCGTCTTTAGCGTCAATTCCCGCAACAATAGAGTTTTTATACTTAGAAATCGTTTCTGAAAAATCAGGATTGAGAATCTTGGTTCCTATGATTATTCTTGTGATTCCGGCTTCCGCATAAAGACATATATCGTTTTCAGTGCGGATGCCGCCTCCGATTTCAACTTCAACATTGACCTTTGAACGTATTTCGCAAACGAGATCCGAATTTACGGGATGCCCTTCTTTAGCTCCGTCAAGATCAACTACGTGAATAATTTTCGCTCCGCAGTCTTCAAAAAACATCGCCTGAGAAACGGGATCATTCTCATAATTTATCTGACGTGAATAATCTCCCTGAACAAGACGAACGCATTTTCCATTTCTTATATCTATTGCCGGTATTATCTGCATGATTCCTCAACAAAATTCTTAATAATTTTAAGCCCCGCTTCATGGCTTTTTTCGGGATGAAACTGTGACGCTATCAGATTGCCGTGTCCAGCCACACAGGTAAAACGGCCGCCGTAATCCGCTGTAGCTATTACAGATGAAGAGTCAACATCAACGGGATAAAAAGAATGTATGAAATAAAAATATGTTCCGCTTTCAATTCCTTTTAAAAACTTATTATCCGATTTAAAGTCAACCCTGTTCCAGCCCATGTGCGGAACCTTAAGTGAAGAATCGCTGAATCTGACAACTCTGCCTTTTATCACATCCAATCCTTCATTATACGAAAATTCTTCGCTTGATGAAAATAAAATCTGAAAACCAAGACATATCCCCAGACAATATCCGTCAGATTCAATATGTTCACGGAGAGGTTCTATCCAGCCGCCGCTTGAAAGATTTTTCATTGCAGCCGGAAAAGCTCCGTCACCCGGGATAATAACCGCAGATGATTTACGTATCTTTTCAGGATCTCTTATTATCTGAACATCTTTTGTAAAAAGCTCAACGGCCTTTGCAACAGAACGGAGATTTCCCATTCCGTAATCAATTATAGATATCATATAACTCCCTTTGTTGAAGGAATTTCATCAGAAACAATTTTCTTTGCTTCTCGAACAGCTACCGCAAGAGCCTTGAACAATGCCTCATGTATATGATGACGGTTTTGTCCGTAAATAAGATTAGCGTGAAGATTCATTCCGGCATTTGCCGCAAACGCATAAAAGAATTCATTGGTCAGCTCTTCAGCATAATCAGAAATATATCCGCTTAGTTCACATCCGCTATATTTATAGTAAGCACGTCCTGAAAAATCCACAGAAACCTGCGCCAAAGAATCATCCATAGGAACAGAGGCAAAACCGAATCGTGAAATACCTTTTTTATCACCAAGCGCTTTTTTAAAAGCAAGCCCCAAAACAATTCCTATATCTTCGACTGAATGATGGTCATCAATCTGAGTATCTCCATCGCATCTGATTTCAAGATAAAACTGTCCATGCTTTGCGAATGCATTAAGCATATGATCAAAAAATGGAACTCCTGTTGATATTTCAGAAGGAGAAATATCATCGAGATTTATTTTCATCGATATATCAGTTTCGCTGGTTTTACGCTTAAAATCCGCCTTACGTTCCATGGTAACTCCTCTATTATATTGAAAAAGAGGCGCCGAAAGAAAAACCTCCGCCGCTCAAGCCTTCCCTGTAACGGTAAGTCTTTCCGCAGTCAAGATATAAAAAAAGACCGCTCGAATTTTCAACAAAAACAGTAAATCCCGTCTCGTTAAAAGAATCAATTTTATCTGTATTTTCGAAATTATATCTAGACCAAAATATTCCAGCACTTAGCGGAACATCAAAATAATTCCTCCATGAACTTATTTCATTGAAATCGAAAGTTATGGAAAATTTATTCTTCTGCATGATTTTAGAAGATAGTTCATAATCATCTTTGGTTAAAAACTCCATATAGGACGATTTATATTCTAACCGGCTCTTATAAAATGATCCTTTATAATAAAGCGAAAAGGGAGATATATCTGCATAAACATCTAAAAGTAAATCATAAGACAGAAAAGCACTTTTTGAAAAAGTATATAGAAAATCGCTTTTAAAGAAAACACCGGATTTTTCTGAAGCAATTACATTTTCGCATGTATCATACTGAATAAATGCGGTTGAAGTTTTATAATATTTATCATCGCTGCGTTGAAAATAAAATGCTGAACCGATAGAGAAATAACCAGTCAGCGGGAAAAAAGCCTTAGCATACAAAGTATCCTGCTTTTCAAAAGCTATTGAAAAAGGAACATTGACCGACAATCCGTCATTAAATTCAGGATTCTTCAAATGATAAAATCCAGCCTGATAATTCAAAATTCCGTTATCTGAGTTAAAATACATACAGGCAGAAGCGTCTTTCTCATTATTTTTTCTATACTTATACCCGGCTTTAATATTAAATGAATTTTGGTTAGTGATCCCCGAAATTGCAGCAGATAACATTCCTGAAAAACGGAAATTAAATATTGATGCATTTAAATCAAAAGTTGGGATAATACGGTTTTCAAAATCCGAAAAATCCGAATCCCTGAAATCATAAAATGATTTTGACTCTTCAATCGGCAAAACAAACGGATTATAGATCATGCCATGAATCTGCTTCTCGGATATACGCCAATTCATGTTTTTGAAAACAGAAAAATAAAGCTTTTCTCCTAAAACGAACGGCTTCACCGCAGATGTTGAAGAATTTGTGTGACGCAGAATGCTGAAATTTTCGGTATTGATGCTGTAAATCTGAAACGTCCCGTCATTATCTGACGAAAAATACAGATTTTTGCCGCTAATCGACAGATCAAAGGCCTTAATATGCGCAATGGTTTTCTCTGTCCTTGCAGAATAATTTATTTTTTTTATTACTCCCGAACCGTTTGAATCTTCAGATAGAAAAAGACTATTAGCCGAAAAGATATAATCATAGATATGATTTCCGGTACTATATATTATCTTTGAAGAATTATTATTTATACTGAATTCTACAATGATATTTGTTGAGGCTGATCTTATTACATAATATAAATAATTGCCGCAGTTTGAAATTTTAATCAAATCAGGATTTTTTACAGGTATCTCAATATGTTTTTCGCCGTCATTTAAATCAAAAACAACGGCATATCGAATTCCGTTTTTCAATATAGAATAAACGATTCGGTCTGAAGACATACTTATATCGTTTAAAACCAATGTTCTTCCGGTAATACTCAGCCCTTTCGAATACACTTTTCTTCCATTTTTATAAAGAACGATTGATCTACCGTAGTTTACTCCGATCATACCCTCTTCAGAAATAGAATAATCTGATACGGATTTATTCTGCGGTATTATTTCTGAATAAGTGAAATCCATTTCAGAATCATTATGGAATGCTTTTTTCTCAAGAAATCCCGAAAGCTCTCCTTCACCCCCGGTTAAATTCTCAATAAGATCGCGGTAATTTTCACCGGATAGTACGTCAGAAAGAATTTTAATTACTGCATCTTCTCCATGTCTTTCTGCAATAAGATTCAATGCAAAAGCTGATATTATCGAGGAATCCGGAAAATAAGAAGCATGATATTTATTAAAACTGTTACTAAGCGGATTTTTAGAAAGTATCATATCCCGAAGAATCATAATTTCGCGCGAGTCGATGCCTGAAAAATATTCACAAAATGCTTCTTCTAACTCTGATGGAATTTTTTTATAAAAACTTTTCTGCTTTATATATTTATGAATGAAAACGTGCGCCATCTCATGAAATATAATTTTTTTGAGCGTTTTTCTTTCGGAATAAAAAGGCAAAACTATATATTTATTTTCAGGTGATGAAAAAGCCAATACTGATTCATCATAATTAATATCGATAATACGCGTATTTCTGTAATCAAATAAATCCTGATAAAGAAGTATATCAGTAACATATTCAATCCTAATCCGTAACTTTTCCGAAAGATGTTCATATGCCTGTTCGGCATATTCTGCTGTTCGCACAGCATTCGCCTCATACCCTTTTTCATAATGAACATTAAAATGAAGAGTTCTCAGGGTAGAATCAATTTTCTCTGAAGTAATCCTGTATGAAAACAGGGAAGTACTCAGTAACAATGATAGGGCTGATATTATTCTTATCATAATTTGCGAAATTTGCTTGCCCGTTAAACCTTGCATCCTTATATTGATTATGCCTGCGTTGTTCGCGAAGGGTCAATGCTCTTGAACCTAATTCTTTAGAGGGATTTTTATATCCGGGTCTGTAGGTCACGCTTCTTCGGAAGAAGACCAAATTGCCCGTGCGAGAACCCACGTTTACCGTGGTTCTAAGCGCTTCTCCCAGACGGCAAACGCGGGTATTTTATTCTTCAATCCCGTTTTGTATACAAAAAGCCTTTACAGTGTTTTTCATAAGCATGGCAATAGTAACAGGCCCGACACCTCCCGGAACAGGAGATATAGCCTTTACCTTTTTGCTCACATTCTCAAAATCCACATCTCCGACAAGTTTTGTTTTTCCGGCTTCATCTGAAGGAATTCTGTTTACTCCGACATCGATAACAACCGCACCTTCTTTGACCATATCCGCTTTTATCATTTCAGGCACACCGACTGCAGCGATGAGAATATCAGCCTGAAGCGTATACTTGGATATATCCTTCGAAGCGGAATGACACACAGTAACGATACAGTTTGCACCTTTGTTTTTCTGAACCATTATATTCGCCATCGGTTTTCCGACGATATTACTTCTTCCGACAACCACAACATGAAGTCCGTCAGTGTTCGGAACATATTTCTTAATCAGTTCATGACAGCCGTGCGGTGTACACGGCATGAAAGCCGTATCATCACCTATAACAACTTTTCCGATATTCACAGGATGAAAACCATCTACATCCTTTTCAGGAGAAATAGCATTTATTACTTTCTTTTCATTGATACCTTTAGGAAGCGGAAGCTGTACTAGTATTCCGTTTACATCAGCATCATTATTTAATTCGTTAATTATTGCCAATAACTCATTCTCTGTAATGGATGCCTCTTTAATATATTCCCTGCTTACAACACCTATTTCCGCACATGCTTTAATCTTGTTTTTAACATAGACTTGAGAAGCCGGATCCTCTCCGATCAAAACGACAGCAAGAACAGGCCGTTTGGCAGTTTTATTATATAGCGACTCGAGTTTAAGCTTTAATCCGTCTCTTACTTCTTTTGAAAATACCTTTCCGTCGATTATCTCAGCCATTTGTTCCTCCGAAAATGATATTTAGATTATGACCGCATTCCGCGCATAGACCGCCGTCAACAGAACAAATATCAACAGAGTAGCCTTTTCTTTCAATAACAATATTTCCGCACTCAGGACATTTAGTATCGCTTCCGATACCGTTTCCGGTATTTCCGAGATAAATATAATTGAGCATGGAAGAAAATTTCGAATAAAGATGATGTAAATATTCTTCACCGGTCGGGGGAGCCGATGATTTATATGCAGGAAAATAACGCGACAAATGCCATGGCATATTTTTATTTATTGAAGCAATCCATTCGGCCATTTCAGCAAGCTCAGCAAAAGAATCATTGAAACCGGGAACGACCAGAGTCGTCAGCTCAAGATGTGTTTTGCCCGACAAAAAAGCTATGGTATTTTTCACAATATCGAGTTGTCCGCCTAGTGTTTGATATGATTTTTCAGAAAAAGCTTTCAGATCAATATTCCATGCATCAATAAGCGGATAAAGTTTTTCCAATGGCTTGTCATTAATAAATCCGTTAGAAACCATAACAGTTTTTATATTTTTTTCTTTTGCCGCAGATGCACAGTCATATACATAATCATACCACACAACCGGTTCGGAATATGTAAAAGCAATCATCCGTATTTGCCGTGATACAGCGGATTTAACCAGATCTTGAGGCGGAATTTCTTTTAAACCGGAAGGAACTGTCTGGCTTATCAGCCAGTTCTGGCAAAAAAAACATTTCATGTTGCAGCCGTAAGTTCCGACTGATAATATTTTTTCAGAAGGATGAAAATGGTAAAGGGGTTTTTTTTCAACGGGATCAACAGCTATTGAAGAAACTATCGCATAGTTGGATGAATAAACAGTGCCTCCGACCAATTCTCTTCCGCCGCATATCCCCTTAAAATTATCCCCGATAACGCAAAAGTGCGGGCAAATCCCGCACTTTTTATCAGATGAAAAACCTGTTAAAACTTTATCATGCATCAATTGCTTCAGCTTCGCCTTTTTTCTTCGGAAGATCGGCGCGCTTCTGCTCCTTGATCATTTCACAATTGCCTTCGAAAACAACTCCGTCAGCTATTTTAAGTTTAGCGGTTCTAATGTTTCCGTAAAGCTTGCCGCTGGGCATTATTTCAAGTTTAGAATCAGCTTCAATATTGCCGTAAACAGTGCCGCTTATTACAACACTCTTTGCTTTAATGTTTGCTTTTACAACGGCTCCTTCTCCTACTACCATGAAACCTTTTGCAACAATCTCACCTTCAAAAAAACCGTTTATCTGGAGTGATTTTGAAAAAGACAAGTCACCGTAAAATTCAGTATCCTTTCCGAAAACCGTAGCTACCATTCCGTTTTCATAAACCGGATTCTTATTAACCTGTATAACTTTTCTGCTCATATTTCCCCTACTTCGTTGTCATAACAAAAACGCCATCCCAGTCTTCCGAAGGGGGGTTTTGCATAAAATTTCGGCTTCTATCAAGATATAACTTTGACGGTCCGTCAGACGGAATAACAGAAAGAGCTTTCTCGAACATTTTTTCAGCATCGCTCCATTTGCGGAGCTTATACAGCGTCAAACCCTCATTATAATATCTCAAAAGCTCTTCTTTTTCACGCGTCATCATATAATCTCCGGAAATTTTCTTTATTGCAATCAATCAAAAGAATTTCTGCATTCGCGGACAGACTCGTATATTTCAAAAACCTTATCAAGCATAGTAGTCTGAAAAAGCTTCAAAAGATTATCGTTTGATAGAACAAGCTTTATATCTCCCTCATGATCCTTTATGCGTCTCTTTACAGCAACAAGTACACCGAGAGCCGAACTGCAGATATGCTTAACCTCTATCATGTCGATACATATATTCTTTACATTGTCTTTAACGCACTCATCAAGAAGAGTTTCAAGCTCTTCACTCATATCCTGATCGATTCTTCCGTCTAAAACAATTATATCAAGACCTTCTTCGCGCTGTCTTTTCATATTACCTCAA
Organism: Spirochaetota bacterium; assembly: GCA_023396615.1. Classification (GTDB taxonomy): domain Bacteria; phylum Spirochaetota; class UBA4802; order UBA4802; family JAFGJZ01; genus JAKJGA01. The sequence goes on along the minus strand of JAEWVM010000068.1, from coordinate 20,021 downwards.
TTATTGAAAAACTGATTCAATTGAACATAAAATGGAAATAATGTCAACTTTTATACAATGAAAAGACATTTTTTATATTATGATCAGACTGATTCGTACACAAACGGTTCTACTTTTGCCATAGTGAAGACGGATATATTTAAAGCTCCTCCGTTTTTCATTATTCTTGCTGCTTCATTAATTGTTGCACCAGTTGTCACAACATCATCTATCAAACCGATCGACTTCCCGTAGACATTTTCTTTGAGAATAAATTTACCAAGTGTATTTAGAAACCTGCCGTTATAATCCAGAAGTTTCTGTTCCGACCCCGAATGAGATATTTTCAGGGTTTCGTGATATGGTATACCGCAATTTTTTGATATTTTTTTTGCAAGATGTTCTGCCTGATTGTAGCCGCGCTTTCTGAGTTTTGAACGGGAAATAGGAATACTGGTTATCGTATCAATCGCTAAACATTCTTCTTTTATGATGCGGGAAATTGCTCTTGATGAATTTTCGGAGATTGACAAATTGTTTTTATTTTTAAATTCAGAAACCAGAATTCTGGAATAACGGTTATATTTCCACAAGGAATATATTCTATCATAATATATTCTTTTAAAATCACCGGCAACACTGTTTTCCGCGCACGTTTCGTAAGGTAAAAGTTTTTTCGAACAATTTATACAGACACCGGATGATTCGTAATGGATCATGCATCCGCAAAAAGAACAGAATGACGGTGATACAACATCAAGCAGGCAATTTATAAATTTCATAAAAACCTCCGTATAAGTATATACGGATTTATTTAAAAAATTTATGCGCTTTTTGACATTTTTATAGAAAGAAGAATTCCTACTGCAATCATACACATAATCAGATTAGTTCCGCCGTAAGAAACGAAACATAGAGGAATTCCGGTAACAGGAGTCAATCCGATAACCATTCCGATATTTATAATAGCATGAAACAGGAATAATGAAGACAGACCGAATGCAAGCAAAGAAGAAAATTTATCTTTGGCTTCAAGAGCAACTTTGAGACCCTGATAAATTATTCCGAACATAAGAAGAATTACGACAAATGCACCAAAAAATCCCCACTCTTCCGCAATTACAGGAAAAACAAAATCCGAAGTTTTCTCAGGTAAAAATCCGTACTGAGTCTGAGTTCCGGACAAATAACCTTTTCCGAAAAACCCCCCCGAACCGATTGCTATTTTCGCCTGAATGACATTATAACCCGCACCCTTCGGATCAAGATCAGGATTAAGATAAACAAGAATTCGGTTCTTCTGATAATCACGTAAAGATCTCTGAAGAATTACAGCCAGAACAAGACCAATCGACAATACCGTTGCAGGAATATAAATTCTCCTGTATGATTTCTTTGCAAAGATAAACCTGAAAGCAAAAAATACAGCAGAAATAAAAATCAAAACAGCAATAAGAATAAAAACACCCGATCCCTTCTGAAAAAAAGAAATCAGCGGATTATATGCTTCGGCATGAAGCCACTCGTGATGAGTTATATAAGTTGGAATGAGAAGCGCAATAAGGGCAATTGAAGCAACTGAAACAAGATGCGTTATGTCTGCACCTGCCGCAAAAAGCATCACAAAAAGAACAGGAATAAAAATCATTGCTGTTCCGAAATCGGGCTGAAGCATTATAAAAAAAACAGGAACCAAAGTGATTATTGCCGGAACAAAAAGCTCCCTGAAATTCTGAATATCCCTTTCTCGAAGTTCGAGATATTTCGCAAGCATCACTATTGCAGCAATCTTCATAAATTCTGACGGCTGAATCGAAAAAAAGCCAAAATCAATCCATGCACGTGTACCGCGTATAGACGGAGCTAGAAATGAAGTAAGAATAACAACAAAAAGGAGACCGATATATATATAAAAACAATTTTGTTCGATAATCCTGAAATTAATAACCATGATACCGAACATAAAAACTAAACCTATCACAAAGGATATTATCTGTTTTTTATACATTCCGTTGTTAATCTTTGTTACTGCGTCAAAACCCGCGCTGTATATTGTAAATATACCTATCAGCGTTAGAATCACGACAAAAACTATGAGCCATAGATCAAATTTTGCGAAATCACTTCTGCGTATCATTAAAATATCCCATAGAAATCATCTTAGAAAAAATAGCTTCACCAACAGGAACTGCAGCAATCGCACCCGCAACACCATATTCAACCATAACTACAACAACAACTGAATCATCAGGGCTTCCGCCGAAAGGTGCAAAACCGACAAACCAAGCATGCTGAGTATTATCCGATTTTACGACTGATCTGGTCTGAACAGTACCTGTCTTAGCGGCAATAGGTACTTTGAGATAATTCAGCCTTGCAGAAGTTCCGTTGGTAACACCAAATCGCATCCCTGAAGTAACAGTTTCAATTGTGCGCGCTGAAAGCGGAATCTCAAACAATTTTTCGCGCTCGATACGCTTGATGACTGTCGCGTTATCCTGCGAACGTACTTCACGAACGAGATGAGGCTTATACACAATACCTCTATTAACTATCGCAGAAACAAGGTCACAGAGAGCAACTGGAGTGATTGATGTAAAACCCTGACCGATTGCCAGATTTATCGTATCACCGTCAAACCAACCCTGGCCGAATGTTTTCATTTTCCATTGTTTAGAAGGAACAAAACCTGAAATTTCACCAGGCAAATCAATTCCGGTAACCTTATCCATACATAAATATTTAGCATAATTTATTATTGAAGTAGGACCGATTTTATATCCCAAATTATAAAAATAAACGTTGCACGACATACCAATCGCACCGATCATATCAAGATTTCCGTGTGATTGTCCTTTATAACACTGGTATGATCTGTCCTGTAATCCTTTTAAAATATAGTGACCTGAACAGAAATATCTCCAATCCGGCTGCCATTTTTCATCTTCCAGAGCTGCAATACTGGTAATAATCTTGAATGTTGAAGCCGGCGGATACTTTGACTGAATCGCTCTATTTAAAAATGGTTTCTGCTCATCGTTTTGCAGAGAAGCAAGAATATCAGAGGCGTTTTTAGAAGTTATCTGATTCGGATCAAAATCCGGTTTCGACAAAAGAACCAGAATCTCTCCTGTAGAAGGTTTCACTGCTATAACAGATCCCATCTTATCCTGCATCGCAGTATAAGCTACATTCTGAAGCTCATAATCAAGTGAAAGAACCAGATTATTGCCGGATACCGGCTCATCACCAAGCTCTTCTCCTTCAGTGCGATTATGAACGTCTACAATTCTTTTTACGCTGCCGTCAGTTCCGCGCAGAAAATTGTCATATTGTTTTTCAATTCCGTTTTTACCGATTTTCTGGTAATACTTATAACCTTGATCTTTAAGCTTATCATACTCTCCCGGATCAATGCTTCCGATATAACCCATCACATGTGAAAAAACAGGGCCGTAATTATAAACACGGACAGGCGCGTCTTCCCACATTATATGCTCATAAAGTTCCTCATGAGATGCAATAGAAACTACTACATCAAAAGAAACGTCTTCTTTAATTACAATTCTCTGCCATGGATTGGCTTTATCCATTTCTCTTAACAATTCGAATGAATCAACACCTAGAAGCACGGCTACGCGCTGAACGATTTCAGCCATTTGTTTTTTATTTTCGAATTTGGCCGGTACAGTTGTAATATTGAATGAAGGTCTGTTGGACGCTATTACCTTGTTTGATGAAGATTTTATATCAAAATGTCTGTCATAGACCTCACCGCGGCTTGCCGGAACAGGAACATTATCTTCAATATTACTTCTTGCTCTTGTTGTATAATAACTGCCCTGGATGAACTGAAGATTTATCAGCTGAAAAATAAATATGATGAAAATACCGCCGGTAACCGACATAAACAAAAAAACTTTCCCACGGAAAGCTTCAAGCATTCTGCCGCGCAAAGAGGTAACTGACATCTAGTACCTCTCTTTTGAAAGTTCAAATTCAAAAATTTTGTCATAAATAAAGAAAAGAGGCATAGCTATAACTGCATTGTAAACAGATTCAGGAAGAACAATATGCAAAAGCGATGCTACAGAAGCATCATTGAAAATCAGCGCGAATATCAAAGTTAAACCGCCCTTTAAAAGCGATGCAACGAAAATAATCAAAATAATAGTAAAAGAACTTCCCTGAAAAACCGACCTTCCGACAAAACCCGCAAAAAATGCTATTAGAACTTTAGGCAACGTCATAAGCCCGAGTGGACTGTTGGAATTAGCATCCTGGAAAATACCTGTAATGAAAGCACATGTTTGACCGTAAAACGAACCGAAAGAATATGAAAAATAGATAATCGCGATAAAAGACAGATCAGGCTTAACACCTGCAAAACGTATTGCATCGAAGGAAGGATGAGATTGAAGAATCAACGAAACCGCCAGAATAACCGCGGATAAGATGTATACAAGAATCATTTTTTCTGCTCTTCCTTTTTAGTTAACTCTACAAGTTCCTGACCCGGAACGTATTTTATGACATAAACTTCTTCAACTCTATTGTAATCTATAATCGGAGTCACAATGGCTCTTTGAAACGCACTTGATTTTGTTACGACAGTCTGCGAAACCCTGCCGACAAGCAGACCCTGAGGAAAAACACCGCCCTGTCCGGATGTTACAACATATACATTCGACGGAATCTGAACGGATTTTGAGAGATAATCAATTTGCGCAAGGCCGGGACGCGAAGAACTTCCCTGCATCAAACCAGGAGATCTTGAATCCTGAAGCATAACACCTATTTTCAAATCAGAGCTGATAACGGGAAGAATCCTCGACACAGAGCCTCTGACTTCAATTACTTTGCCGACAACAGCTTTCTCATCTGCGTTAAAGGCAACGACCGGCATGTTGATTTTTATTCCGTCATTTGATCCGCGGTTTATTATAATTGTGCGGAACCAGTTATCAGGATCTTTCGATATAACCATCGCCGGAACATTATCATAACCGACTTTGTCGCCGAAGTTCAGCAAACGGCGGAGCTTCTCGTTTTCTGATTTAATTTCAGTGAGATCTTCTGCTGTTCTCTCATAATTCTGGAGCTTCTCTCTGGTAAGACGAAGTTCCTCATTGAGGGTATTCAAATCTGTAAAACCTGCCCATATCTTACGGACATTATTCTGAGAATACCAATACAGCTTCTGAAACGGAGTCATGAAAGCACTTGCTACACCTTCCATCGACAGCGTAAAAGACGTCGACTGGAGAGACATTGATATGATACAGAATAGAATATAAAAGACCAGTGATGCACCGGTCTTATTTCTTATAAAAAAATCCACTGGCAAACCTTATTTCAAATTCGATTTATAAAGGTTCTTAACCTCGTCAAGAAACTTCCCTGCGCCAAGAACAACACAAGTCAAAGGATTCTCAGCTCTGATAACAGGAACCCCTGTTTCTTTGCTTATATACTTATCCAAACCTTTTAACAATGATCCGCCGCCGCTCATTACAATACCGCGTTCAACGATATCCGCTGCAAGTTCAGGAGGAGTTCTCTCAAGAGCATGTTTGATGCCGTCAAGAATCTGTTCAGTAGGCTCTTTGAGAGCTTTTCTGACTTCCGAAGAATCCATTTCAAGAGTTCTTGGAAGACCTGATATGGCATCACGTCCTTTGAGTTCCATAGTATCAACTTTCTTCTCAGGAAAAACATTACCAAGACGGAATTTCACTTCCTCCGCCATTCTTTCTCCGATAACAAGGTTATACTGATTTCTCATATATTTTACGATTGCTTCGTCAAACTCATCTCCCGCGATACGCAAAGAGTCGGAAATAACCATTCCCCCGAGTGAGATAACTGCTATTTCTGTAGTTCCGCCGCCGATGTCAACGATCATATGACCAGCAGGTTCATGAATCGGAATATTGGCGCCTATTGCCGAAGCAAGAGCTTCTTCGATTAAGTAAATTTCACGGGCACCTGCCTGTTCAGCAGATTCACGCACGGCACGTTTTTCAACTTCGGTTATTCCGGAAGGAACACCGATAACAACTCTTGGTCTAACAAGAGCTTTATGCTTATGAACCTTATTTATAAAATAACGGATCATTTTTTCAACAGTTTCGAAATCAGCAATAACACCGTCTTTCATAGGTCTTATCGCAACTATATCGCCGGGAGTTCTTCCAAGCATTCGCTTAGCTTCGTGACCAACGGCTCTCACTTTTCCGGTACTCGTCTGAACGGCTACAACCGACGGTTCGGAAAGCACAATCCCCTGACCTTTTACATGAACAAGCGTATTAGCGGTACCAAGATCGATACCCATATCATTTGAGAAAAGACCGTAAAGTGAATTGAAAAACATTTTAGCTCCCAAAGAATTCTATGATTTGCGTGAGAATCAATGCCGAATTTAAACAGAAACTCTCTTTTTGCTTACCTATTATTTTCGCTTTTCGCTTTTGTCAAGTTATAATGACTTGTTACAAAAAAATTTCAGTATTTATTTATTTTCTGTCACTGCGTAAAGTTTTGCTTTTACCGGATCCTTTAATTCAATGAATAACTTCTCCATAACCGCCTTTAAATCAGCATCTTCAGACTGAGGCAGAACAAACGGCTCAAGAATATCAACTGCTTCACGGTAAAGTGATTGTGAGAAATAAAGCAAACCGAGATTAACCGATGCCGTCTTTTTTATCTCCGAATCAGAAGTTTCAGAAATAACCTCTTTGTAAGCCGAAATAGCATCTGTGAACTGTTTTCCTTCCGCAAAGGATTTTGCAATTACCAGTTTAGAAAAAGAATCTTTCATATTCATTTTCACGAGATAATCCATTCCGCGCTGAACTGCGCCGTTTACAACAAGAGTCTGCGCGTAAAAATAAATGTCATCAGTATATCTGATCATCAATGGTTCATTAATCGAATCAACGAGAAGAAAAATCTGGTTTGCCGGATAATAATCCGAATAATATGAGGCTTTTGCGAGCATTATCCTCGATTCATCATCAAGAGCTTTCTTTCCGCCCAAAGCTTCAGCTTTTCTGAAATATTTAATGGCTGCAATAAATCCCGAAGCCGCTTCAGGAGAAAGCGTATCCTTTTTTGAATTTACGAACATTGCCCCGAATTTTCTAGGAAGCAGTGATTCCGATACGATAAATGACAATTTAGCAGAAACAATGAAAGCCTCCGGATTCATCGGGTCATCCTCGCGGAACTTAGCGGCTTTCTGAAGAGCAGATTGAATTCCGCCGTTTTTTTCATAAGCAGAAGTGTCCCTTTCGCTGACAGAGACTATTTCCGTAAGTTTATTGAAACCCGATTTCCAGAACATCAGTTGAGTTCTGTATTTGTACGCGAAAAACACAACCGCGGATACAAAAAAAAGCACCAACAGCACTTTCAACATCCTGTTGGATTTATTCTTGGTTCGATACTTATAATACATGACAACCTTACTTTTTTAATAAATATTCTATCTTTGCCGCGAATCCTGAATCATCACAGACAAACAGAAGCGGATATGTTAACGAGTCAATATAAATCAGAGCCGATTTCTCAAGAGAAATAATATTTTTAATTTTATGAAGATCATATCTGAAAAGCTTTTTAGCATCACGCAGAGTGAGTGATGCGGAAGACAGAACAAGATCCCCTGAGGCAAGTCTGCGAAGCGACTTATACTTTCCAATTTCGGAATATTCAATTGCTTTTTCGGTTCCAGGATTAATGACACAGTCTCGGTCTTCATAAATGGAAACGTTCGGTATGACATTTTCTTCAGGAGTTACAGATAATGATGCCGCCGGAGATGATTCATCATTTATTTCTTTAGCAGGTGTTTCGGGATCACCGGGCGTATCATCAAATAATACTTCTTCATTTTCACGACATATAGACAAAGTCTTTTTTTCAAGCGATGAAAAGGATATAACTACAAGTAATATTCCAAGTAGAGCAAGAAGCACCGAAAGAAATAGTATCAGCATACATCCCCCTTGACTCTGTTATGTCTCCAATGAGTAAAGCGTCAAGAAGAAATTACTTTCGTATTTTCCAAAGTGCTGTTTTTAAATAAGGATTTTCGGAATATGGAAAATCAACCGGCTCATTTGCCGAGAAAACGAGCTCATAATTATCAGGATGCATCGAAAGAAAAGTCTTCATGTCCGTCTTATGAGTATTAACTGCACTGAAAACATAATCTGATATTTGAGACAAGTCGCGGAGATAAGAACTCAAATCCCTTTCTGCAGAAAAAGAACCTTTCTGGCTTCTGGCAAAAGTCGGAGGATCAATAATAGACAAAGAAAAATGAATATCCTTCTTCTTATAATACTTGATGAGATCCGAGCTTTTTCCTTTTACGAAATCCCTCGAATCGACATTTATACCGTTTAATTCATAATTGTGCATTCCGCGGGATAGAACCGGTTTAGAGATATCGACATTAACAGCACGACGTACGGAATTTTTAAGCGCATGAAGAGAAAAGACGCAGGTGTAACTGAAAAGATTAAGCATAGACTCGAAATCCGCATAATATTTCAGAAGCTCAATCCTTGCAGAGCGCATATCGAAAAAAAGACCGGTATTCTGAGAATTTATTATATCGACTGAAATATCAAGGCCCATGTGCCTTACAATAATTTCTTCCGCCGGGAATTCTCCATCGAGAATTATACTCTTTCGTTTGGCTTCTATATCGTCGCCCTGCGAAAGACGTCCCCTGTTTTTAAGAAGAATTCCTCTGACCGGAAGTGAATACTCAGAACATACATCAGGAATGATTTTAAGCAGTTCAGCAGGAAGACGCGAGTCTCCGTCAAAATCCTGAATCAGTATAAATCCGGCATAATAATCAGCAGTACACGGATATAATCCGTCACCGTCTCCGTTAATAAGACGGAAAACCGTTTCTTCTGTAGAAAAAAAACCAAGGCGTCTTTCAAACGCCTTTTTTACAAGTTCTTGTGTTTTCATTATTATTGAAGGGGGAAATCCCCCGTAATTATTCTTTGTAGCTTATTGCGAATTTATTGCCGTCTGGATCGGAGAAAATTATTTTAGGTCCGTCTTCCTTGTCTTCAATTTCCTGAAAATCAATCTTCTTTTCTTCAAGCTCATCAGCAACATCATCAAAGTCCTGCATGTCTATGTTGAAAGAAACATAAGAATCCGGATTCGGATTAACATCTGCGCTTTCTTTCAAGCGAAGCTTGATATCGCCTATCATAAGATAAGCTTCAGTCTTGTCCTTTTTTTCTACTGTATCGAAATAGAAAACATCTCTGAAAAACTCAAGAGACTTTTCAAGGTTTGATACCGCCAGACTGATATGATTTATTTCTTCAACTATTATCATAATTTCCTCTCCAAAATGACTCCGCATATTGTCTCAAAAACGCGCCCTTAATGTCAATAAATAAAAACGGGCTCCATGAATTTATTCAACCGTTACGCTTTTGGCGAGATTTCTCGGCTGATCTACATCGCATCCGCGGGCAACGGCGATATAATATGCCAAAAGCTGAAGCGGAACTGCCGAAAGAACCGGCGAAACCGCACGTGACACTTCGGGCAGATAAATCACATGATCGGCATGCCTTTCAATGTCCTCATCGCCTTCAGTCGCAATGGCAATAATGCGTCCGCCTCTTGCCTTTACTTCCTGCATGTTGGAAATAACCTTGTGATATACCTCATCTTTTAGCGCAATAAACACTACAGGCATCTCATTATCAATCAGGGCAATCGGACCGTGTTTCATTTCTGCGGCAGGATATCCCTCCGCATGAATGTACGAAATCTCTTTCAGTTTAAGGGCACCTTCAAGCGCTACCGGGAACTGAATACCCCGTCCGAGATAAAGAAAATTTTTAGCGTCTTTATACTGACAGGCAATATTTTTTATGGCGTCTTTTTTCTCGAGAACCTTTTCAATTAAAAGAGGCAGATTTTCAATATCACGGATAATACACTGCCCTTCCTCACGGGTCATATTACCTCTTCTCGATAAAAGCAGAGTAAGAAGAATCAGAACAGAAACCTGCGAAGTGAATGCTTTAGTCGAAGCAACTCCTATCTCGTGACCCGCATGAATATAAACTCCACCGTCACTTTCTCTCGCGATAGTACTTCCGACAACATTCGTTATTCCAAGAACCCTGATGCCTTTTGATTTGGTCTCGCGCAGTGCAGCGAGAGTATCAGCTGTTTCTCCGGATTGACTTATTACAATAACAAGATCATCCTTAAAAAGAATAGGTCTTCTGTATCTGAATTCGGAGGCATATTCGACTTCAACCGGTATGCGGGCAAATTCTTCAATAAGATATTCTCCGATTAATCCCGCATGCCATGATGTTCCGCATGCTATAAAAATAATTCTTCCGATCTTCGAGATATCCTCAGGAGAAAGATTCAATCCGTCAAGCCTGGAATTTCCCGCATCCATAATAACACGGCCGCGGACAGCGTTTTTAACTGTCTCAACCTGCTCGTGAATCTCTTTGAGCATAAAATGCTCATAACCGTTTTTCTCAATTCCGACAAGATCCCATTCTATTTTTTCTACATTCTTTACAATCGCATTACGCTCTATATCAAATGTCTCAAAAGTTCCATTTTTAATATCAACAATTTCGCCGTCTTCAAGATAAACAACTTTGCGGGTATGCTCGATTACAGCCGAACAGTCAGATGCAAGCATAATTTCACCGTCACCGATACCTATTACTAGCGGTGAACCTTTTCTTGCTGCAAGAATTCTTCCGGGATTATCTTCGGATACAAGCGCAATACCGTAAGTTCCTTCCACCTGTTTCAGAGCAAGAATAAACGACTCCAAAAGATCATTTCCCTTTTTCATGTAATGATCAACGAGATGAACAATGACTTCAGTATCAGTTTGTGTTTTAAAAACATGTCCGAATTCAGTCAGTTTCTTCCGGAGAATTTCATAATTTTCAATAATACCATTGTGAACCAGTGCAAGCTTTCCGTCACATGATGTGTGAGGGTGGGAATTCACATCGGAAGGAACACCATGAGTCGCCCATCTCGTATGAGCTATTCCGGCAGATCCCTTCATTTGATTGATATCAACAAAACTTTCAAGCTCTGATATTTTACCCTTTTTTTTACTTACCTTTAATGATCCGTCAACAACGGCAATTCCGCTCGAATCATATCCCCTATATTCGAGACGCTTGAGTCCGTTTATAAGAATCTTACCTATTTCATTATTTTCTTTATTTCCGACATATCCGACAATACCGCACATAAATCCCCCTTCGGACAAATAACCATATATTCTGCTAAAAAACCAATTCTAAAGAAAGGCGCTTTCTAAAAACCGCAAATCATTCACTTCTGTCAGATATGCGTTTTTCTGACAAACAAAAAATGCACTAAATAAATAGATCATAATTCTGTATACTCATATTTTAAAACCGGGGAATGTGGTGTAGGAAAATACCCAGTCTACTTATGTTCAAATAGAATAATTTCTGCAGAATCAAAAAAAAGAATGAGGTCGTCCTTACCCGGAGAATCGGCAAGATAAAACTTTCGGAGTCTGCCTTTAACGGCGGAGATTTTTCCTCCGAACCACATGACTCCGGTTTTATCAATTTTAAAATCTTTGAGCAAATCTGCATTGATCTCCGCGTCAATTACAAGACCTGATTTGTAGCCGAATCTGACTTTTATTCTCTTGTCAATTCCGGTTTTCTCCTTTACAACTGCAAAATCAGGAGTTGTTTCAATATCAAGCTTGTAAACCGAACTTAAAAAAGAAAGAAGTTCGCGCCTTCTGTAATTTCTGCTTCCGAAAAGACCGTCTTTCCATTCAAAATATCTTTTTTCAATTTCTATATATCTTTCAACCGGCGGCATGGAATTCTGCTGGGGAAAAATCGGAAAGACCGCAAACAAAAATATTATAAATAGTTTATTGATTCTCATATGACAAAAATCAAAAACAAAACTATAATAATTATGACAGCTGCTCCGGCTGCAATACCGATCAGCAAGGAACGCGGTGAATTAGTTTTTACATCATGACTCAAGGAATCCGCAGTCTTTATGCGGATATCTTCTTCCTCATAGGTTTTGCCGAATAAATCCCTTGTGATTTTAACATAGACAGTAAAGCCGTTCTTTATATCCCTTTTAACCGAATATATTTCGGCCGAAAGAGGACTTACTGTGCCGTCATCCTTCATCAAATCGAGATTATTTATAAACTTCATTCCTACAGGCGAGTTTTTATCCAGCATGACATTTATCATATCTCCCGGAAGAAGCTCAGAAATTTTCTTTCCCTTTGTCGGTGAAAGAATAAGTGAAACATCAATTGTTTTACGGTAATTCTTATCATCGGAAGATGATTCGCTTTTTTTTCCGCTGAAAAGCGGTATCATAGAATTCAGAACAATCGAATTAATTTTCCCGAAACGAACAACACATCCTTCGGCAGACTTATTCAGAAAGGGAATTAAGCATTCGGTAAAACCTTTTTCCGATTCCTCAACTACAGACGCGCACAATGAAGAAACATCACCTGAAGCGAATGGACGGGATTTCGGATCTTCGTTTTTTTTGATAGACGAATAAAAATCCGCGAAAAAATCTCCTGTAGAAACTGAGGCAACATCCGGAGAATCCGCCGACAGTGCGGATGCAATCATCTTCTTATTCTGATTGCTTACAAAAACTGCCGCGGCAAAAGTCTTTGAATCTGTTGCAAGTGCATATGAAATATCCTGAATGCCGTTCTTGATGATCTGTTCGATTGCAGAATTATCGTTGCCGTACAAATTGCGCAAAACAGCTGTTTTGGAAGTTACCGTCATGGCTTCAGACTGATGAATCGCATCAATTTCGAGAAATTCCGAGGCGGATACGCTTTTAAATTCAGCATTAATTTTGATATCATCGGAATTCAGCACATTTGCCACTATACGCCTGAATTCAAAAGCAACCGCACCGGTGTCTTTATTGGTAATTTTTGATTTTATGTTTCCGATTTCTTCTTCATGGAATGCGGACATAAAGGCATCGTGAATTTTTTTATCATTTCCCGGAACTATATCAAAATCCCTTTTCGCTTTCTGCATCTTATAATAATTCTTTTCAACTGACGGATCAAACTCAAATTTATAAAGCGCATCTCCTATAATATTCACGGAATATACTCCGGAAAACGCATTTGAATCCGATTTAATAAAGAGCATTGTAATGCCTGAAATATTATAGTCCGCGGCAAGATATTTTATATATCCGCAAACATTACCTGATCCGGCTGTATTCTTAATTGTCACCAGTCAAACCTCGTTTAATCAAAACTAAAATCTCCCTTTGCAAAAACAGCAACACAGGCATTCACAACATCAGGGTCGTAATGCTTTCCCTTGTTTTTTATTATTTCATCGATAGCTGCATGAATTCCCAGAGATGCGCGGTACGGACGGTGAGAAGCCATTGCTTCAACAACATCAGCTACAGCCAATATCTTGGATTCGATTAGTATTTCATCAGATTTTATTCCGTCAGGATATCCGCTTCCGTCGAGCCTCTCGTGATGCTGACGGACGATCATCGCCACAGGCCACGGAAATTCAATATTCTTAAGTATTTCATATCCTGACTGGGGATGATTTTTTATCAGAGAAAATTCTATATCGGATAGTTTACCCGGTTTTGAGAGAATTTCAGCCGGCACTGATATTTTACCTATATCATGAATAATTCCGGCCATCCTTAGTCCGTCTTTTATGTCATCTTTCAGGTTCATATAATCGGCGATTTTGCGGGCAAGCTCGGTTACTCTTTTCTGATGACCTGCTGTATACGGATCCCTTGTTTCGACAGTCACTGCCATTGCCTGAATTATTCCGCCCATAGCCTTTCTGAGCATCATGAGGGTATTTTGTATCTTGGCTTCATTTTTCGCACGCTCTGTAACATCACGGAAAACGAAAATCCCGCCGCTGAAAGAAAGAGGCTGAGAATTTACCCTGTCATACTGATATTCGATATCAGCTGTTCTTCCGTCACCTTTTTTGTATCGGCTCTGGAAAAGAGTTCCTTCCTGGGGAAATTTTGTTTTATCAATCCCTTCTCCGCCGAAAATATCATAAAGATTTTTATTCTCAAGATCACTTTCACTAAGTCCTGTAATATTACACGCTGCAATGTTTGAGAAAAAAACATTGTAATCATCATCTGTTACTATGACACCGTCGCCTATGTGTTTCAATACTGCAGAAAAAAGAACTTCTCTTGCACCTGCCGCCATTTCGGCTTCTTTTTTATTAATTGCCATTTCGACTGAAGCAAAAAGATCGTGTTCTGCAAAAGGCTTAAGGATGTACCCGTAAGGCTCAGCGACTTTTGCACGCTCCAGTGTTTCTCTATCAGCGTAAGCTGTGATAAAAATCACCGGAATATTGAATTTTTCTTTAACTGTTATCGCGGCGCTTATTCCGTCCACTTCGCCTTTGATTCGGATATCCATAAGAACCAGATCAGGCCGGTGCTTTTCTATTTCAAAAAGAGCATTTTCTGCGTTTATCGCGCACGCAGGTATTTCATAACCTTTAGCCGAAAGAAAAGCGCTCATATCGGCGGAAGAAAGAACTTCGTCTTCAACGATTACAATCTTCCGTTTTTCACCGGCTTTTCTTTTCGAATAAAAGTTAAACATCAGACCTCATATTTCGGAGCTTTGATTCTGCTTTCAGGCGGAACACTCTCGGTAATCCAGCAGTTTCCGCCTATCTGACTTCCTCTGCCGATAGTTATCGGACCCAGGATAGTCGCATTAGCGTAAATTATAACATCATCCTCAACTCTGGGATGACGGACAGTTCCTTTCACGGGATTTCCGTTTTCATCAAGCGGAAAGCTTTTGAAACCGAGAGTCACTCCCTGATAAAGACGCACATTCTTTCCGATAACAGAAGTCTCGCCGATAACAACACCGGTTCCGTGATCAATAAAGAAACGCTCACCGATTTGAGCTCCGGGATGAATATCTATTCCGCTTTCTGAATGCGCGAGTTCGGAAATCATTCTCGGTATGAGAGGAATTTCCATCTTGTAAAGTTCGTGCGCGATTCTATGACTCGTAAGCGTTTTAAGGCTCGGATAACAGAATATCGCCTCTCCGGCGCTTCTCGCTGCAGGATCACCTTCATATGCCGACATCGCATCCGAAGCGAGAACCGAACGGATTTCAGGGAGCTTCTCTATAAGAAGTCTTGCCGCTGAAGAAGAACGGTCCTCACAGTAATTGCAGTCACGGGACGCCTTCTCCGGACAGTCAAAACAGAAACCGCGCCGGATCTGCTTGGTCAGCCTGCCGTAAATTCTGTCGAGAGCCGCGCCGATTTGATACTCCACATTGCCCTCTATCACATCAGGTCCGAAATAACCCGGAAACAGCACCGATCTGATATCATCAATAATTTCAGACAGAACCATTGACGAAGGCATGGGAATACTCTTGCTGCTGTGATGATAAACCATCTCAATATTTTTGAAATCTGAAAGTTTTTCCGCAACACTTCTAATAAACATTCCGCCATCCATAAGAACACCCCATCATAATCATATAAAACGAATAATTCAATAAATTAATTGCCCTAATTGTTTCAAGGATAAATTAATTGCATCATCATCCCCGAGAAGTAAAAAACCCGCTTTCGCGGGTTTTGTTAAAGATCAAGGATTCTGCACTCTCCGGGACGGATGAAAATCCTTTCCGTGGTTCCCTTATTTTTATAAACAACATCGACAAAGGTGTTATGCATGACCGATGAATAAAGAAATGCCTTGTTGTTATCATAAAGAAACAACAGAACATTGCTTTCGCCTTTTATCATGACAGGAAAGTCTGCCATGAACTCGCTTCTGATTTTGTTCAGAACTTCAGCCGGAAGCTTTAATATATCCGCCGGTGAATGAGGTATGTTCAATAAGTAAAGAAAACCTTCACCCCATTTCTGCTTAATCAAAACCGGAAAAACACCCGAATCGTCAAGACCTACAACTGTATTCCAGCCGTCGTTTACAGGTGAAAAGATATCACTGTAAAGAGCGCTGTCGCTTGAAGGAAAATAATTCTTGAATCCGCAGATATCTATCTCATGCGCGTAGTTATCCGCCTTACGGACATTGGCTTTTATTCTGAAAGGTTCAGCTCCCATTTGAGCAGCTTCGCGCCAGAAGCCGGTCGTAGTAATGACCTTTCCGCCCTTGCCGAGAGTAGCTTCCATCTTTTTGACAATATCCTTATCCTTGGCGGAAGACTCTGTAAGAATCATAATACGCGAATCATCATACTCTGGAGACGGCTCGATAGGAAGTCCCATATGACCGAAATAATCCGTAATATATTCTTCACCGTAAGAATCGAAAGGAATGTAGGCATTTATTCCATATGGTTTGCCGAGCTTCGACATGTCCTCATCAAGTCTGTCGAAAACATAACCCATGCCAGGAACAAAATGGTCATAGATATGACTGTAGCAGAAAAGTGTTATTTCCTTTGCGCCCGAAAGAACTGTAAAAATTCCCTGCTCTGTATAGTCGAGATGAGTATAACAGTCGAAAGCATCATACCAACCTCCGCCGTTTCTGCCCGGAGCGGCGTTTTCAAAATAACGCATGATAGAATAACTCATGTACCGCGGAATATTCTGCTGGGTCATCTTATGATCGCGCGTTTCAGTACCGGTATAAATTGAATCGAAAATATTGCGTTCGTTTTTTGGATTATATCCCGTAAATGAATGATAAGGATACCAGTTCGGAAATTTTATAATCACGTGACAAGACGGATTAACTTCCTTTGCAGTCTTCATTATGATATTTTTTGAAACATCATTCTTCAGATCCATGCGGTATTCGCGGAAAGTTCTGTTTCCCTTAGCTTCGGCGCATTTTTTGCATCTGCAGTCCGTAAAATAAAAGTCATCGAAGATGATTCTGTCAAAATGCTTTGCGGTAAGACGCACAGCTGACTCAAGCTTCTTTCTGTCTTCATCGCTTGAATAGCAAAGAAGCTGCCAAAACTCCTGAGTCTGCTTTGAGGTTGTGATTCCGCCCGAAAGCTTCACCTTTCTTTCATTAAAGAATTTTTTAACTTCAGTCAGCTCTTCATCGCTTGCCCAGATATCTCCCCTGTAAGTTTCAATATAAACATGATTAATCTTAATGTGCTTTGTCAAAAAATCCCATTTCTCGCGAAATTTTTCATTTTTGGCAAACTCCATTGTATCTCTTACTGTAAAATACAGCGCAACATCAAAGTTCTTATAAGTTTCCATTTTACCTCCACGGCCGAAAAATTCCGGATATTCTCAGCGTTAAAACCAATATACGGGCAAACGTTTGCGCGTTCAAGCATTTATTTACTTTATCAGTAAAAAAATAACCTTTTCTTGACAATGCTTATTTGCGGTAAATGTTTCAGATAAGCCTGCATAGCTCAGTCGGCAGAGCGCATCACTCACAATAATGATTTATCAAGTTCGATTCGTGATTTGGCTCATGGCTTTTGCTTAAATTTCAAAAATCAAACCAGAAGATTACCGTCAATTACCATATTCTTTCTTTAATGATTGACAATATATGTTAGAGTATTTCTCTAAAAAAAAATATTAATGGAGATTCCAAATGAACAGCCTTAAGCGTTTTCAGTATGCATTTCTATTGCTTCTATCCGCAGTAGTTCTTTCATCATGTACCAGCGTCATGAAAAAAGACGAAGCAAAAAAAATAAAAAAAGGTGCGGTAATATCAGTTGTATCTGCTACATCAGAAGTTGACACATCATCAACCGGAAGCGGGCTTTTAACTCTTGCATCGGAATTGTCTCAAAGAGATAAATTATCCATGCTTCCTACACTTAATTATACCAAAAACAAAGTAATGGAAAATCGCCGCAAAATGTTTCCTTTTACACTTGCAGGAGAAGGCGAAGTTCTTTCAATTCCGGCATTTAAGAAAATAGAATCTCAAAAGGATGTATTTGGAAATTTTACCGGTGTTCAGGGTTATCCTGCTCTTGCATCATCAGGTAAAGCCGAAAAAGAAACAGTAAAATTTCTAGCCAGTGCAAAAAATCTTAACGCTACAATTATTGTCGAGATTTTCAGTTCATTAACCAAAAGCGGAGTCAGCGTGCTTGGAGTATCTATTGGAAACATCAAAGCAAAAACAAATATGACTATAACTGTTTATGACGCAAAGGGCGCTACAATCATCAAAAAGAAAGTTGAAGGCGAATCCGAAACCGGAATTACACAGTTTATGGGATGGTATAAAGTCGCCGAAGTAAACAAAATATGCGCAGAATCAATTGATGATGCAGTAAGCAGCTATATAGACTGGATGGATAAAGAGTTAAAGAAATAATATTTTTCAAGTCTGCCTTTTGGCAGACTTGAAACCCATATATCAGAAACTATTCTTAAAATCATCCGCGGATATAATCTTAGCGAAAATTCCGTCTAATGCCGCCATAAAAGATCTGTGAACGGATTCAGCAGAAATCTTCTCCCCGGCAAAATGCTGATCGCAGGTAGCGCAGGCATCATGAACCAGTGAACAATCATAACCGTAATCCTTAGCAGCTCTAACGCCCGAATCTACACACATATGGCTCATCATGCCGCAAAAAACAATCTCTTTAATTCCGTTTGAATGCAGATAACTGTCAAGATCAGTGCCTCTGAAGCTGTTCGGAAAATTCTTAATAATAATTTTCTCGTCATCCAAAGGTTTAACGCTTTCATGAATTTCAGATCCTTCAGTACCCGGAAGAAAAAATGTCGCACCGGGATATTCCGATATATGTCTTACGTGAATTACTTTCATTCCGCTTTTTCTCGCGTGATTAAGAAGTTCCGCCGCTTTTTTTGCAGCGTTCTCCGAATTAACAAGTTCCTTTGTTCCGCCCGGAAAATAATCATTCTGTACATCAATAATCATCAATGCCTTGCTCATCTTATCCCCTTCTTTCCATAATTATTCTGCGTGTTGAAAATCCAAATTCTGAATAAAAATCAATCACGCTTTCGTTTCCGCCGTATACTTCTACGACAATGTTTTTTGCGCCCAGTTCATCAATCCACTCAAGAGCATTCTCCATGAGCTTTTTTCCAATTCCGTGTCCTCTGTATTTTTTTGAAACACAGAGCGATTCGATTTCACACGGCGAAACAATGCAATAAGCAACAGGAATCGAATCATCACTTGCGGTGAAAATTTTCATGGACTCTTTGCATTTTTCCATGAGCTCATCACGTCTTTTTTCAAACGTCTTCTTGCGGTAAACATCCTCAAATGAACCCTTTGAAATGTGGTGTTCATTCAGCTCTTCCCACAGATGCCGAATGTCTGCAATGGCAGAAGAATCTTTCATCGCATATTCTATCATCGCTACCTCCCAGTATCTTGTAGCACAACGGTTAGAAAAGCGGAATAGAGAATTATCAATTATTCGATGCAAATCGTCAATTATCGTAAATACGCAAGATTTTGCGTATTTACGGCTAAGACATTGCGGAAGCATTCTCTCTCAGAATTGATGCACTCAGACTTATTTGTACAAAAAATATTTTTATTCGTTCGGATTTATAACTTTGAATCCTTCTTTCTTCGCAGCGTTCAACAATTTCTGATCGGAGGAAACAAAATAATCAATATTTCTTTTCATTGATATGGCCGATGCAAGGTGAATAGAATCAAGACTTTTCAATTGATATTTATCAATTGTTTTTATTGCAGAAAAAACTATTTCAAAACTAACATCGACAACATTGAAAAACTGAAAATCCTGTTCAATCTCCAACTTCAATTGATTATAATCTTTTTCATCAATTTCTCTTTCATGAAGTAATCTTCTAAAAGAAGAAATTGCTTCGACATGTCCAATTATAGAAATATAAATTTCTGATGCGGAAAAAAGTAATTTATCAACATTATCAGAACCTGTTTCGGAAATATACTTT
>JAEWVM010000034.1 GCA_023396615.1 Spirochaetota bacterium | reverse complement strand
GTTAAATCGAAATCCCGTGATGAGATAGGTATTCTGTCGGAATCATTTGAAGATATGGCGAGAGGACTTGCCGAACGTGAAAAAATGAAAGACGCCTTCGGAAAATTCGTTAACAAAGAAATCGCTGATATGATTTTGAAAAATGAACTTAAACTCGGCGGAGAAAGAAAAACCGCAGTTGTATTTTTTTCAGATATACGTTCTTTTACGGCTATTTCAGAAAATCTTCAGCCGGAAGAAGTCGTGGATTTTCTAAACGAATATATGAGTATCATGGTTGATTGCGTTAATAAAACAAACGGTGTCGTTGATAAGTTTATCGGCGACGCGATAATGGCGGTTTGGGGAACTCCTATTTCAAGAGGAAACGATACTGCTAATGCAGTTGAAGGAGCTCTAATGATGAGAGAAGCTCTTAAAAAATTCAACAAAGGCAGGGGAAGCGCTAAAAAGCCGGTAATTAATATCGGGTGCGGAATAAATACCGGGCCTGTTCTTGCCGGTCAGATAGGGTCTCATGACAGAATGGAGTATACCGTTATCGGAGACACGGTGAATCTTGCTTCAAGAATAGAGTCTCTCAATAAGCCTTTCTGCACCGATATCCTGGTCTCAAGTGATTCGTATAATCTTGTAAAGGATCTCTATCTTTGTGAACCCATGGAAAAAATTTCAGTAAAAGGCAAAAAAGACCCTCAGCAGATATATGCAGTAATTTCGAGAAAGAATGACGCAAATGCGCCGAAGACTCTCAAAGAACTCAGAGAATATGTCGGAATAAAATATGTTCCGCTTAAATCTTTTGATCCTAACGGCAAAGAAGAGAAATATGCGATTGTTAAATAAAGATTTTTTTGTAGTTTGCATAAGCGGAGCAATAATCGCTGTATGCGCGTATCTTCTTTACATTGATTTAAATTCCCATATAATCAGGGATGATAAGTCTGCTGTTGCTTTCATTACTTTTAGAAAGAAAATCGCCCAGCGGCGTTACTCGGACAATTCCGTGTGGGAGGAGCTTTCAAATCATTCTCCCCTTTTTAATTACGATTCCATTAGAACAGATGATGATTCAAGCGCTGTAGTAACGTTTAAAGACGGCGGTGAGATTAATATTGACTCTAACTCGATGATTATCATCGTCAAAGAAGGCGATGAGGTTAAGGTAAATTTCGAAGGCGGAAACATTTCTGTCAAAAAAGGTACTTTAAACCTTAGCGTAAAAGCGGATAAAACATCCTTCGCTCTAAAAAACGGCAGGTTGAGTATTGCCAAAGATGCCAAAGGTATAACGGCTGATGTAGAAGGCGGTTCTGCGGATGTCGGTTCGGCAGGAGTTCTTTCCGATTCCAATTCATTCCGTTTTTCCGGCGGACAGATGAATATTGAAACCAAAAATATTTTATTAAAATCTCCCGCAGATGGTGAAAAAATTATAACCTCATCCAGTGCAGGTGATGTCGTTTTTAATTTTGAAGGTCTTTCTTCATCTGTGATTGAACTTTCTAAAACGCGGAGTTTTTCAAAAATCTATAAGACAATTCCTTCAAAAGGAAATTCTAATGTTTCTTTGCGCAGCGGTTCATATTACTGGCGCGTTGTTGATAAAAATGAAAAATCTGAGGTTCGCAGATTCTCCGTAATATCGGATTCTCCGGTTAAGGCAGTGTATCCTGAGAATAATGCACAGGTTTTTTTCGCTAATCAGAATTCAGTTTTTATGCTGAGGTGGTCGGGAGCAGAATCCGCATCTGATTTTGAAGTTTTGCTCGCATCCGATCCTGAAATGAACAATATCATCAATTCAATAAAGACCACTGCAAGATTCACTTCATTTCCTTTACAGGATGAAGGAAAATATTATTGGTCAGTAAAGGCGAATTATTCAGGCAATTTTACCGGATCGGAGATTGCTTCATTTTCAGCTGTGAAGCAGCTTCGTATGTCTCCGCCTGTTTTGATTGCTCCTCTTGATTCGGCAAATGTTTCGGTTTATGCCGTCATAACAGGAAAAGTCGGATTTAACTGGAAGGTGTCATCTAAGAAGTACCGGATTGAATTAGCGAAAGATTCTTCTTTTGATGATAAAATATTTTCAAAGGAAACCTCTTCAAATAAGGAAATTCTGCCGCCGGACACGGCTGTCGGTAAGTATTACTGGCGTGTAGCGTCACTTGATTCTGACGGCAAAGATTCTGATTATTCATCAGTTCGCGAGTTAAATGTTCTTGATTCAATAAGTCTTCGTTTGATCTCTCCTGTTACCGGGGCTGTTTCCGGAAAAGGTTTGCAGCGCTTTAGATGGAATGATAATAATATGGGATCTTTATACCGAATTGATATAGCAAAAGACAATAAATTCAAGAGTGTTGTACATACTTCAACGTCATCTGAAAGAAAAACCGACGTAAGTCTTTCTAATGCAGGAAAATATTACTGGCGGGTTTTTCTTCTCGGAATTGATGAATCTATACTCGCAGAAAGCCGAATAGAGGATTTCAGAATAACTGAAACTTTGTCAGCACCGGTTATTCTTTCACCGGCGAACGGCTCGAAAATTGATGCCGGATCTCCTAAGCCTATTACTATTGCATGGAAAAAAGTTGCAGGCGCAAATACTTATTCCGTTTCTTTGAAACAAGTAGTCGGCGGTGAGGAATTTCTGTTGTTTACGGAGAAGACCGTAAAAAATTCAATAACTATCAGAGATCTTTCAAAATTGAAACCTGGAAAAATCAGAGTGGAAGTAAAGTCGGTAAGTCTTAAGAAAGGCGAGGTCTTTGCCGAAAGCAAACCTGATAATGTTGTGTTTGAATTCAAGTTGTCCGAAATGCTTTCTGCTCCGGAAATCAGAACCCAGGGTTTAATTTATGTTAAATAAAATCTGCCGCATCGGTTTATTTTGTGCGACGCTGTTAATAATAACTTTTAACATTTTTTCGCAGACTACTCCTTCCTTAAAATGGGGATCTGTTGCAGGGGCTTCCGCTTATTTTATCGAAATCCGCGACAAATCGGACAAAATAGTTTTTTCAAAAAAAGTTTATTCAACCTATCAAAACATTACTTTTTTAGCTCCCGGCAATTATGAATTCCGCGTTGCCGCGATGAATAAATATAATCAGATGGGTAAAAAATCCAGATGGGCGAAAATTAAAATTGAAAGGGCTCTTGTCCCTTCGTTCGATTCGTCATCTTCTGTTGCCGTAAGTTCTGCTGATAAGGGCAAGCCTGTCAGCATAAAAGGAGCCGGTTTTTCTGAAAAAACTGAATTCTTCCTTATGAAAGGCGACAGCAAAGTTAAACTGAAATCCAAATATGTATCTTATAATGAAGCGCTTGTTTATCCTGATTTGCCGGATGATGCAAATGGAAGTTATAAGCTTATTGCCGTCAATCCGAACGGTTTTCAAAGCGCCGGATCATTTGAAATAATTGCCGATAAAAGCAAAGTTTTGCCGGAAATTGATGATTTGTCGCCGGAGAAAGTTGAGACTGGAAGCAAAACTGCTTATAAGATTGCAGTAAAAGGAAATAATTTAACAGCTAATACTAGATTTATTGTTTCTTCCTCATCATATAATCAGAGTATCTTACCTGTAAAAACTACAGGAAACAGTGCCGAAATTATTCTGCCGGCAGAAATGCCTGTTGGTAAATATATGGTTACTGCCGTTAATCCGGACGGCGGACGCTCCCTGAAACAGCTGAAATTTGCCGTAGCTGATATAAAAGTAAAAGAAGATCCTATGGTTTATATAACTGTATTCCCGATTTATAATTTAATTCTCGGGGGATGGAAAGATTATTTCGAGAACTCCTATACATCTTTCGGCGGGGCTATATCTTTTCCTTTGTCGCGTTTGTTTTCGAAAGATTCGTTTATGGGCAGGCTTTCTGTTGAGTTCGAGGGCGACTATGTAAAGTATACGGCAAAGAATATTTCCAATATTGTCGACCGCAAAATGTATAATATGTCGGCCGGCGGAGGACTTGGTTATTCATTATATAAAAATGATTTATCAAAAAATGTCCGTTTTGAAATGATACCGAGAATTACTTTGGGTCTGGTTTATAC
>JAEWVM010000033.1 GCA_023396615.1 Spirochaetota bacterium | reverse complement strand
ACTTTTTTAAACGGCGAAGGATATACATCAACCAAAGGCGAAATGCATTCAGCTTCCGGTATAAGCTGTTTAATCAGATCATACGAACGCTTGATGGCAAGAACAGTAATTTCAGGATCAAGCGATTTTTCAAAACGCATTGCAGCATCTGTTCTTAAAACAAAACGGTGAGCGGTTTTTCTTATATTTACCGCGTTGAAACAAGCGGCTTCAAGAACGATTTCGGAAGTCGAATCATCAATTTCGCTGTTCGCTCCTCCCATCACTCCGGCAAGAGCGATCGGTTTTCCGCTGTCAGCTATTACGATATCGTCTTTTGTAAGATTATGTTCGCTTCCGTCAAGAGTCGAAAGCTTTTCGGAGTCTTCAGCCATGCGTACAATTATCTTATCGCCTGAAAGTTTTTTTCTGTCAAAGGCGTGCATAGGTTCGCCGATTTCACTCATCACATAATTTGTGATATCAACGATGTTGTTTATCGGACGCATTCCCAGCGCTGAAATTCTCGCTTTCAGCCAGTCAGGAGATTCTTCTATCTTAATGTTTTTCACGACAAGACCGGTATAACGGTAAGCTGATTCAGGACATTTTATTTCAACCGAAAGTTTATTATCTCCGGCAAAATTATAATTCAAATCAGTAAAGTAATTCTTTTTGAGTTTGCGGCCGAATATCGCCGAAAGCTCGCGCGCGAAACCGATATGCCCCCAGAGATCCGGCCTGTGCGTTATCGACTTGTTGTCTATTTCAATCCGGGTATCGACATAGTCCTTATAGATTTCAGAAAGCGGAATTCCGAGTTTGGTATCAGCAGGAAAAATAATTATTCCGGAATGATCTTCCGAAAGACCAAGCTCTCTGAGAGAGCAGAGCATTCCGCTCGATTCTACTCCGCGGATTTTTGTTTTCTTAATTATGAATTCTTCAGAAAATTTAGTGCCTTCAAGCGCGAGAGCCGCGATATCGCCGGTTTTGTGATTAGGTGCACCGCAGATAAGATCAAATACTGCCGAACCGGTATCTGCTTTCACTATAGTAAGATGATCCGAATCGGGATGTTTTTTTACTTCAAGAAGCTTTGCAGTTACTATTGTTTCGAAATGATGATTAATCTTTTCGACTCCGTCAATTTCCGCAGTCGACATTGTAAGCTTGTTCGCGATTTCATCTATTGAAAGACCTTCGAGGTCAACGAGTTCAGATAATATTTTCAGTGAAAGATACATTTTGCTCTCCTTAAAACTGTTTTAGAAAACGGATGTCGCCGCTTTGGAAATGACGGATGTCGTTAATTCCGTAGCGCATCATGATGAGACGGTTAAGCCCCAGACCGAAAGCAAATCCGGAATATTCAGAAGGATCTATTCCGCCGCTTTTTAAAACATTCGGATGAACAAGACCGCATGGAAGAAGCTCTACCCAGCCCGACTGTTTGCATACACTGCATCCTTTTCCGCCGCAGATCAGACAGTTGATATCGAGCTCGAAACCGGGCTCAACAAAAGGGAAAAACCCCGGACGAAGTCTTATCTTAACGTCGGTTTTGAAAACTTCGCGGAGAAGAACCTTCATAAAATGAATGAGATTCGCCACGGAAATATTTTTATCAACCATCATACCTTCAACTTGGTAGAAGGTATTTTCATGAGAAGCATCTGTAGCCTCATAACGGAATACCCTTCCAGGTCCGACAACCCTGAAAGGCGGTTTGCGTTTTTCCATTCCGCGAACCTGAATTGCGGAAGTGTGAGTGCGCAGAAGATTTCCGTCTTCAGTCCAGAAGGTATCCTGCATGTCGCGCGCGGGATGATGTTTCGGAATATTTAAAGCTTCAAAATTATAATATTCAGTTTCAGCTTCAGGTCCGTCAAGAACCTCAAAACCCATGGAAGTAAAAATATCCTCTATTTCATACTGAAGCTGTGAGATGGGATGAAGATGCCCGCGCTCGAATGAAGCTGATCCGGGAATTTCATCAAGTGTCACATCCAAAAATTCATTTTTGATTTTGAGTTCGACTTCAGCCTTAAGAAGAGTCTCCTTCTTGGAGTCAATCTCAGCATTCAGCTCTTCTTTGATTTTATTTGACAATGCACCGACTTCCGCCTTCTCTTCGTTCGAGAGAGACGCTAGCGACCGGAGAATGCCGGTAAGTTCGCCTTTTCTTCCGAGAAATTTCACACGGATGTTTTCGAGAAGCTCGATATTGTCCGCGCTGACTATCGCGCCGTGCGCTTCTTCTTTGATTTTATTGAGCTGATTTTTCATAATTCACCGTCTGGATGTAAACATATTCCCGGCTACGATTATTCAGGAAGGTCAAAAGTCAAGAAAATTAAGACTGATTTTCATTGCTTGACAAATGCCGCCTTTCAATCTACGATGCTCGGGTTATGATAAAAAGACTTTTCGAATTATTCATCGGTTTCCGCTACTTAAAGTCGAAGAAGAGTCAGGGGTTTATTTCCTTCAACACCTTCCTTTCGATTTTCATGGTATTTATCGGAGTATTTATCCTTGTTGTCGTGATTTCCGTAATGAACGGATTTCAGAGCCAAATCAAGGACAAGATTATTGACGTCGATTCGCATATTACAGTCACCAAAGAATTTGAAAGCAATCCGTCAGGCTTCATCTATGATGATAAACTTACGGAAAAAATAAAATCCGTGAACGGAATTAAAAGCGCTCTTCCCTATTTTCAGGGAAACGGTTTACTTAAGATAGCAGGCGACATCAAACCCATAATGCTTCGCGGGTTCGGCGAAATCGGCAATATGCCCGAGCAGTTGAACAAGTTTATCGTGCGCGAACCTATTATTAAGAACGGAATATCTGATTTTTCGAACATATTCGGATTATTAAATAACGTATCAAAAATTAAGAATACCACTTTCGAAAAACCCGGTGAAATTATCCTCGGAGAGGAAATGAAAAATCTTCACAACATCGAAATAGGAGATGTTGTCGAACTCATAGTGCCGAGAGGAAAAATAGGTTCGGACTCCATGGAACCCGGCATAGGACGATTCAAAGTAAAGGGTTTCTTCAAAACCGGATACTATGAATACGATACATCACTTCTTTTTATTTCTCTTTCGGATGCGCAGAATCTTTTCGGAGCACGTAAACGGGTTTCAGGAATATCCATTAAAATAGACGATATCTATAAAATAGATCAATACGCAAAAAAATTACGGGACATGATAGATTTCAGATATGCGGTAATGACTGCAGAAGAAAAAAACGGCAATCTTTTTTATGCTCTCAAGCTCGAAAAGCTCATCATGACGGTAATTCTTTTTCTAGTAATCGTTTCTGCCGGATTCACAATCATGGGAACCCTTGCAATGGTTGTAATGGAAAAACGCCGCACAGTCGGAATTTTAAAATCACTCGGCGCAACTCCTCAATCGATAATGACCATTTTTGTAATGGAAGGTTTTCTAATCGGTCTTGCCGGATCAATTTCGGGAGTCGTTTGCGGTCTTGCTTTTTCACTGAATCTTGAAGCCATCATCTCATTTGTCGAAAAAGTGATCAATCACATTGGTGCATTTATTTATCCTTTAATCGGTGAAGGACAATTTATCGGCATATCTCTTGTTCCTCAGAATGTTTATTACATTGAAGGAATTCCAACTCAAATTTCACCGGAATTCGTCGCGTTCATCGGTTCATTCGCAGTATTCCTTTCTACTCTATCTGCGGTTTTTCCGGCATGGCACGCTTCAAGACTTAATCCGGTTGAAACAATCAGGTATGAATAATGAGTCTTATCAAAGCAAACGGCATCAGCAAACATTTCGGTTTCGGAAAAAATACATTAAATGTTCTGTCGAATGTTTCTTTTGAAATTGAACAGGGCGAAAATGTTTCAATAGTCGGACCTTCAGGAGCCGGAAAATCAACATTGCTGAATCTTATAGGATGTCTCGACTACTTCCAGTCCGGAAGTCTTTTCATCGGCGGAAAAAATATTTCATCGTTAAGCATTTCAGAAATTTCAAAATTCAGAAACCGCAATCTTGGTTTCATTTTTCAGGCAAATAATCTTCTTCCGGAATTCAGCGCTCTCGAAAATGTAATGATTCCCCTTCTTGTAAGAAGAACGTCCCCTAAAAAAGCAAAAAATAAGGCGCTCGAACTCATAGAAAAATTCGGACTTCTGGACAGAATACACCATAAACCGTCAGAATTATCCGGCGGAGAATGCCAGAGAATAACCGTTGCCCGCGCGCTCGCAGGTGATCCTTCAATCATCCTCGCGGATGAACCAACCGGGGCGCTCGACAGAAAAAATTCAGACAATCTCATGGATTTTCTATTTTCGCTTGCGAAAGAAAAAAACTGCACATTAATCACTGTAACACATGATCAGTCGATCGCCGCCAAAACAGGAAGAATAATAACTCTAATAGACGGAAAAATAGCAAACGGAGGACAGCATGAAAATTGAATTTGTCGGAGCCGCTAAAACAGTTACAGGGTCTTCCTATATTGTCAAAAATGATAACTTTACAATAATGATCGACTGCGGAATGTTTCAAGGACGCAGAGAACTGAAAGAAAGAAATTATCTTCACTTGATTTACGCACCTCAGGAAATTGACGCGCTTCTTGTCACTCACGCCCATATCGATCACAGCGGTCTAATCCCGAAACTTGTTAAAGAGGGCTTCAATAAACCCATTTTCGCGACATCAGCAACAACTGATCTTCTCAGAATAATGCTCCCGGATTCGGCGCATATTCAGGAAATGGATGCTGAATTCTTCACTAAAAGAAACAAAAAACTCGGACGCGAAGCCGTTGAACCGCTCTACGTTCAGGCGGATGCGGAAGAAGCCTGCAAATACTTAAACGCAAAAGATTACGGCGAAATTTTTGATGTTGTTCCGGGAGTAAAAGCCCGCTTTAGAGACGCGGGTCATATTCTGGGATCCGCGATGATTGAGCTGTGGGTTGAAGAAAACGGCATTACAAAAAAAATTGTTTTCTCCGGAGACCTCGGGCCGCGCGATCAGGCGATAATAAAAAACGCCGAATATATCGAAGACGCCGATTTTCTTCTGGTTGAATCTACTTACGGCGACAGAATTCATAAAAGCAAAGGCGATACATATGCCGAATTCAAAAACGTCATCAATGAGGCACATAACAAGAAGGGGAATATTGTCATACCTTCCTTCGCAGTTGAAAGAACACAGGAAATAATACACACACTTTCCGATCTGTTAAAAAACGGCGAGATTCCGCTCGTTCCGGTTTATATTGATTCTCCCCTTGCGATTTCCGCAACTGAGATTTTCAGAAAACATGTCGAATGCTATGACGATGATATGAGAGCAAGGATTCTCCGCGGAGAGGACCCTCTCAATTTTCCTTCACTCACATACACTAAAACCACTGCCGAGTCGAAGGAACTAAACAAAAAAGCAAAAGGCGCAATAATAATTTCCGCATCGGGAATGTGTACAGCCGGAAGAATTAAATATCATCTCCAGAATAATCTTTATAAGAAAGAAGCAAGCGTTGTATTTGTAGGATATCAGGCGGAAGGAACTCTCGGTCGTTCTCTCGTAGAAGGAGCTAAACGTGTTAAACTGTACGGAGAAGAAGTTTCAGTCAACGCGAAGATTTACACATTAG
Source organism: Spirochaetota bacterium (assembly GCA_023396615.1). Classification (GTDB taxonomy): domain Bacteria; phylum Spirochaetota; class UBA4802; order UBA4802; family JAFGJZ01; genus JAKJGA01. The sequence continues at coordinate 8,868 of JAEWVM010000033.1, read as the reverse complement.
GCGGATTCTCCGGTCATGCGGATAAAGACGGGCTTCTTGAATGGGTAAGCAAATTCAAGAATAAGAACATGAAAGTCTTTGTTGTACACGGTGAAGAAAAATCATCTTCAAATCTCGCATCCCTTATTTCAGAAAATTTCGGTTTCAAAACCACAGTTCCTAACTGGGGAGATATAGTAGATCTTGATACTTTTGAAACTACGCGTATGAGCTACGGCGTCGTTCCGGAAGATATTCATGCGATTGACGATGATGTCGAGCAGATCGATGTTCTTGTCGAAGCATTTATCGCGAAGTACCAGAAAGCCAAGAACGATAAGAATATGGCTTTAATGGACAGAGTCGGAAATGATATCGAAGACCTGAAAGCCATGATAAAACGTGTTTCGGAAAAATTATAGGTAATATTAAACAATGTCAGGATCCATCAGAACAATAACAGATAAAAATGAGTTTCATGACATTTTTTATAAGAGTTTCGCAAACGGAAGCGTGTTCCTCAAAACAGCGAATGGAAATCTCAAAATACTTTTCATGGGATATTCTGACGGCGAAGCAGCGTTTAAAATTCCTTATGTAAAAAGCATGCCGCCTTCATGCCTCATATTTGTCCGTGTCGAAAACGTTACAATTTATGCAGAGCTCGGCCTCATCTCAAAGGAAGAAGATGAAGTTTACACCTTCCGTCCGGTAAAAATGCAGTCCATTACGGTTGACAGAAGCGGTGAAAGAAAATCAGTTGCAGCCCAGAACGAAAAATCTATTGTATATATCACCAATCTCATTACAGATTTCATTATTGAAAAATCAATCGCACTGGATTTCAGAAAAGCTGACAGAGTCAAGCATACCATAATTTCCGAAATGGACACCATGTTTCCGCAGAAGAAAGTCTATTTCATGAATGAAGGAATGAGCGATCCCCGGATGAGATATTTTTATGACATGGGAAAACCGTATCTCATAACTGATATCAATGATCCAAAGCTGAAAGAGAACGCGGACTACCGAACTTATATTGAAAATATTTATTCAAAGGATTATTTCCTAATCAACAGAAAAAACCTGATTTCTGAAGTCGCATTTCCAATCCTTTACAAGCAATTTCTACCGTTCGGCTATATTCAGATAAACAGCACTGTTGCCGCTAATGAATCATATTATAACATAGTAAGAAAACTTTCGCTGATAACATCAGAAATATTCGTTAGAAATAATCTTTTTCAGATTATGAATGACAGGATAATCGTATCAGACGTCTCAAAAAGCGGATTCAGCGTTGTGTTTAAAGACAGAACTTATCTCAGATATTTTAAAGAAAAAAGTTATCTGCACTGCACCATGAAAATTACAGGATCGGATGTTTCCATGCTCGCCGTTGTAAGAAACATCGTGCTTCTTGAGAATAAAATAATGAAAGTCGGATGTGAGATTTTAAAGATGGATAAAAACAGCACGGAAATCTACGAAAATTTCTGCGGCTCATAATAACGGAGAAATCAATGCGCGTTTATAACAGCATTCTTGAAACTATAGGAAACACACCCCTTGTCAAAATAGGCTCTTTAAATACCGGCGGTGCACAGGTATTCGCAAAGCTTGAATACTTTAATCCGCTTTCATGCGTCAAAGAAAGAATTGCCCTCGAAATGATTGAAGAAGGCGAAAAAAACGGAACAATCACAAAAGGTACAGTTATAATTGAACCAACCAGCGGAAATACCGGCATCGGGCTTGCAATGGTCTGCGCTGTCAAAGGTTACCGTCTGATTCTAACCATGCCTGACAGTTTCAGCATCGAAAGAAGAAAACTATTAAAGATTCTCGGAGCGCATATAGTTTTGACGGAAGGAGCCGCAGGCATGAGCGGAGCGATTGACAAAGCAAACAAGCTTCACTCGGAAATGAAAAATTCCGTTATTCTTCAGCAGTTTGAAAACCCTGCGAATCCTTCAGCGCATGAAAAAACTACTGGTCCTGAAATTTGGAATGATACCGACGGCAAAATCGATATCATGGTTGCAGGAGTCGGTACCGGAGGAACAATTACCGGTTGTGCGAAATATTTAAAAGAGAAAAATCCTTCTGTTAAAGTTATCGCTGTTGAACCAATGGAGTCAAGAGTTCTTTCAGGCGGAACTCATCATCCGCACCGGATTCAGGGTATCGGTGCAGGCTTCATACCCAAGGTAATTGAACAAAACCTTATAGATGAAAATATTCCGGTAATTGATACTGATGCCGCAGAGACTGTAAAACTCGCCGCCAAAAAAGAAGGAATTCTGTGCGGAATATCCGGAGGAGCCGCGCTCTGGAGCGCAATTGAGATCTCTAAAAGACCTGAAAATGCCGACAAAATAATTACGGTTATTATTCCGGATTCCGGCGAACGCTATCTTTCAACCTGGCTGTTTGAAGAATGAGCAATGTCACAGTTGCCATGAGCGGCGGAGTAGATTCGTCACTTGCGGCATATTCTCTTTTACGAAAAGGATATAGCGTTTCAGGCATAACGATGATTTTCAGGATACTGTTTCCTGACGGAAAGTCATTTCAGATCGGTGAACAATCGGCCGAGGACGCTTCTAAAATATGCGCTCAGCTCGGCATAAGACATCAGATTGTTGACTATACGGAATCTTTTAATGAATTTGTCATAGGTGATTTCACACGCAATTATCTCGAAGGAAGAACCCCGAATCCATGCGTAGTTTGCAATAAAAAAGTTAAATTCGGCGAACTTGCCGATCAAGCGTTTCTAAACGGATCGGATTTTTTTGCAACAGGACATTATTCATCCATAGTAAACATCAATGAACAATATTTCATAAAACGCAATCCTGTTGACCCAAAAGATCAGACATATTTTCTTTACAAAATCCGGAAAGAAATTCTTCCTAAAATAATTTTTCCTCTTTCAGGAATGCAAAAATCTGCCGTTCGAGATGAAGCGGAAAAAGCTAATCTCATAACCGCATCTAAAAAAGACAGCCAGGATATTTGTTTTCTTCCCGATGGAGATTATAGAAATTTCATTTCAAAATATATCAGCAATACAAACATATGCGTTTCAAGCGGAAACTTCGTTGATAACGAAGGGAAAATTCTCGGAAAACATAACGGAATTTTCAATTATACAATAGGTCAAAGAAGAGGACTCGGTGTCGCCTATTCTCATCCTCTTTACGTGTCAGGATTCAACATCGAAAAAAATGAAGTTATACTTTCTAAGAAAGACGAATTATTTTCAAAATCTCTTACTGCATCAGATATCAACCTTTTCACAGATCTTGACAGCGGCGAATATCAGCTCAAAACACGTTATGCGCAAAGGGATAAAAAATGCTCTGTCAAAGTGACAAGTAACGGACTTCTACTCGAATTTATGGAGCCGATTGACGCTGTTACAAAGGGCCAGTCGGCAGTTCTTTACCGTGACGATCTCTTAATCGGAGGCGGTATAATCGACGATGTTTTTTATTAAAACGTAACAGCCCATATAAATCTTATTTTCTTGATCTAGCTTAATTTCTTGTGTATCTTGATTGAATGAACAGAATACGGATTTTAATACTTGCAATATTATACCTTTTTGATATCCGTTAAGGGAAAATATGAAAAAGCTGGTATTTATTGCACTTATTCTGTTTCCCGCAGTGATTCTTTATGCCGAAGGCAGCAGGGGAACCGCCGGAGCTCAGTTTCTTGAGTTCAATATAGGAACACGTTCTCTTGGAATGGGTGAAGCTTATACCGCAAACACTGAAGATATAAACGGTTTTTACTATAATCCGGCGGCACTTGCCACACTGAAATATCCGGAAGCCTCATTTTTTCATCAGGAACATATTACCGATTCACGTATCGAAAACATATCAGCAGCTATCAAAATCAAAAACGGCTATGGAGCTTTCGGCAACACTCTTTTCTGGGTGCCTTCTTTCGAAAAGACTGATATCAACGGCAATAATGTTGGCGATGTAAATTTCTATAATTCTGCAACATATTTCTCCTACGGTACTGAATTCAAGAATTTGATGCTTGGTGCAAATATCAAATTCATATACGAAAAAATTGACACCAACACATACATGGGAGCCGCAGCCGATCTGGGACTATTGAAAAGTTTTCACATGTATACACCTTTTGATTCTCCCAACCGTAACGTTTATCTCGGGTTATCAATTCAAAATCTGGGAACAAAAATATCAGATCACCCGCTTCCTAGAAAAATTAATATCGGTGCAAAATTCATTCCGATCAGCTGGCTGGCAGTCCACACAGACGCTAACCAGTACATGATCCAAAAATCGGACTTGTACGATTTCACCTATGGATTCGATGAATCATTTCAAATAAAATTCGGTATGGAATTCAATTATCTCGATTTAATTTATCTGCGCACGGGTTACAGATTCAATGATTCAGGAACATATACCTTCGGTTTAGGCGTAAATTATGCAATCCGCAATCTGGCCTTTTCGGTAGATGCATCTGTTGAAGATAACGCTTCGTTCGGATATGTATATTCTCTAAATTTTAACGTAAAACTTATACCGAAGATTGTCACAGTCGAAGATATCGCTATAGCAAATCAATATTACAAAAAAGGACTCCGCAGTTATGTAGCTGATGATATTGACTCTGCAATTGAATCATTTGAAAAGACGAAAGAATTCAATCCTTATCATAAAAATATAGATGCGAAGATAGATGATCTTTCCGAACTCAAAAGATTAAAGAAAGCCAATGAAGAGCTCGAAAAGCAGGACAGCTTGTATTAATTTATTGACTGTAACATAATCATAACCTATACAACTAATAGAAAGAGGAAGGTAAATAATGAACCATTTCAAGAAGATAATTTCTTTATTAACAATTTCAACAGCAATAATTCTTATAGGCTGCGGAAGCGATGGAGGCGGGTCTGACGATGCCGTATTTTGGGCAACAGATATGCAAACATATGAAAGCTATCAAGTGAACGCACCGCTGTATAAAGAAGGAAAATACTGCAAAATTTATGTCGAAGATGAAAGCCGTTTTCTTGTCAATGATTCAACTCTTGACTCCGTAATAGAAGAATTCGATAATCAAATTTATCCAAAAACAACATCCAAATTCGGAGAAGAGAGCGATGTTGACGGAAACGGTAAAATAATTCTATTGATACTCGATATCCGTGACGGTTTTAACGGTACAGGAGGTTATGTTGCCGGATATTTTGATTCTGCGAATACTCTCAGCAAATCTCTTTTCAATCCGTATTCAAATGAATGCGACATGATTTATCTTGATTGTTATCCGGCAGACCCTATGACAATAGATTTCCAGATGACAGTCGCTCACGAATTTCAGCATTTGATTAATTTCACACAGAAAGGCCTTTCAGACGGAATATATCAGGACACTTGGATAAACGAAGGTCTTTCTTCTGCGGCAGAATATATTTATTCCGGAAGTCATCTCAGTGACAGAATAAGCTACTATAACACATATCAATCTACATATTCATGGGGTGATAATTTTTACAAATGGGACAACGAACTTATCGATTATTCCACAGTCTATTTGTTTTTTCAATGGATGAGAATCCATTCAGATGACGGAGACGCGATTTATAAGGATATTCTAGATTCAAGTTATACCGATTATAACGCAGTTGTTGAACAAATTAAAGCCCACAGCTCATTATACAGTTCAATTTCAATCAGCAAAAGTTCGTGGACGCAAATAATGGTTGATTGGCTTATCGCAAATCAGATTAACAAAACAAGCGGCAAGCTCGGCTATAACGGAGAAATAACCGGACTGACCAAAATGACTTCATCAAACGATTCAGGCGGTTATACTGCGGCCTTTCCTTATGAAGGCATGATTAAAAGCATAACTGCAGACTACACCCCGGCAGCAGGTTCCGGAACAAATATAATTTATCGCGCATTCAACAGTGACGGCACAATTGATAACACCTCACCATACGGAGACGCACTTAGCGCAACTAAATACGTTCTCGCTCTAAATACAAATACAAATAGTTCCGGTACTTTCGAGATAGTAATTCTTCCGGCTTCAATTAAAAGCGAAATTCTTAGATCAAGTGCGGAAATTGAACCTCAAATATACAGAATCGACATACTTCCGGGTCAAACAACTCTTCCGTCAAAAGACAAGAATGCTGAACGCAGAAAGATTCTGGAGAGTCTAAAATGAAAAAAAAACTGATATTTCTTTTCTTGCCGTTATTGTCTTTTTGCGCGCTTGCATGTTCCGCTTGCGCTTCGGGTAAACCCAAAGCTATATACAACGACGGTGAAAAAATCAGCGTTACCGGCACTATTAAACTGGTCGGAAACGAACCGATGAGTAAATTAGTTATCAGCACTGAAAATGCACAAATCATTCTACCGCGGCAAATGAAGGATTCACTGAAAAGTTTTATGGGAAAAACTGTGACAGCCGAAGGAATTATAAAAGCTCAACTTATAGAAACGGCCGATCATAAGCACAGCTTTTACCAGTATTTGATGGATAAGCCCGAATTCAAGTAACTTAATACTGGATATACATAAAAAAGCCCGGATCATTTCCGGGCTTTTTTATCATCTATTGTTTAATTATGTTTGAAAGCTCGCTTAGAGAATGAATCTCGTAATCAAATTCCGATACTTCACTGTCACCGGAATGCCCGTAATTGCAGTAAACAAATTGAGCACCGTTTGCTCTTGCCGCAATTCTGTCAGAATCCCTATCTCCTATCATATATACACTGTTGTAATTATTATCAGAAAGATAACCTTTCAGTATATCATTCTTGTTAACGATTCCTTCATCACCGATTGATATAAGCGGTTCAAAAAATGAATCTAATTCATAAGCCGACAGAACGCGCGATACATATTCCTTTGACCCGTTTGAAGCCGCGGCAATTGTTATTCCCGAAGAATGAAGACTCTCAACTATTTCACGCACATATGGATATACCGCGCCCTTTTTCTCAGATACCGCAATATTCAGTTTATCTTCAGAAAGGCGTGCAAGATCAGGCATATCTTTCGGACCGGCAAAAGAAAATATTCTGGGATAAAATTCATAGATAGGCATTCCGAGCGAACCTATGATCAATTCGGATTCAGGAGGAGAATAAGCGGTTCCGTTTATGAGATTATATTCATTAACTGCATCAGAAAATGCGGTTATTATGGCATCAGTGCAGTCATACAGCGTGCCGTCGATATCAAAAGCGGCGAGAATTTTACTTGAATTATTCATGAAGCCAATCTAAAAAAAGATCAACTACAGTCAATTATTTCTTTTCGGTCTTGGCTTCCGATTTTTTATATCTGATAAAGGAAATAAGCGCATTTATGAATGTTACAAACAAAACGCCGATGTCATCTATCCATCCGATAACCGGAATGAAATCGAAATCAAAAGGCATAATAGCATATACAATTCCCAGAAAAAGGAGAATGATAGATATAATAAGGCGTTTTTTCGGATGCATTCCATTTAATATTTCATGTTTCATGGCATTACAATAAACCATTCATTATATTTGTAAAGCAAGATTCATTGCTTCAAATCTTTTTTTACAGAGCGCCGCAGAAAAATATAACTGCCTGAAAGTGCCGCGATTGCGACAGAAAGTCCAATTAGTTCAATTCCGCCTGCTTTTTCAAAATCAAAAACAATCAGCTTTCGCGCAACGGCAGTAAGGGAAGTAGCAACAACAAGTTCAATCTGCAGATGATTCTTTCTTATGTATGAAGTGATATTTTCAAGTATTTCAAATGCTATTAGAACATTCAAAAATAGACCGAATATTTCAAGAAGCGATGTACTGAAAGAAAAAGCCGGATAAGCCGTAATATCATTAACAATGAATCGGACAAGGTCAACCGATATAAAAATAATAACTCCGACCATTACTATCGCTAGCACAGCAGAAATAATTGAAACAACGCGAGAGATTATTTTTAGAAATCTATCTTTTACATCATAGGTCTTTATTTTGTTATGTTTTCTAAATATCATAGTTTGTTTGGAAAAATTCAGGCGGAAGAACTTCCGCCTGAATATCATCAATCATTAAATCTGCCCATCTGGCGGTATTTGTCATATCTGTTTTGAGTTCTTTGCGATTCATTCATTTTAAACAAACGGACAAACTCAGCCGGAATTTCCTTCCGAAGTTCATCACATACTGAATCAATGTTTTTTTGAACGCCGCCTAACGGCTCGCTTATTACTCTGTCAATTATTCCGAATTCCTTAAGATCTTCTGCTGTAAGTTTCATCATTTCAGAAGCTTCTTTCGCCCGCGATGAATCTTTCCACAAAATACTTGCGAAACCTTCAGGTGAAAGAATCGAATAAACGGCGTGCTCAAGCATCCATACGGAATCCGCTACACCGAGCGCAAGCGCTCCGCCGCTTCCGCCTTCAGCCAATACAACAGAAAGAATCGGAACCTTTATCATGCTCATTTCCATAAGATTGCGCGCGATAGCCTCGCCTTCTCCGCGCTCTTCGGCTCCTATTCCGCAGTAGGCACCCTGAGTATCAATAAGACACAAAACCGGACGGTTAAACTTTTCACTCTGTTTCATCAGACGAAGAGACTTACGGTATCCTTCGGGATTCGGACTTCCGAAATTGCGTTTGATTTTTTCTTTTGTGTTTCGTCCTTTTTGCTGGGCGATTATCGTCACAGGAAGACCCGCGATTTTTCCGATCCCGGCAACTATAGCAGAATCATCGGCAAAATATCTGTCACCGTGCAGTTCAGTAAAATCTTCAACAATGCGTTCGATATAATCAAGTGCGGTAGGACGCTCCGAATTTCTGGCAAGCTGAACCTTGTCC
>JAEWVM010000200.1 GCA_023396615.1 Spirochaetota bacterium | reverse complement strand
ATAGATTATTCCTTGTAGAATAGTATGAGTCTTTTCCCAGAATACATACATAATACATGTTCGCGCAAAATGCATTTAATGATCGAGTTTCAAATTCACTTTTAATTTTTTTTCGAGCATCATTCTTTGAAAAAGAATGATTTAACACCACATGTTTTAAGAATAATTTCATTTCCGCGGAAAGCGCATCTGAAACTTCATCAGTTTTCCAGTAATATTTTGTTCGGCAATAATCTCCGTTTATATAAAGATTTTTAACAACTTCAATTTCGCCGAATATTTTTTCATTAATCAAATGAGTCTCTGACTGACTCATTTTCTTATACTGTGTCTGTTCTATTTCCGCACCTGTTTTGATTTTATCCGTCATATACAAATATCCCGCAAATGAATATTGCATTGAAGGAGTTTTTCCTCTGCAGGGAGATCCGAAAGGAAGATTTATTTTTTCAGACATATTTTTGCCGACGAATGAAATCATGTATTTTTTCTCAACATGCTTCATCCCATACTGATAAGAAAGAGTTTCGGCAGAACAACTATCTTCCGAACGGCTAAAACACATTTCAGTAAATATTTCCGACCGTTTTATACCGAACGATAAATATAGAGATGAAGCGGAATAATGATCATTTCCTTGCGAGTACAATCTTCCTGAACTGCTTTCAGCAAGAGAATACAGCCCATTGACATTTATTTTTAATAATTGATAACTAAAGCATAAAGAATAGCCCGATATTTTTGAAGATACTATTTCTTCTTTATCTAATACGTCAGAAGAATTTAAAGACAAATAACTTCTATTTGTTTCATTCTCTTCATATTCAGAAGACGTAATATATGACTTTTTATCAGAATAGAACATATGTATCTTTAATTTTACATTGTCTAAATTCATTATTGAATAACTGATTGCAGAACCGAACAATGAATCATTTATATTTGCATTCGTTTCAGGAAGAAAGGGATCACTCTGAGTGCGCATAGTTGAAGAAAGAAACGGATTATTAGAAGCTGAATTCAGCCTTGACAATATCATTCCGCTTGAAAACTTCGCATGATAATTTCCTGCTAATATTTTAATTCTGTCTGCTGAAGAAATTCGCGCATTCCATGAATACGAATTTTTTTTATTAATCATATCGCTTTTTCTTGAATAATCAAAGAATGATGAACTTCCAAAACTAAATAGAAAATGGCTAAATATATTTTTTTTCTCTTCAGATCCTTTTTTTGAATATTCATAATCCATATCTCCGTCAACAAAAGATAAAAGCATTGTACATGGAAATAGAACATAAATAGTTAATAGTTTGAACATATGTCTATGACCCTGATTAATATCTGTTTTTCTAGTTCGTATCTTTCAATACCGTTTAACACATAAGTTTTACCTCTAATCATAAAATCATCTGCGATACGCAAAGCTTTTGAATGAAGAACACCCGCAGAAACAAGTTGATTGAATAAATAGGTTTTACTTTTTTTTGGCTTATATACGAATTTATTTTCATGATGTTTTTTGACTTCAGTCTCTGAAAGATTTTCAACTCGCCTGATTATAGACTCTAATAGCTCACCTTCAGCACCAATTTGAACAAGTGACTTCCGGCTTATCTTTCCAAATCTTTCTCTATATGCAATTATACGCTGTGCGATTTCTACAGTCATGCCTTCGATAGAAAGCAGCTCGTCTAACCCTGCCCGCTGAATGTCAATCGATTCTTCAAAGCGATACTTATACTTCTTAGAAATTTCAATCACAGTATTCGGCAGAACAACTTCTCCCCAAACAAATGAAACACTGAAATTATGCGTAACACCCAGAACAGAATGATTCATTAATGAATATTGCAATCGGCAATTATTATAATATAATGTTCCTCCAACAGAATAAATCGACGAATCAGGAGAATAACCGACCGAACAATTGAAATTTTTTGCAAGATTAAACGATAGCTCGAAGAGTTTCACTATCTTATTATCTATATAATTAATATTTGAGATAATTTCAGCACCGGAAAAAGGAGCTATAGAAATTCCGGCCGAAAACATAGAAGGGTAAAGCTCTCGGCTTTCATCAAATCGTGAAACAATTCCTCTCTGATAAATTCCCACACGGACAAAACGCACTGGACGAATAATCACACCCGCATTGTAGTCATTTAGCCACTTGGAATAATTTCTACCGTCGCAATTAATTCCATACCTAAGGAAATCCGCACTGACACCAAAACCGATATACTTAAAAGCATAATTGGTACCTGCACGAATTTTCGTTTCAGAATAGAAACTGCTGCCGAAAAAATTCCCCGACAAATAACAGTCATAACTATCAAAAGTTAGTCCGGCAACTAATGAAGAAGAATGTAGTTGGCTAATTCCGTATGGGCGAGCGTATGAAACGGATATAAATTTGTGCTTAACATCACAAATGCTGCCAGCTTCTTCCGCATATGACAATGGACTTTCAGCATAAATGCTTCTTTCGCATGAAAAAACCGACGACTGGGAGTTATAATCGAATGCCGCAATATTCAATAATGCAAGACAAAGAATTACAACTCTCATTTATACCTGTTAACAATTATAAGAGTCTTTGAATTCTTTATGCTTCCGCTTTTTGCAACTCCTGTAAAACAAATTATATACATTCCGCTTCTTAACTTCTTAATAACTGAATGTTCAAGCCTGATTTTAAAAATTCCCGGCTGAACATCTTTAAAAAGCTGAGACTCGTATTTCTGTATTCCGTTTGTAGAGTAAATCCTAAAACGCAAAGAGCACTGCAAGGAAATATTTATAGAAACAAAATCTTTTCCGGAAAATTCTTCTATAAGATATTTATCTTTTAATCCCAATGAAAAAGACTCGGAACTTCTCTTTGAGTAGATATTATCATTTCCTGGTGTTGGAGCATCAGTGACAACAAAATCATTTTTTGAATTTGTATCTTTTCCTAATCTAATAATACTTTGGTCCGAAGAAAGACCTTTTAACCCAATATCAATGAATGATTTTTCAGCACGATCAGATACAGACCAAACACCGACAGAAACAGCAGAAATAAGATACGACAAAACAGTAGAATTAACCGACTCGTCATACGCGGAATATGCCGCAAAATCAATTGCCCCATTATCAATATTTGAATCATCATCAAGTCCTATAACAGAATCTGTATTCCAAGGGCTTGATCCTTTAACATAAACATCAATGACCCCGTTTTTATTGCTGTCTCCTGTATAATCAGTTTCATCAACTCCTTCACAGAAACGCACAACAACGTATCTGTCATCATAAGGAGTTTCCAAAAGATTCCTAGAACAAATTGAAACAGGATATTCCGAAAGAATTTCTTCGCTTCCGTAATAAACTGTAAGATACAATTTTGATATATCTTTTTTTTCAAAAATATCAGAATAGAAATATATTTCAACCCAATCACAAGGACTACCTGCCGGAGAAATTTCAGATATTAAAAGACCTGATGAATGGCTTGTCTGTGCAGCCAATAATAATGATAAAAGAAATAATATCTTCATATATAATTAAATACGAATTAAAAAAGATTTTTTACACTAAAATGAAATTTTTATTGAATATTTTAATAAATTATCGAATATTAAAATCATGCACTATTTGAATGAATCAAATATTCTTTTATTTCTCATTCAGCTTGCGATAATACTATTTCTTGCACGTATAACAGGCGAGATTTTCCGTCGATTCAAACAGCCAGTACTTACAGCCGAGCTAATGATCGGAGTGATCCTCGGTCCGACTTTATTTGGCCGTTTTTTTCCTGAAATCTTTACATCAATTTTCCCGAATGATTCTATTCAGCAAAATATGATCGAAACTATATCATGGATAGGTGTGTTATTTCTATTAATGGACACAGGATTGGAGATAGACTTTTCTTCAGCATGGAGACAAAGAGGCAGCGCCCTTTTAATTGCGTTATCTGATATCGCTATTCCCATGCTGATAGCTTTTATACCATGCTTTCTTCTTCCTGATCAATATCTGGCGGATCCTGACAAAAGACTCTACTTCGCCCTTTTTATGGCCGTAGTAATGACAATCAGCGCCATGCCTATAGCATCACGGGTTATGCATGATTTACGCCTTTTAAAAACAGACATTGGATTTCTGACGATGTCAGCATTGGCCGTTAATGATATTATCGGCTGGGTACTTTTTACAATCATTTTAGGTTTATTTACACAATCAGGATTAAATTCATCTTTTATAGTAATAATATTCTTTGCTACGCTAGGATTCTCAGTTCTGGCTCTTACTGTTGGAAGGAAATTTTCCAATATAGTTGTAGACTATTTTCAAAAGAAAAACGTCCCCGAACCTGCAGCTTCATTTTCTTATGTATGTATTCTTGGAGTGATATTCGGAGCTCTTACTCAAAAACTTGGAATACATGCACTTTTTGGATTCTTCATAGCAGGAATTGTTGCAGGTGAAGCAAAAAATCTAAAAGATGACACCCGTGCAATAATTTCACAAATGGTTCATTCTCTTTTTGTCCCTGTATTTTTTGTTAATATAGGCCTAAAAATTGATTTTTTCGCAAATTTTGAACTTCTACCAGTAACACTGATAACGGCAGTTGGAATATTCGGAAGATTTATCGGAGCTTGGATAGGAGTCACTTTCAGCAAAGTTCCCAAAATAAACCGCACACTCATTTCTATTGCTCATACTCCAGGCGGCATGATGGAAATAGTTGTTGCTTTGCTTGCCTTAGAAGCCGGCATCATTACGCCTACAATATTCATCGCAATTGTATGCAGCGCTGTTATTTCATCAATCATTATGGGCCCATGGATGACTTATGCAATGAAAAAAAGAAAAGATGTATCACTATCTTCTTATATCAATTACGATTATGGAATTATGCTGCTCGAAGAAAACAACCGAAGCTCTGCTATCAAACAAATGATTCAGACAGCACAGTCATTTATTAAAAACATAGATCAAAATTACGTTGAAAAAGCTCTCATTAATCGCGAAGAAGAATATTCAACAGCAATCGGAGACGGCATAGCAATACCCCATGCACGGATAGAATCAATAAGCGCCCCTGTACTTTTGACAGGAATATCCGACAAGGGAATAGAATGGAATGCACCTGACGGGAAACCCGTAAATACTGTGTTTCTTCTTTTATCACCGGCATCATCAAACGATCTGCATATAGAAATTATTTCTAAACTATCAAAACTAATGCAGAAAAGTTACAACCGAAACCTTCTATTAACTTCTTCTAATGTTAAAATTCTTTCAGAAAGAATAAAACAATTGTTTTAAATAATCTTCTAAGAAAAACCATAATATTTCACTCTAACATCTTTTAAAGTCATCGTCGATGCGGATAATGTCATCCTCTCCGACATATTCTCCAACCTGAGTTTCAATAATAACCAGATCAATTTTCCCTTCATTTGAAAGCCTATGATTAACTCCAATTGGGATATAAATTGACTCATTCTTGCATATTACCTTATCATCGCCGCCTGAATGAACATTAGCTGTACCGGAAACAACCACCCAATGTTCACTTCTATGCAGATGTTTTTGAAGAGAAATTCTTTTACCTGGTTTAATTACAATTTTTTTAATCTTAAACCGTTTACTTTCTTCAAGAACCGTATAAGTGCCCCACGGACGATGAACCGTCGAATGAAGAATTGTAAGCTCTTTATCCTGAGGGTTTGAATTCTGAAGACGGTTTACAACATCTTTGACTTCCTGAGAAAAGCCTTTCTTCATTATGCAAAGAGCATCCGAAGTATCGACAATGATTAAATCATCCACTCCGATTAAAGACATTCTTCTGTTTCCGGAAAAAACAAGATTATTTTTTGATTTGATGGATATAACATCTCCATCAAATGAATTCCCATTTTCATCTTTATCTTTTATATCGGAAATTGAATCGAAACTGCCCAAGTCTGTCCATCCGATATCACTGGCAACTACACTGACTTTTGAAGATTTTTCCATTACTGCATAATCTATACTGTCTGATGGTATTAAATTCATTTGATCTAGTTGAATTCTAATTGTCCGATTATTCTTTTGTTCTATATCAGCTGATTCAAAAGCTTCTTTAGATCTATCATAAATATCAGGCGAATATTTCTTCAATTCATCAAGGAAAACACCTGCTTTAAATACAAACATTCCGCTGTTCCAATAGTATGATTTAGCCGCTATATACTTTTCAGCAGTTTCTCTGTCCGGTTTTTCTCTGAAAGAAACTACTTTATAGAGTGAATCAACATGATCTATATTTCCACTTGAAGCTTCAATATATCCATATCCTGTTTCTGGATATTGCGCAGTAATTCCAAATGTCACAAGATTGCCCTTGTCTGCATTCAGTCGGGCAATATGAACTTTTTCCGAATAAACTTCTGTTTTTTTAATCAAATGATCAGAAGGAGTAACAAAAACTATTTCTTCCGGATCAAAAGATAAACATGCAAGAGCAATAGCCGGTGCAGTATTTCTTCCTACAGGCTCAAGAAGATATGTAACATTGTTAACTTTGAGTTTAAGTTCATCTAATTGATGAGAAGCAATAAACTGATGATCAGAATTCGTAACAATGCAAAATTTATCACATAAATCAGAATTTCGTATTACAGTTTCCTGAAACAATGATGTTTTTCCAGTTATGTCAACAAACTGTTTTGGAAACATCTGACGAGATAAAGGCCATAATCTTGTTCCACTTCCACCGCAAAGTATTAAGTTTATCATTATATTCCTCTCAATTTTATCTGATTATTTCTTAACTTTCTAATGTCAAGTGCGATTGCGAAACAAAAATCATATTATGTCACTAAAAATGGATAACTATCCAGTTTTTTCATAAAACATAATAAAAATGAAAAAAGCCCATATATTTACGTATTATTAATTGAGGTAGAATCAATGAAAGCTCGAACTACAGCAAACATCGAATTATCATCTTTTAAAATCTTGCAGGAAGCCGGTATAATCAGAAAAACAACAATATCAAAACTTATTTCCACAATAATGAATGATATTATAACATTATATTGTTCTAATGATAATTTAATTCCTCTTGGGACAATAAAATATCAAACAAAAAACATTGAATATAAGCAAATTCACTTCACTTTAAGCATAGATTTATATGAATCTGGAATTGAATTAAGAAAACTTAATAAATTATCATTGTCTTTTTTATTAAATGACGCTATTAAAAGAGTCCTGGGACAGACTATAGGAAACAGAAGTAGTTCATCCTCGGACTTCAAGGCTTTATCAGACATCATTTATTTACTGGATAACTATGATATAAATTATCGGATTGTATCAAAAGTAAATCAAAACAATTACTGTTATAAACTTAAAATCGAAATACATTATAGAAAGAAAGAAGATTTAACAATTCGAAACATCTAAATTATTGACATGTTTGAACCATTACGGATTGATTGAAAAAGTCTGATCTGGAGGAAAAATGGAATCCGTAGAAAAAAAATCGCTTAATTTCATTGAACTAATTATAGAAAAAGAGCTTTCCGCAAATCCCGGGAAAAAAATAATTACAAGGTTCCCGCCGGAACCCAACGGATATCTTCATATCGGACATGCGAAATCAATATGTCTCAACTTCGGTCTTGCTAATAAATACGGTGGAAAATGCAACCTGCGATTTGACGATACCAATCCGGCAAAAGAAGATACAGAATATGTCAATTCAATTATGGATGATATTAAATGGCTCGGATTCGAATGGAACGGCGAACCCCGTTATGCATCCGATTACTTTGAACAGCTTTATAATTGGGCCGAATTACTGATTAAAAAAAATAAAGCCTATGTCTGCGACATGAGCGCTGACGAAGTTGCCCAAAGCAGAGGAACCCCTACCATACCAGGCAAAGAATCTCCTTATAGAAACCGTTCAGCAGAAGAAAACCTCGAGCTTTTTTCTAAAATGAAAAACGGCGCATTCCCGGACGGAACCAAAACTTTACGCGCCAAAACAGATATGTCTACACCCAATATGCAGATGCGAGATCCTGTTCTTTATAGAATACTCCGTTCACATCATCATCGTACCGGCGACAAATGGTGTATCTATCCGATGTATGATTTTGCGCATGGACAAAGCGATTTCATCGAAGAAATCACTCATTCAATATGTACTCTTGAATTTGAAATACATCGACCTCTTTACGATTGGTTTCTAGACCAGATTTGCGAGGAAGGTCAAATCAGACCACGTCAAATAGAATTTGCAAGACTCAATCTTACTTACACAGTAATGAGCAAGCGTATACTTCTTGACCTTGTTAAAAGCAAGACAGTTTCCGGCTGGGATGATCCAAGAATGCCGACAATTTCAGGAATAAGAAGAAGAGGATACACCTCAGAAGCTGTACGCTCATTTGCTGAAAAGATAGGTGTTTCAAAAACTGACAGCACTGTCGACTTTGCTTTTCTTGAGCATTGTGTCCGCGAAGATCTTAATAAAAAATCAAAAAGAGTAATGGCCGTGCTTAATCCGCTTAAGCTGACTATTCAAAACTATCCTGAAAATCAAACAGAAGAAATTGAGCTTATAAATAATCCGGAAGATGAATCGGCAGGAAAAAGAAAAGTTCCATTTTCAAAAACTCTTTATATTGAAAGAGAAGATTTTGCAGAAGTTCCGCCTCCAAAATACCACCGTCTATTCCCTGGCAATGAAGTTCGCCTAAGAGGAACATATTATATCAAATGTACTGATTTCATAAAAGATTCTTCCGGAAATATTACCGAGATAATCTGTGAATACGATCCTCAGACAAAAACCGGCTATTCTCCAGACGGAAGAAAAGTGAAGGGAACAATTCACTGGGTATCAGCTCAGCACGCTCTTCAAATTGAAACAAGGCTTTACGACAAACTGTTTTTAAAAGAAAATCCATTCGATACAGAAGATGGAAAAGATTACAAAACGAACATCAACCCGGATTCATTAAAGGTAATAAATGCCTATATTGAACCAACTGTTTCAGGCTGTGCTGTTTCTGAATCATATCAGTTCGAAAGACATGGATATTTCTGTGTTGACTATGACAGCACCCCGGAAAAAATAGTTTTCAATAAAACCGTCAGCCTGAAAGATAGTTTTAATAAGATTAATAAGTAGTCCGTTTGGACTATTTTTAATCTTGACTAAATCCCCACTTTGCCTGACTATATTCGGCATGTGATTTTTTGAGGTTAAGCTGTGATTTTGATAGAATCTCTTTTCCCTGATACGATAGTTACTGACTATAAACCCACAAACAGATGGGATATTATTAAATATTTGGTAAATCTCCTAGTTAAAAACGGACAGCTTCCCGGTGAACTTGCCGATTCTATAACAAAAGCTCTTATTGAACGCGAAAAGTCAATGAGTACCGGAATAGGAAAAGGAATCGCGATTCCTCATTGCGTTATCGATCAGATAGAAGAGCCTAAAATTGCTATGGCTATTCTTCCAAAAGGTATTAATTTTGAAGCAATAGATGACGAGCCTGTACAGATTATCATTCTTCTTCTCTCTCCCAAATCAAAAATGCAGCTTCATGTAAAAAACCTGGCAGCGATTGCAAAGTTTATGAATAATGATCAGCTTAAAGATAAATTGATATCTCTAAAAGACTCCTCCGAAATTAAAAAGTTCATTATTGATAATTGTGCAAATGTCAAGTGAAGACGATATTCTATCTCCATGCAAAACAAAAGAAGATGACGACGAGAGAAATCTCCGGCCTCAGCTTCTCGATCAGTTTATTGGACAGAATGGAATTGTTGAAAACCTTAAAGTTTTCATAAAATCCGCATTGATGAGAAAAATCCCGCTTGATCATGTTCTGCTTGCAGGACCTCCGGGACTTGGAAAAACAACTCTTGCTTATATCATCGCAAGAGAAATGGGAGTAAACATTAAGTCGACATCAGCACCTGTAATTGAAAAAGCAGGCGATTTGGCGTCAATTCTTACAGCACTTGAACCTAATGATATTTTATTCATAGATGAAATTCACCGTCTTTCCCCGGCTATTGAAGAAATTCTTTATCCGGCTATGGAAGACCGAACAATAGATATTCTTATTGGTCAGGGTGTTGGAACTAAATCCGTCAAACTCAGCATTTCTCCATTCACTCTTATAGGCGCAACAACGCGCACAGGACTTTTAACAAGCGCTCT
>JAEWVM010000166.1 GCA_023396615.1 Spirochaetota bacterium | reverse complement strand
TAGAAGCACAGCAACCCCTGAATGCGAGTTTTTCGGTTCATGCGGAGGGTGTCTTTTTCAGGATATTTCATACGAAAACCAGCTTCTGCTGAAGAAAGATTACCTGAACGGAGTTTTTAAAGATGTACTTGAAATAGACAAAGTACACTCTTCTATTAAATATGGCTATAGAAACCGAATGGACTACGTCACTGCATTCGGCAAAAGAGGATTGCGGAAAAGAGGTTTTTTCAAAGAAGTAATAGATATAACCAAATGCCCTCTTCTTCAAAATGAAAGCTCAACGGTATGGCAGGAAGTCCGCCAATTAACCGAAAATCTCAATGACTATAATTTTGTCGTTCACAAGGGAATCCTGAGATATATTGTTCTCAGGCAGTCATATTTCAAAAAAGAGACAATGTGCAATTTTGTGCTTAATGAATACAATGATGAATGCATACAGGCTCTTGAAAAAATAAATGCTGATTCTAAATCCATAATAATACATTCCGGATTAGCCGACTTAAGTTTCGGAGAAGTTGAACGAAATATCAAAAACGGATTCATCACAGAAGAGTTTGACGGAATAAAATTCAGAATTTATCCTAATTCATTCTTTCAATCAAACTCTGAATGCGCGCTGAATGTTTATAGAAAAATCGCTGATGCATCTTTCGGAAATTTACTCGATCTTTATTGCGGAGTCGGAAGTATTTCACTTTTTGCCGCTCAAAAAGCAGAACAGGTAACTGGAGTCGAAATTGTTCAGGAAGCTGTCAATGCGGCAAACGAGAATAAAGAGCTCAATAGCATAAACAATGCTGAGTTTATCTGTGCCGATGCACTCGATTACATGAAAACAAAGCGTAATCAGTTTGACTGCGTGGTTCTTGATCCTCCGCGATCGGGTGTTCACCCGAAAGTCTACAAATATCTGAGCGAACTGAATCCGAAAAGAATCATATACATGTCATGCAATCCTTCCGCATTCAAAGAAGAGATTCAATATCTGCCTGACTATAAAATATCTTCATTTGAAGCATTTGACATGTTTCCGCAGACTCCGCACATAGAAACACTCGCGGTACTTGACAAAAAATGACAATATCAAGTATTGAAAAACGTGTTAAACGTCATATAAAAGCCAAGACGCATAATTTTTTTGCGGTATACCCTCCTGGATTTTCCGAATGCGCTGAAAAAGAGATCAGCAAAGTTGAAGGTGCCGAAAACATTTCTATTGAATACGGCGGAGTAAATTTTTCAGGAAAAATGGACACTCTTTACCGGGCAACTTTGCAATTACGGGGTTCAGCTAGAATTCTTATGCGCATAACGGATTTTCATGCAGAAAACTTCCGCGAGCTCAAAAGAAAAACCGAATCAGTTCCATGGGAACTATATGCAGGGGAAAATTTCAATTTTGATTATTCAGTCAGTTGTGAGAAATCAAGACTTTATCATTCCGGCGCAGTTGAAGAAACCCTAAAAGAGGCAATGCAGAATAAAACATCTGATCATGGAATAAGTCACACAATATTCGCACGTATTGTGAATGACAGATGCACGCTCAGCATCGACACAAGCGGTGATCCGCTTTACAAACGCGGATATAAAATTATGACTCCGGAAGCACCCCTTCGAGAGAATATCTGCGCGATGATTCTCAACCAATTTTCACTAAACAATTTTTTTGCAATAATTGATCCGATGTGCGGCGGAGGCACTTTCACGCTGGAAGCATGCTCTCTATTGGGGCATATAAGCCCTTTTTCTGAAAACAGGTTTTTTGCTTTTCAGAATTTTCCGGTCTACAGCGAAAAAACTTTTCTGGACATAAAACGGCGTTTTTCCGTTGAAAAATCCCGGACTGATTTTTTTGCCTACGATTTAAATGACGACTCAGTAGAATTAAGCCGCCATAATTTTTCAAACGCCGGTCTTTCTAAAATTGTAAATTCAGATAAAACTGATTTTTTCTCCCTGCAGAGAAAAAGTTTTCCTGACGGCAAAATTCTCATAGCGCTTAATCCTCCTTACGGAAAACGCATTGAAACGGATAAGGACATGTTCAGCAAAATATGCTCTAAACTGAAAAATGATTTTTCTGATGCATCATTCGCCGTCGTTCTTCCCGATAATGCTTCAGAGATTTTTACCGAAAGATTTGACTGTAAAAGAATAATATTTTCAAATGGCGGAATTAAAGTATCAGCAATTATTAGAGAGGTTTAACATGACAAAAATCAAACGCGTTTTAATCAGTGTTTCAGATAAAACAGGAGTAGCTGATTTTGCTAAAAGCCTAAGCTCTTTCGGTGTTGAATTTTTATCAACCGGCGGAACAGCAAAAATGCTCAGGGACGAAGGATTGAAAGTCACAGATGTAAGCGAATACACCGGTTTCCCCGAGATGATGGATGGAAGAGTTAAAACTCTGCATCCGAAAGTACATGGCGCATTTCTGGCTCTTAGAGATAAAAAAGAGCATGTAGATTCAATGAAAGAACACGGAATTATTCCAATTGATATGGTAATAATCAATCTCTACCCTTTCAAAAAGACAATTGAAAAACCCGGAGTTTCTCTGGAAGAAGCTATTGAAAATATTGATATCGGCGGACCTGCGATGCTCCGTTCTTCTGCAAAGAATTACCGTTCAGTTACGGTAATAACCGATCCGTCCGACTATTCGGCAGTTCTTTCCGAAATGAGTTCAAATTCAGGATCCGTAAGCGTTGAAACAAATAAACGTCTGGCCGTGAAAGTTTATAAACTTACAAGCGAATATGACGCTATGATTACAAATTATCTTTCCAAAAACTAAGTATCGCCGAAATCCCGGTACAATACCGGGATTTTCTTTATTAATTTGACAAATTCGTTAAACTATTCTATAAATAATTCCGACAAGATATATAGGGATTTCTGTCATCTCACGGAGGATTAAATGTCTAAAAAAAGATTTTTGCTAATAATTGCAGTTCCCGTATTGATTTTAGCGGTATTTACGTCTATTTATGCCATGAAACCGAGCTTTGGCTGGAAATACATAGATATTCTCAAACTTTCAAGATATAGTGAAGACAGAGTTGCTTTTCAGCACGTTGACGCTTTCTCTGAACCTTTTGCCGATGATTCAGTTGAATGTCTTCTTGTAATCCGCGACAGAAAAATGTATCTCTTCAAAGACGGATATGATGATGAATCGACTGTCAGACAGGAAAGACTTCTTCTGGATATGGAGAATAAACTTTATGATGATCAGGAAATGTGGAAAAATAAAATGAACGGTCTTCCCGACAGCGTCATTGTAACTGACAGAAGAATAGAACTTATGAAGTCTTTTGACGAGAAGTTTGTAAATGACAACTTCGGCAATTACTATAAAACTGTTCGTGCTGCTTTCCTTAAAAGACATGTAGCTATTTTCAGTGAATTGATGCGCAATAGAAAAGATTCAGGTCTGCTTGTAAACCGCGGTCCGATAGACAAAGAGATGTATCTTAACGCGCCTGAACAACCGACAAAATATTCCATAAATGCATCTGCTAAAACTATTGATGAAAAAACGTATTATTGTGAAGATGCGGACGGTGACGGAATTACTGAAACATTCACAGTTAACCGCCCTGACGGCTTCAACTGGGGTTATAGATCAGGACCGAACATTATTCATATCTATAAGACCAAAAATAAAGAAATTACTGATATTATAGGAAATCTTGCCAAATATTCTTATTACGGAACAGAAGAAGAAGAAAAAAGCATAATCAACACCCTTCCTAAGGAAGATGAAATCGTTGACATGATAAAAGATATTGTTCCTGACGAAAAGTTCTATAAATAAATTCTATCTAACAAAATAAGTCAGCAATTCTGCTGACTTATTTTTTGTACCTTAATCAAATTCAAAAAAATATGCCAATTCTAATTTCTACTTGATATAATATATACATCATTCAAGGATATCATGTCGGGGGAAAATGAATCCGGTTATTGCTAAAAACAAAGAAAATTTCTTAAAATACAATCAGATAAAATTCGAACGTTTTCAGCAGCTTCTGCCGAATCAGAACGTACGGAAAACAATCAACCTTCTGCCGCTGTTGCTATCCGTTAACCATCAAAAAGTTCCCGGTCATGTTTCCGGCGAATGCGCCATGGGCGTGTGTTCTGCTCTAATAGATGATGAAACTAAACGCTTTGCAGCCGGGAAATTTACCGGGGTTCAGTTTTCAATTTCAGTTTCTGATCCATTCGTTCAGATGATCGCTGTTATCGGCAGTGTCGGAACTATTGCATATAATAAAAAGTCAGACTTCGACTATTGGATTTGCGTTGATCCGTCACAGACCACACCTGAAAAATATGCGAATTTCAGAAAAAAAATCAATTTAATTCAAAAATGGCTCGAATCAGAAACCGGTGTATCTATTCATCTTTTTGTTAATGACGTCCGCGCACTTAAAAAGAATATCTTCGACGAAGACGAGGATGAAGCTTTTGGTTCAACAATGGGTGCATTATTAAAGGATGAATTTTTCAGAAGCTCAATAATCACAAGCGGAAAGGTTCCGTTTTGGTGGGTTGTTCCGGTGACTGCAAAAAACGAGGAGTATGAT
>JAEWVM010000153.1 GCA_023396615.1 Spirochaetota bacterium | reverse complement strand
TAATAGCTTCAGCATGAGTAAGAACTGTCGCGCTGATGATATTGTTCATATTAAGATAACTTGATTTTGACGGAGCCGGTCCGATACAAACAGCCTCATCAGCAAGCTGAGTATGAAGCGCATCTTTATCCATTTCTGAATAAACCGCAACTGTCTGAATTCCCATCTCTCTACAGGCTCTTATTATTCTTACGGCGATTTCGCCTCTGTTAGCAATCAGAATTTTCTTAAACATTATTTATGCTCCTACAGCAAAAACGAGATCGGCAGATGCAGCAAGAACACCGTTTACAGTTGCCTTAGCCTTACCCATTCCGATAGGCCCTTTAAGAGCTGTCATTTCAAGTTCGAGCGTCAATGTATCACCCGGAACAACTTTCTTTTTAAATTTAGCGTTATTGATTCCGCCAAAGTACGCGATTTTGCCTTTAAACTCTTCCTGTGAAAGAATAAGTACTGCACCTACCTGAGCAAGTGCTTCAATAATAAGAACACCCGGCATTACAGGCTCGGCAGGAAAATGCCCCTGAAAGAAATATTCATTCATTGTTACATTCTTTTTTCCTACGATGCGTTTTCCTTTTTCCATTTCTTCGATAGTATCTATCAGAATAAAAGGGTAACGGTGAGGAATAATTTCCATAATCTGTTTGATATCAAGAAGTGCCATATTTATTCTCCTGTATTATTATCTTACTTTAAACAGAACCTGACCGAACTCGATCATCGCTTCATTTGACGCGCAAATTTCGACGATTTCACAGTCAAATTCAGCATCGATTTCATTCATAAGCTTCATCGCTTCTATAATGCAAAGCGGATCGCCTTTCTTAATTTTGCTTCCGACACTTACGAATGCCGGAGATTCAGGCTTAGGAGACGCATAAAATGTTCCGACAATCGGACTCACTATAGTTTTCAAAGACGGATCATCAGATGCAGGAGCCTGAATCTTCATTTCTTTTGCTTCAGGAGCAGAAACATGAAGAAGAGGCTTATCCGCAGAATGAATGACCGGTGCCTGAGAAATAACAACGTTCTGTGAACCCGTTGCTTTGGTCAGTTTAATCTTAACGTCGCCGGATTCAATTTCAACTTCCGTTAAAGTTGACTTGCTTACGCTGTCAATAATGCTTACTATTTTTTCAGCTTCCATTTATTCCTATCCCTCGTATTTTTTCAAAAGTACTGTTGCGTTATGCCCGCCGAATCCAAGCGAATTGGAAAGAGCATATTTTACATCGGCTTTGCGGCCTGTATTCGGAACATAATCAAGATCACATTCAGCATCAGCGACTTTATAGTTTATAGTCGGAGTAATGTATCCTTCCTGAAGGGTTTTCGCGCATATAATAGCTTCAACCGCACCGGCAGCCCCAAGCATATGACCGGTCATTGATTTTGATGAACTTATAGCAACCTTTCTCGCGAGTTCTTCACCGAAAGCTTTTTTTATAGCACGTGTTTCAAATTTGTCATTATAAGGAGTGCTTGTTCCATGCGCATTTATATAGCCGACTCTTTCTGCATTAATACCGCCCATATCCATCGCGATTTTCATCGCGCGCGCAGCTCCGCTGCCTTCCGGATCCGGGCTTGTCATGTGATAAGCATCGCATGTTGCTCCATAGCCTGTTATTTCAGCATATATTTTCGCACCGCGTTTTACAGCGTGTTCGTATTCTTCAAGAATCAGAATTCCGGCACCTTCGCCCATTACAAATCCGCTTCGCTCTGCGTCAAAAGGAATAGATGCGCGGTCTTTATCGGTTGAAAAACTTACAGCTGACATATTAATGAACCCTGCAATACCCAGGGGAGTTATACATGCTTCGGCGCCTCCCGCTATCATCATATCAGCTCTGCCGTCTCTTACTACAAGAAAAGCCTCACCCACGCAATGGGATCCGGTTGCACACGCTGTTACAACATTTGAACAGACGCCTTTTGCACCGAAACGGATGGCGATATTACCGGCCGTCATATTTGATATTGCCATAGGAACAAAAAGAGGAGAAATTCTTTTCGGTCCTTTTTCAACGAGTTTACGGACTTCGTCTTCATAAGTCTTCATGCCGCCCATACCCGATCCTACAAGAACACCGAGCATTTCACGGTCTATTTTTTCAAGGTCAACACCCGAATCAGCAACAGCTTGAACAGCCGCCGCAATTCCGAAATGACAGAATCTGTCCATTCTGTTGACTTCTTTTTTTTCTACATAATTTGCCGCGTCAAAACCTTTAGCTTCTCCCGCAAGCGTACATTTGAAATCGGTAAGGTCGAAATGAGTAATTCTGTCGATACCGTTTTTTCCTTCTTTTGCTCCATTCCACAAATCATCCGCAGTATTCCCAAGCGGAGAAACCGCACCAATCCCAGTAATTACTACCCTTCTCATTTTACCTCTCCAAACATTTTATAAAGCTTTAAGCTTGAACAAAATCTGCCCATACTCAACCATCTGCCCGCTTTGAGCACAGATATCAAGCACTTCACAGTCAAACTCAGCATTGATTTCATTGGAAATATTCATAGCTTCGAGTATGCAGAGAATAGATCCTTTTTTTGCCTTGTAGCCTTTTTCAACAAAAAGCGGAGCATCCGGTTTCGGCGAAAGCAGAAACGATGCAACTATCGGACTTTTTACGGTTTTAATCGAAGGATCTTCCTTCACCTCAGAAACTTCCGGCTTAATTATCTGCTTTTCGCTAACAGCAGGAACAGCTTTAACAGCCGCCGGAGAAGAAATCTTCTTCATTGAAATCCTGAAATCACCGGATTTTATTTCGGCATCAGTCAGATCCGATCTGTCAACACTTTGAATAATACTTACAATTTTATCAGCTTCCATTTTAACCCTCATACTTCTTAAATAGAAGTGTGGCATTATGCCCGCCGAACCCGAAAGAATTCGAGATCGCATATTTAACATCGGCTTTGCGGCCAGTGTTCGGAACGCAATCCAGATCACATTCAGGGTCAGCAACTTTATAATTTATAGTCGGAGTGATGTATCCTTCCTGAACTGTTTTCGCGCAGATAATAGCTTCAACCGCGCCAGCCGCACCCAGAAGATGACCTGTCATTGATTTAGTTGAACTCATAGGAATCTTTCTTGCAAGATCTTCACCGAAAGCTTTTTTAACAGCCTTTGTTTCCATCCTGTCATTCGGTCCTGTGCTTGTACCATGAGCATTGATATATGATATTTCAGACGGCTGAACTCCGGCCTGTTCCATTGCAAATTTCATGGAATACATTGCGCCTTCAGCCTCAGGGTTCGGACTCGTTATATGATACGCATCGCATGTTGTTCCATAACCTGAAATTTCAGCATATATTTTTGCGCCGCGTTTTATTGCATGTTCGTATTCTTCAAGAAGAAGAACTCCAGCTCCCTCACCCATAACAAAACCGTTTCTTTCTGCATCAAACGGAATAGAAGCTCTGTTTACATCTTCCGACAAACACATCGCAGTAGCATTGGCAAAACCGGCAATCGCAAGATCCGCAACACACGCCTCAGCACCGCCTGTCAGTATCGCATCCGCCCTTCCGTCAAGAATCATCTGAAAGGATTCACCAATTGCCTGAGTTCCGGTAGCACATGCAGTGACAATGGTAGTACAAACTCCCTTTGCTCCATATTTAATGGCAACATTTCCGGAAGCTATATTCGCGATTATCATCGGAATAAGAAGCGGTGAAGTACGTTTTGGACCTTTTTCAATAAACTTTGTGTGTTCATCTTCAATGGTCATCAGTCCGCCTATTCCTGAACCGATCAAAACGCCGAATTTATACGGATTAACGGCAGAAACATCAAATCCCGAATCCTCCATAGCTTCCTTTGCGGCAGCCATGGCGAATTGACAATATCTGTCCATTCTATTGATTTCTTTTTTTTCAATATAAAGAGACGGGTCGAAGTTTTTAACTTCACCCGCGAGTTTTGCCTTATGTTCAGTAATGTCTCTAAGAGTTATCCGGTCTATACCGTTTTTCCCGTTTTTGGCGCCGTTCCAGAATTCGGAAACACTGTTTCCGATTGGAGTAACCGCGCCCATTCCTGTTATGACAACACGTCTCATTTAATCCTCACATTATCATTCCGCCGTCTACACAGATAACCTGACCGGTCAAATATGAAGACAGTTCGCTCGCAAGAAAAAGCGCAGTGTTTGCAACATCTTCAGGCTGACCGAATTTTTTAAGAGGTATCATTGAAAGCATAGCATTTTTCTGTACATCATTAAGCTTGTCTGTCATAGCACTCTGAATGAATCCGGGAGCTATTGCATTACATGTAATTCCGCGGCTCGAAAGCTCTTTCGCAACAGATTTAGTCATTCCGATAACAGCAGCTTTACTCGCAGAATAATTCACCTGACCGGCATTTCCCATAACTCCTACAACAGAAGCCATATTGATGATTCTTCCGCTTTTCTGCTTAAGCATTATCACGCTCGCATGCTTAAGCATGTTAAAAACACCTTTCTGATTTACATTTATAACATCCATGTAATCTTTTTCTTTCATCGCGATTATTGGCATATCTTTTGTAATACCTGCATTATTCACAATTATATCAAGAGATCCGAATTCAGCAACAACATCATCAAGCAGTTTTTTTACAGCATCATAATCTGTTACATCAGACTGAAAAGCCTTAGCCTTTACACCGAATGCTTCAAGCTCCTTAACAACTTCCTGCATCTGCTCCGGAGACGCCATGTCGCTTATAACGATATTCGCGCCGTTCTGAGCATATTTAACTGCAATGGATTTTCCTATTCCTCTTGCTCCGCCTGTAATAACAGCAGTTTTTCCTTTAAGCATGATTATTCCCCCAGTTTGATTATAGTTTCTTCAAGAGACTTTACGTCTTCTACATTATACGATTTTATTTCACGGCTGATCATTCTGTTAAAACCGGAAAGAACTTTTCCGGGACCAACTTCAATTATAGTGGTGATTCCGTCAGAAATCATTTTTTCAATTATGTTCTGCCAGAGAACCGGCTTCATAACCTGATCCGCAAGCAGAGTTGAGATCTCACCGGCAGTTTCAGAAAAATCTCCTTTGACATTGCTTAAAAACTTTATTTCAGGATTTTTTAATTCGACACTGCTGAGCTCAACGGCAAGCTTAGCGCTGACATCGCGCAGAACAGAAGTGTGAGAAGGAACACTGACTGCAAGCGGAACAACTTTCTTTGCTCCTGCTTCTTTTGCCTTTTCACACGCAAAATCAACAGCTTCGGTTTCTCCGCCGATAACAATTTGTCCCGGACAGTTAAAATTAGCGCATTCAACAATTCCTTTAGAGGATGCTTCCGCGCAAACGGCTTTCAGCTTTTCGGCATCAAGTCCGAGTACTGCAGCCATTTTACCTTTTCCGGCTGGAACAGCATTCTGCATCATAAATCCGCGTTTCTTTACAAACCGAACCGCATCTTCAAAAGCAATAACACCCGATGCTACAAGCGCCGAGTATTCACCAAGACTTAAACCCGCAACCGCATACGGTCGAACACCTTTAGATTTAAGTGCTTCAAACGCCGCAATACTGACCGTCAAAATTGCGGGCTGGGTATTTTCAGTTTTATCAAGTTCTTCCTTTGGGCCGTCAAAACAAATTGACGATATTGAGTAACCCAATGCCGAATTTGCTTTATCAAATATATTCTTACAGACTTCAAAATTTTCCGCCAGGTCTTTGCCCATTCCGACACTCTGGCTTCCCTGCCCGGAAAATACAAATCCGATCTTTTCCATTATTCCTCCGTGTTGCTGACTGCGAAGGAGTTCCGCAAAACGGAACTCCTTCTTAAATAGAGATTACTTTTTTTTGCTCTCTACGTAATTTACAGCATCACCGACAGTTTTAATTTTTTCCGCATCTTCCGAAGGGATTTCAATTCCGAACTGCTCTTCAAGATTCATGATAACCTGATAAAGGTCAAGAGAATCCGCACCGAGATCTTCGATGAATTTAGTTTCGAGAGCTATTTTGCCCTCTTCAACACCAAGCTGATTAGCAACGACGCCTTTGATCTTTTCAAAAACCATTTAGCATCCTCCTCTTAATTTGCCATGTAAGGCTATATGTCCAATATCTATTTATTGGCTTATTTTGTCCAGCGGATAAGTGATCCGCCCCAAGTGAGACCTCCGCCGAATCCGGCGATAATTATATATTCGCCCTTCTTCAGTAATCCCTTGCCGTCCATTTCTGCAAGAGCAATAGGAATACTCGCAGCAGAGGTATTTCCGCATTTATCCAGGTTCATATAAAATCTGTCAGTGCTTATATTAAATCTTTCAGCAGCCGACTCGATAATCCTGTAATTAGCCTGATGAGGCACAATATGCGCAATATCATTAATAGTCAAATTATTTGCAGCAAGAATATTATCAATTATTTCCGGTATAACACGGGTTGCAAACTTGAACACTTCACGCCCGTCCATCTTAATGAAACGGCTTTTTTCTTCTCTTTCGCCGAAGGGATTTGAAATGGGAAGAGCCCAGCTGAGAAGAATATCAGGACGTGATCCGTCGGTTCCCGTAACAGAATATATTACTCCTTCTTCATCAGCAGATTCTACAACAACAGCACCTGCACCGTCTCCGAATAAAACACAAGTTGAACGGTCAGTCCAATCAAGAAGCTTTGACACCATCTCGCTTCCGATTACAAGAGCTTTCTTATGCTGACCCGCGCGTATCATCTGAGTCGCGGTGTTAAGAGCAAAAACAAAACCGCTGCACGCGGCGGATATATCAAACGCGGTCGCGTTTTTCGCGCCGAGAACTCCCTGAACCAAAGCGGCAGTCGAAGGAAAATAAGCATCAGGAGTCATTGTCGCAACTATTATCAGATCAATTTCTTCGGCTGAGACCGAAGCGCTTTCAAGCGCTGCTCTTGCTGCATTTAGAGCAAGTTCAGAATTATTTTCAGTCACGGAAATACGTCTTTCTTTTATGCCTGTTCGAGAAGTAATCCATTCATCGCTGGTATCAATAATTTTCGTAAACATATCGTTCGTAACGATATTTTCAGGAAGATATCTCCCTATTCCGGTTATTGCAGCTTTCTTCATCAATTACGCTTCCTTATATTTTTTGCTTAGTTTTCTAAAAAATCCGTTTATATTCTCAAGAACCTTAACTAACACTATTTCTTCGTCTGTAGAAAGACCTTTCACCATCTGGTTAATCAGATTAAGATGAAACTTTTCATGCAGTCTGTAAACAAGGCGTCCTTTTCTTGTAAGTTCAATCTGAACAATGCGCCTGTCGCCTTCGGGCCTGTATCTTTTAACATACCCCTTTCTGACGATTCTGCTGACTGCTGTGGTTAACGAACCCATCGTTATACCGAGCGCTGCGGCAACTTCAGACATGCTCTTAGGATCACCGTCACCAACCTGTTCAATCACATGCATTTCGGCAATAGAAAGATCTTTGATCTTACAGTAGCGAAGTGCTTTCTCTTCGATGTTCAAAATATCAACAAAGATATCACCAACAAGTTCGTTTAAAAGCTCATGAGCCCTTGACATACTATCGACACAGCCCGTTTAATAAAAGTTTCAAAATATTTGACAGTCAAATATTTTGACTGTCAAACTATTTTTGCGCAAAAATATTGTCAAGAGGATAATCGTGAAAGTTTTTCACATCTGCTTGATAAAATAAATGAGGTTTAATTTCTTAATACCAAAGATGCACAATCGGAAATACGAACTCCGACTGTGCAGTAAATTTTATTTGAATACTTATTCTACGTTTCTATTCCTTACTCTTTAACAAAAGTTTTCCCATTAAACTTATACTTGTCTGTCTTTTCTTCTATTGTTTTAACAACAGCATCTCCGCTTTCCGGAAACTCATTTTCGTACACCATTCTATTTAAAACCAGTTTTGCTTTTTCAAAACTTACAGTTATTTTAACTCCACCGCCTTCACCGGAAGAAAAAGTATCATTGGCGACTTTCTGAATTGATTTACCGTCTGTTGCGAATAGATAAAAGAATCCGGGATAATCACATGCTTCATAAAATGATTCGAGCTTCATAAAACTGAAAGCATTTATTTTCTGAGAATATATTTCAGCTCCTATAGAATAAACGAATTGACTCTTGTCCGTTTCTTCCGAATCACTAAAATCTTCGATACGGAATTTCAATGACGAAACAATCTTGCCGTCTTTTACAATACGCGCTTCTGCCCATTTGAACATTTCTTCATCACAGTTCGTTATTCCGACAAGCATCATATCGAGCTTCTTGTCGCCGTCAAAATCTTTAACGACAAAAGCTTTAGATATAGCTCCGCCCCAGATATATCCGTTTACTTCTTTTCCCGCGGCATTTGCTTTTACCTGATACCAGTAATCACTGAAATTATTCTGAGTATATTTCACTTCACTTTTAGAAACAATCATAATCTTCGTGCCGGCAGTCAATTTTGCAACCGAATCATTTTTTACGGACGGACCGGTTCTTAAATTTACGACATCACCGAATACTGGATAATATTCTCCGTCTTTTAGAGATCCCATGCTGGTATATATTTCTGCATTAGCGGTTGAAACAAATATAATTGCAAAAGCAAATAATGCAATTCTCCGGATACTTCTTATCATATACTACCTCACAATAATAAATTATTTTCGCATTCCTAAAATGAATTTCAAGTTAATTTCATAAAAAAAACAGATAATAGTAATACCCGAAAAATTCTCTAATTAGCGAATATGCGTCACGTAGTTCGAAAAAATAAGGATGAGCTGACCCCGGATTATCAATTCCGGCATTTCCAAAAGCAAGTTTACATCTGGACAAATGATAATATTGGCTTACTATTATAACCGAGCCAAAGCTCTTTTTCATCATTATTTTTTTTAAGTTCACGGCAGTCATATACGAATTCCGCCCTTCCGGATCTTCTATAATGAAATTATCAGGAATATTTTTTGAAACGAGATATTTCCCCACAACAAGAGCTTCATCATATCCCTCCTCTCCCTTTCCGCCGCTTACGATTATATATTTAACGAAACCATTCTCATATAATGAGATTGCTTTGTCCAAACGGGATTTCAAACGCGGCGAAGGCAATCCTGACGGTTCAACCTTATTCCCGAGAACGACTGCCGCGTCAGAAACTTCTATTTCATCAGTCAAGCCGTCTAGCACAGTTGCAGAAATATGAACCGCAAACCAAAAAACAAACATGATACAGACTATAAATATTTTTTTCTTCATAATAATCCAGATCCGATATATTTTTACTATTACTGTGCAACAAATCTTCGTCCGTTATATTTATATTTTAAAGTTTTATCTTCCTTAACTTCAGTTTGAGAATCAGTTTCTCCTGGACCTTCACCATCATAAATAAGATATTTAAAAGTTCTAATAAATACATAAGGATCCCTTATCTTTACTTCTATTTTCTAGCACTACTTTCACCGCATTCTGAATCATCACTTGCTATTTGAAATATAGAGCTGCCATCGGTTGCAAACAGATAAAAATAATTGGGAAAATATCCATACATTGGAGCTTCTACATCTATTCGGACAAAACTGAACGAATTTATTTTATCAGATAATACTTCTGCTCTAATAGAAAAAGACAAATCTCTTTTAATTTTTTTCATCCCTGCATAAGATTCAAACTCATAATTATCTATTAATTCTAACTTTACTGATGTTA
>JAEWVM010000101.1 GCA_023396615.1 Spirochaetota bacterium | reverse complement strand
TTTTAGGAAAAGATGAAAGTCTGAATATTGAATAATTGCTAAGCCCTTCGCTTCCGCTTATATTCCATGTCAGCCTTATTTCCGATGCCCTGTCATTTCTTACGGCACTTAACGAATGAACGGAATATTTCAAATCAGCTGAATCATTTTTAATTTCTACAGGAATCGTGGTAACATTGACTCCGTTCTCAAGAACAAGATTCTTGTCAGAGTAATAATTTTCAGAAACAAGTGCGTAATAATATGATCCGGTAGGAAGGTTGAAGTCTTTATAATAGTTTCGTCTGAGATCAAATGCATCAACAAGCGATGCTTTCAGTAAATCGCCTTTGCTTTTAATCGGTTCATCACTTCTAAAAAGAAGATGGTCTTTATAATCAGTACCCGCATATTTCCAGATGATGTTAACATCAGTGCCCTTTGATTCAGATTTCAACAAAAGAACCTGAACAGGATCTTCCGTTACAGGTACCGATACCGGTTCGACAGTATAATTATATTCCGCATAAAGATCTCGATTCAGACTGCCCGATTTATTTCTGGATAAAATAGCATAATAAAAAGTTCCTGCACCACTTCGTTTGTCAGAAAAAGCTGTTTCATATGACGGAAGTGAAGCGATATGTTCAGCGGAATTAAGCTTATCAGCTGAAACAACGGGCTGAATGCTTCTGTATATTTCGTAACTTCCGTCGAAGTTGCTGATATTAAGCCATGATATCTTCGCATAACCTTTTTCGTCTAAAACCGCTTTTATAGATGAAACTACTCCGGAATCATCATTATTGAAAACCTTTATGCCGCGGACAGTAAAAGACTCATCAGGCAAAAGAGACAAATCTTCATTGCCGGAGTAATCATCTGTCGTAACAGCGTAGAAATATGTTCCTGTAGATGTATTTCTGTCAATAAAACGGTCGCGGTCATTTAGTTCGGCAATT
Organism: Spirochaetota bacterium; assembly: GCA_023396615.1. Classification (GTDB taxonomy): domain Bacteria; phylum Spirochaetota; class UBA4802; order UBA4802; family JAFGJZ01; genus JAKJGA01. The sequence goes on along the minus strand of JAEWVM010000101.1, from coordinate 2,122 downwards.
TTTTCCGATGAGCGGACTTTCTCCGGAGTATTTAGCGGCTCATTTGAGCGGTATACAGTATATTTAACGCCGCCGAAGTTTAAAGGAATCCATGTCAATAAAACATTTTTGCCTTCAACTATTGATGCGTTTATTTTGCTTATCTTAGGCAGAGTCCCCATTTCGGGATTTTTTCCGTCATCAACAATCAGCGGATTTGTAGTATAATTTTCATTTGGGAAAAGTTCTATTTTTTTTGCAGCAGAAAGTTTTTTTGAAAGTACTACGTAATAATACCGTCCCGGAACAAGATTTTTATCTATAATAAAATTTTTATCGGAAGATGAAATAATACGCACAGATAAGGCATTCAGAGCATCAGAAGTATCACTTATGACAGAAGAAGACCTGCCGACTATAAAAGTATCGCTTGAACCACGGCTCAAATCCCACGAAATACGCGCACTGTTAGGAGATCCGGGAACTGGAGTAACCGTAATATTCAACGCGGTGTCAGACGGAAATCCTACGCTGTTGACAACAGCCTGCGATTCAACGGGCTTTATTTTTCTTGGTTCGGGATTTTCATCTATAAGGAATCCGGCATTAATCGCTGAAAATGCGGTTAAAACGGTCACCGAGAAAATAATCTTCGTAATTTTTATCATTACATATACCGCTATTTTAAAGATACAATCATCCTTTAACATTTTCGGCATCGTAATCCGAAAACTTCAATTGATTGGAAGTGTATCAGAAAAATCACCTGCGTGTAAGAAAAAAAAGCGTTATAAGTTCAATTAAAGCGTAAAATAAGCGAAAAGAAGGCATCAATAGATCGGATGATCCTGCTAAAGAAAAAATAAAAACGGCTATAGAAAAAGGAATGTGAACATCAAGAATAAATGGAAGTATCCTGAAAGCCCTTCTGTTTCCGAAAAAAAGCAAAACTGTAAAAGAACCAACCGCAGAAATAAGAATCACTGCGGTTAAAAATACAAAAATTTTTGAAATGAAAGCCGTTAAAATTATCGAAAGTAGAGTAATCTCCAGAAGGTAGAATACCGGTACAAACGGAATCAGTTCATTAAATTTTTTATCAAAAATTGCTATTTTTTCAATATAACCCGTCATTTCCATTAATACCGCCGTGTAATTTCATTTCTTAACAACCGTTTAATCAAGTATTTTTTGAAGTGCCGAATTTACCTTTCTAAAAATATTTTGACAATTAGCACCCCCTCAAAGCTTTCTGTATTATTATGCAAAAAAATGTTTTAAACGCAGGCGAAAATGATGCAGGAACAAGACTGGATGTTTTCGCTTTTACAAATCTCGACGGAAACTATTCAAGAAGCTATATTCAAAAGCTGATTGATGACGGTCACTTCCTTCTTAACGGAAAACCGGCAAAAAGAAGTTCAAAACTGAAATCAGGCGATGAAATCTCGTTTTCAATACCTGAACCCGAAAAAGTTTCCCTTGAGGCTGAAGATATTCCGATTGAAATCATCTACGAGGATTCATCAATTGCCGTCATAAACAAACCATACGGGATGACTGTACATGCCGGAGCCGGCATCAAGTCAGGCACTCTCGTTAACGCACTTCTTTACAAATTAAAAGATCTCTCCGGAATAGGAGGAGAAGAAAGACCGGGCATCGTGCACAGGCTCGATAAAGACACGGCAGGTATTCTGGTCGTCGCAAAAAACGACATTTCACACAGAAAACTTTCAAAAGACTTCGCCGAACGCAGAATTTACAAAGAATACGCCGCAATAGTTCACGGAATCGTATATCCGCAAAACGGTATAATTGAAGAAAAAATAGGAAGGCATCCTGTTAATAGAAAAAAAATGGCTGTCACTTCTTCAGGAAGAGATTCCATAACAGAATATTTTACTGCACAGAATTTCAAGACACAGGCAGGTAATTATACTCATCTTAAAATAGTTCTGCACACCGGCCGCACGCATCAGATACGCGTTCATATGGCGCACAAGAACAATCCGATTGCAGGCGACCCTCTTTACTCAAAAAACACAAAACAGCTGAATATACCTCTTATGCTATCTTCGGTGAAACTTTCGTTTGAGCATCCTGAAACCGGCAAAAAAATGACTTTTGAAATCCCGTATCC
>JAEWVM010000075.1 GCA_023396615.1 Spirochaetota bacterium | reverse complement strand
TTTCATTCGCACCTTTAAAAACTTATTGATTTATTTCTTTAAAATAATCACTGTAGAAAAGTTCTTATTGAGGTCAAATATTTATTATTGCGGGGCTTAAATGGAGTTTTACACATACGTATGCGATATCTGCAAAAAAACATCAAGAATATCCAAGGATGATTCTATTCCGCAATGCTGCGGAAAACTGATGACAAGACTTACATCAAATGAAAATAAATCAGGTAATCTCACGGATAAATAAAGGCTCTATGCTTTCGGTTTTCTTATATAGAATAAAGAGCTTTTCCTTCGCACGGCTCAGCGCGACATAAAGGAGTCTGCGTTCTTCTTCAAGCGAATTGAACGCGCACGGAAAGACTCCGTCTTCAACTCCGCATAGAATTACATTATCATATTCAAGACCTTTCGATCCATGAATCGTTGAAAATGAAACCCAGCAATCACCGATTTCTTTTTTTATTCTCTCGCCATAATAATTGTTTCTGTATAAAACACAGTTTGTTCCTGCAATCGATTGAGATAGAATCTGCCTGATGATTTCTATTTCATCCCTCCATGAATCATACTGCTTAAAAACTATTTCGCCTCCTTTACCTGAAGCCGATTTGATTTTTTTTCTGCTTCTGTTTTTGTTTCTTTTTATGGCTCTCTCTGATATACGGATAATCTCACGGCGCGAACGGTAATTGACAGTCAGAAAATATTTCGACACCGAACGGAAATATTTGTGGGGACGAATCATGTAATCGATATTCGCGTCGCGGAAACCGTATATGGACTGCCAGTCATCACCGACTGCGAAGAGATTAGGTTTATCATCCGGCATAAGATTTTTCAGAAGAAGAAAATTATCATCAGAAGTATCCTGAAACTCATCGACAAAAATATATTTAAACCGCTGTCTCATCTTTTCTCTGAAAGCTATATCTTTAGAAAGAATTGAATTCGCGCAGAAAATCAAATCAGAAAAGGTCATAAGAGAATGTTCTTTTTTATACTGCTCGAAATCGGATCTTACGCTTTCGAGTTCTCTCGTAATTCCTATATCAGTCAGCGTTTTTTTGCGTGAATCATCCAGCCTGTGCAGATTCTTCAGAAGATAGAAAACCGTTTTGTTTGAAAGCCCCATGAAATTATCAATCCGAGAAGCAACCATGTCCGAAAGAAGTTTCTCCTCGTCTTCCTCACTCATGACGCTGAACTTTCCGATTCCGAAATTTTCTAAAAGAAGTTTGGGGTTTTCTGAAAGAAGGCGGTAGCATAATGAATGAAAAGTCCCGGCTGTAATTTTATGCGCATCAGCAATTTCCCTGCCCGAGCGCTCTCTTATCTCTTCGGCGGCCTTTCTTGAAAATGTCAGAATAAGAATCTCTTCCGGTTTGACACTTCCGTCTCTGAGAGTGTTTTCGATTCGTTTAACGAGAGTTTTAGTCTTACCGCTTCCGGCACCAGCGATAACGACGCTTATTCCTTCTGTGAATTTCGCGGCTTTTTTTTGTTCATTATTCAGCATACCCATTAATACGGATTTTTTTATTTTTTTATCACTAAAAATGAAATTTTTTAAAGAATTCAACACTTCCGAGTGTCGGGATACAAACAAAGACTTCGTCTTTGTAATCTTTTTTTGCATGGATCATGCAATACTTCAAAGGGCGTTCCACGCCCTTACCCGGTAGCTGCATGGTGTCATGCAATAACATCAAAAGGGACAGGGCTTCAGTCGCCAGCCCTGTCCCTTTTGAAATCCCTACCCGCTCTTTGTCGCGCAGAACTCGCCGAACCGCTTTCACCGGATTCGGCTCAGACAGAACCCTGCGCTCCGATCAGAGATAAATTTGCCTTCGGCAAATTTTGTTTTTTTATTCTTATCACTTATCTTTTGCTAAAGAACATTGAGAATATTGACAGAAAGCCATCTCTGTATTGTGCTAGTATTTATCTGACAGCCAACACACAGCAAGGATGGCCATAATTTATCTTTATCTTTTTTTATCCGAAATCAATATTACTGACATCGTTACGAATTCAGTCAGGATTTTATTTTTCGATCATCCCCTTTGATTTATCAAAATGATACTTTCGCCCCTTATAAATAATCTCAACTTCTGAGCTTGTTATTTTTAATTCTTTCAAATCATCATATTCATTACCGGATACTTCGTAATCATAAATCAGCTGAATTGATCCGTCTTTTTGACCCATATATATTTTGACATATTTCTTAACACTATATCCGCCAAATGCTATAGCATCAGGAAAAGTATCATTATTCAAATCTGTTAGAATACATTTACTGGATGACCTTCCTGTTGAATATATATCAATGTATTCAAATCTGCCATTATTCTCCCGAAACAGATATTTATAAAATCCTTCAACTTCTTCTGCCCCGGGACCATGATAGTAATAACTTGTTATCAGATAATAATTACCTAATTGATATACAGAGAAGTCATTAGAGTCAAAACTGTGCGATATATCAAGTCCAATCATGGCATATGCTTTAAACGACTGGATCAACTTTTCTTTTATTCTTTTAATATCCGAGCTATGTTTATTTGACCCGATTGTATCGAGAAAATTTTTATTAACCTTACAGAACTTACCTTTATATTTAATTAATGCTAAATCACAATTATCAAACGCCCAAGAGATAGAGACATCAGAATCATCGATGTTTTTAACAAACTCAACTACAGTTCCAAACGGAATTTTTCTATTTGAATAGTATTCCTTATCTGCACTCATAATGGGCAATCCCTTAACAGCTACTGCAACTCTATAATTTATTTTAAAATCTTCATTATCGGCTGTAAATCCGCTAAACACATGGCCTGTAAATTCATTCCACTTTACTTCAATCCACTTGCCGCCAATTCCTTCTATCGAATCTTTTACACCGGAATCTGAAAGATACTCGACTTTTGATCCAAATGGAATAATTACTATGGATTTTGAAGATATACTGGAACTATCTCTTAAATTCAAACCGCTTTCCGCTTTTATCCATAAATATTTTTTTTCTTTAGAATATCCGTTGAAAGCCAATATCAATTCAAGAATTACGATTAGAAATAAATATTTTTTTATCATAACCAGACCTTTCCCCTTTTTAACAATAACCTGTTCCCAGAGGTAAATCTATTTTTAAAGAACAAACTCTTGCTGTAAAGTATTAACCAAAACATGAGAAAATAACAATGTGATACTATTCACCTGGAAGTCCACATAAAATGATAACACCCGTTTCTACTTAAACTGATTATATCAATGGAATTAAAACTGATAACGGCAATTAATACTCAGCAGATTATTTTTCAAAATAATGAGCCAGAAAAATACTGCTTTTACACACTTTACAAATATCTTCTGACTTTGTTTTTATAATTGATATAATCTTCAGCGAATCTCTTCTCTAAAAAAGCCTCTTCTCCTCTAATAATAAAATGATAAACCATTATTGAATATACAGCAAATATCAGCAGAAACGGATTTGCATTTATTAATACTGAAGAAATTGTAAACAGGTTAAATCCGACATACATCGGATTTCTGCTGAATCTATATAATCCTTTGTTAACAAAAACAGTTTTTTCATCCGGCAAACCCAAGCTTGTTGATTTCCCAAGATTGATGAGGCTTAAAATTATAAAAAATAAACCCAATAGAAATGTAAAATATGAAACGCAATCAAGCCATTTAAACGATATCATCTTAATATTTGTTAATTCAAAAAAAGCCGTTACATAAAGAACCCAGATTATATAACCCGCTGTTTTTCCGGAATAGAACAAGAAAGGATGAATCGTTTCTTTTCCGATAATTTTCATTAGTATTTCTCCTTAAATGATTATTCTGCCATGATTTTTATAATGGCCTTTTCTTGTCACTATGGGGAGCAGAGATTTTAGCTCACATCAAGTGAAGCATTCGCTTTTTCAGTTAATATCCATTGATGAATTATTTTCATACATTTTCTTCAAAACAGAAAGAGAACTATTCTTCCAGTTTCATTTCAGGATATAGTTCCTTGGCGCATGCGGGACATAGTCCATGACTAAAAACTGCACCCGAATGTTCCTTTATAAATTTCTCTATTTGATGCCAATATCCGGCATCATCCCTTATCTTTTTACATGAAGAACATATAGGAATCAAACCGCTTAATATTTTTATATTCCGGGAGGCTTCTTCAAGCCGGTTTATATTTTCTACTAAATCTCTTTTAGCTTTTTCCAATTCTTGATTTTTTTGATTGATAGTACTTTTAATTTTATTTTCACGTTTAAGGACAAAGAAAGAAACTATTAGTGCAAGTATTGTGCTGAAGACAATTGTAATTATGTGAGAATTCCAGATGCTGATGTCAGGTATTAGATACTGTTTAAAAAATTCATAAAAGGTCATAGCCGCTGAAGTCAGCAAACCAATCACAAACAGAGTTAAGTAGAATGATATTTTTCCTTTCATGCAATATTAAATCCTTATATGCCTCAGAAGTTATCTTCCGTGAAGAGTTTTCAGGATGTCAATGATTTTGTTTGTTTTAATATATGACGGGATACCTCCTCATCAGGAATTTACGGAAAGGCGGCATTTGTGCTAACAGTTATTTTCTTGTGCGAAATCTGAACTACCACGCCATCACTTATTTTATCTGTATTTAAAAAATAAGAACTTTTAATTTATCAAGAACTTCTTCAAGTTCTTTGCTTGTTATTCTAGCAATAAATTCAGCATTTCTTGATATCCAATCAAGACTTTTAACCTGATCGGATAGAACAACACCGGAAATTTTTTTAGTGATAATTTTAACCTCAAAAGGATATCCTTTTTCTTTTGAAGTGACTGGACAAAAAACGGCTAATCCAACTTTTAGATTATACTCTTTCGGCGATAATACAAGAGCCGGACGCTTCCCCATTTGCTCATGTCCTGATTGAGGAGTAAAATTAAGCCAAACAAGATCACCTTTATCAGGAGTATATTTTCTTACCATATTTCTTTTCCTGAGGTTTGACCAAAGTCCGCTTCGTCATGAATATTTTCACTATTAATCCCGGAAATCATATCTTTCAGATTGATGCGTTTAGGAGAAATAACGATATTCCCTTCGTTATTTTCAATTTCAACAGAAGATCCGTCTTTAAGATTAAAATCTTTTGCAATAACTTTTGGAATAACAAGTCCGAGACTATTTCCCCATTTTTTAACAACAATTTCCATAAATATTCCTCTTTCACTTTTAGTTATATTAAATATAATTATTGTCAAGAGAAAAGTCAACATATCGCAATGCTTTTCCAGCGCTGCATTGCTGTGAAAACATACAAGCCAATTTACTGCAACTAGCGCCGAATCGAAAGCATGTTGACCCGAATTATCCGACCTATAATTGCTTTTGATCACAGGATAATCATGAAATGACGCAGAAATATTAAGCTAATGCATAAGCGGCCAGAAAATGAAACGTTTGAAAAAATATTATTTGCCGGATTCCTTAAACGCTTAAATGCGTTTTACTATCATAATATTTTCACAGAAAGCTGACGGCCTAATGAATTAGCTACTTTTATAAGTGTTGATAATTTAATATCTTCAGAATGATTTTCAATTCTTGATATTGCACTTTTCGTAGTTTTAATTTTTCTGGCTAATTCTTCTTGAGTAAGTCCGCTTTTCTCACGCGCTTCTTTTAGCATGAAACCTATTTTAAATTCTTCAAATCCCTGATCATACCCTTCAGCAAATGCTTTATCCTTTTTTTTACGGTTTTCAACATATTTTTTAAGATCGCTCATGATTTACTCCTTTTTATGTAATCTTTCATGTATTGTTTAGCTTTTTCAATTTCACTATTGGGAGTTTTTTGTGTTTTTTTTATGAATCCATTAGTAAGAATTATTATGGAATTACCTTCAAAAAAACAGAATAATCGATATATGTTAGAACTAAATTGAATTCGGCATTCCCATAATTCAGTATTAACAATTTTCTTAAAATAAGTTGATGGAATCTTGTCATAAGATTCAATAATTGTCAAAACCCAAGTTACTTTTTGAGCAACATTGGCGGGCAAGAAATCAAGAAATTCACATACCGGACACTTTCCATCAGATTTCGTATAAAATTTTATTATCTTGCTCGCTTTTGTAAGTTAGCTCACATGTGAACACTCGTCAATCAAATTTTTTTCGAACAAATCTTAGATATATTTTTCAAATATTCATTTTATTTTTTTAAAAAGCTTTTGATCCTTACGCTTCACAACGCTTCCCTTAACTTCTAATGTCTCAATATTAAAATCCGCAGATACTCCTGCAGTTTTTCACCTAATGCATTTTTCCGACTCTGTGTGCTCCGGTTAAAGCTATTATCAATTATATTATCCTGTTTAAAATACCGCGAATATTCCATAAATAATGAACTTTCTAGAGCACCGCACGAAATGAAGCGAGCATGGAGCCGTTGCCCGAAGGGAAATGCACATGATTTTTTCTGCAAAGGACATTTAATAACTAAAAGATGTATTTACGATGATTTTATTTTCTTTAAATGATCCTTTATCAAAAAATAAAAAGTAATCATATGCCTCGCCTGAATTATCGGATGTATAATTACTTTTAATCATAGGGTAATCATGAAATGGCACGTAGAAAAGACCGCCGAAGAATCCGGACAGCTCACTTCCATTTGTTATTTTCAAAATATATTTATTAACATATTTCGTATCATTATAATATGATTTATAAATGATTAGATAATCATCATTACCGTCACCATTGAAATCGATTTTATATTGCTTCTCCGCATTTGTTATTTCATGCGAGTAGTTAATCTTCTCTTTCCATATCTTGTCATTAAATGATATATCTTTCTTTTTGTGGCGTCTTTTAAAGGCTTCATAACCTGATTTAGTCATTAGATAACTTTCATAGGGATTTTCAATCTTGGAGTGATAAAATCCAACGCATTGTACATCATACATGCCATTATTGAATAAGTAGTATTCGAAATTATCAAGTTGTTCAATTTTATCATCATAATATAGATAGTATTCACCTGACTGATTGATACTTGATTTTTGATTATTATTTAAATTTAATTTAAAAATTGATTCGTTTCCTCCATGACTTAACTGCCGGACGATTTCATCAGGCAATAAATTTGGTAATGTATAATAGTAACTGTCATTATTGCTCGTAATAAAACTACATATTTCATCTTTATCACGGGAGCATACATTAATGCCGAACAATATTGCCAATAAAAATAAACCACATTTCAGTTTCATCTTACTTTTCTCCTGAATATAATTTCACACAAGGTTCAACGGGTAGCTACAACTTACCGCAAGCGAATTCGGCGAAGATCGAGCACCGTATGCAGCGAAGTAAGTACAGAGCATTTAATTTTAACTTTAGACATTTGCCTTAACAAACTCATTTCGATTCAAACCGCTTTTTTGAATTATTATATTTTAACACTAACTTATTCTTCTTTGATTCAAAATCTTGAAAATAATATTCTGTTTCAATAGAATTATAACGATATAACAACACAGTAGTTTCATTATGATTTATATCATAGCTGTTTTTATTCCAAGTATTTTTTGAAAATCTGTTATTTTCAAACACGATAGCTTTATAATAATCATACGGAAGACCTTCAGCTTCACTGACAGCAGTATACATAATAAAAAAACCGCAACAATCATTGCTCCAGTGAGTTAGTTTTACCGTAAAAATTGCCAAGCCGGATGAAATCTCACCTTCAGGAGATAATTGAACAGAGAATGCCAATAATTTCTCCTGATCATCGTAATAAACAACATTATCCTTTATTTTTTTATCTATGATTTTATAAGAATCCAAAACCTTATTTCCGGCTGAAATGGTTAAGACGGGACATTGATCTTTAAAACTTACAGTATATGATATATCCGATTTTTTTAAGAATTCGATATTTGTATTTTCATCAACCCGAATGGATCGGGATTCATCATACATAAGGTGTTTTGATTTTTTTAATCCATTTAATTTTTTAAACTTAAGATTTTCAGCTTGGTCAAGTGGAAGTAGATATCCTCCAAAAACCCAACCTTCATATTTTCGCCATTTAACTTTATACCAGACATCTTCCATCGAATCAACTGCTGCCTTATTATCAGAAACTTTTATTATGTTAACTTTTTCCGAATAAGGAATTGTTGTGATTGCTTTTGCCGATAATCCCGGCGATTCTCTCAATGTTAATCCGGAAAATGCACCGACAATTTTATAATCACTCGCCGGAAGATTAAATGATGTAATTAGGATTGCTGAAAATATAAAAATGATTCTTCGTTTTGACATTATATCCCTCAATGGTTTAATTCAATTGCAAACAACTTAAGCGCGTAAAATGAGGCGGAATTGATTTACTGAAGTATGATATGCTTATTTATTTTTATTAAACAATTTAACAATTTTACTATTTTTCTTAATAATTGCAATATCTATTGGCTTTTGACCTTTCTGATTTATGATATTAATATCAGCACCTCGAGCAATTAATAATTTTACCAAATCATAATTATTTTGTTCAACAGCTATATGCAAAGGCGTATCCTCGAAAACATTTTTAATATCAATATCAGCACCGTTATCTAATAATATTTTTGCAATATCAATATCTTTTGTTTTATGTAATGGCGTTTGATTGAATGAATCAAAAGAGTTGACGTTTGCACCATTTCTAATCAATGAAATCGCAACAGCAGCATTTTTCGCCTCATGAAGCGCTGTTTGATCTAAATGGCCTTTATAATTAACATTTGCACCATATTTAATTAGAACGTTTAGAGATTTGATGTCACCAATTTTTGATGCAACTTCAAGAATTGATGTATCCGGCCAATAAATAGCATTTGAGTTTGCACCATTTTTCAATAGAAACTCAACTTTATCTGAATCATGTTTCAATAATGCATTATACAAATCAGTATCTATTTGATTATTACGATTACAACTTAAGGTTGCTGCTATAAATAATAATGCTATCAAACTCTTCATTTCTTTTTTCCAAGTATTTATTCAAATATTGAATTTCACTTAACGTTCCCACGGTAAACGATTTTGGTAAAGATACCTCTGCGCCGATTTGCCGAATCGAAGCAGAAACCTGATTATTTTACATCTAACATATAGAAATCATTTATGCCTTCACATTCATAACTGTTAATCAACAAAAAAGAACTCCAATCCTTATGCTTATAAATCACAACATTTCCTAAACCATCAATCGAATATTTTTTATTATTTTTCATAATTATCAATTTTGATTTATACGTATCCGAACATCCGTTTTTTATAATAATTTGTAATGCTGTTTTATTAAATTTATATATTTTATCATTTAATTCGTGAAATTTATACACTAAAACCGGTTTCATATTATTTTCAATTTTTAAATCAGATTCTTTAAATTCATTTTCATCAATTTGATATAAAACCCTTCCACCTTCACCTGTTAATTCTAAATATACATTTTGATTAATTTCATATATTTTTTTGGTAGAAAAGATCGGAGAATTTGATGAAAAAACTTTTTTTAAATTAACATTATTTTCATCCGATATAATTAAAGGACTAATTCTCGAGCTACATATGAGGGTTTGTATTGTCATTATTGCTGCTAGTATAATAGTTTTCATAATACCTATTGAATTTTATTATTTACTTAAAACTTGCGCGGCACTTACGCACGGTCAAACACCATTGTATCATTTCTTATTTACTTTTACAAATGGAATTCTATCTCGCAGCTGATTTATGCTTTTCTTTTCAATTTCGTACCACGAGTACCATATTTCTTCATTTGTGCTTTTTTTAACTTCTACCTGTTTTTTATAAAAAGAACGTTTGTTTTTATCAGATGAATTTTCCAATACGTAATATGATCCATCTTCATCCGATTCTTTCTTAAATCGTTGTTTAAACTCTTTATAAACATGCTCTTGATTATCACATTTCACCAGTTTTAGATCATTAATCCATTTGCCATTATTATCATACGCACCTGCAATAACACCGTTTGAAAATATTATTTGATCTCCGGTTATTCGGCATTTTCCAATAACGGTGGCGACAGTTGGAGCATACTCATTTTCAGGATAGTCCGATAAATACATCCATGATACATAAATATCATTTAGAACAATAGCATTGAATGTATAAAAATAAGACCAGCCGCCGCCGACCGTGTTTAACTTGTATGATTTTTCATCGAAAGAATACATTAGATTTTGATTGAATTGAGTTTTAACTAAAAAACCTCCAAAAAACCAAACACCAGTTTCTTTCTCTCTGTACCAATAATCTTCTTTTCCGTCAATATTTTCCTTTAAACTTGTTCGTTCAACAAAAACTAAAGGAGTTCCGAATTGGAAAGTTACTTTTGCTTGAGAGTTTAACTTAGGCTCTGATCTGCCGTTTAGAGCTGATGCAATAACAACACCAAAACACGGAACTTCAGAATAGTTCATAAATTTCTGAAAATCTTCATAACCCGCATTTTTATTATCCGAAATTTTCTTACAACTTGATAATAAGGGAATAAGTAAAAGAATTATTATTAATTTTAATTTCATTATAACCTCTTATATAGGATATAATTGCACCAGACGTTTTCGGGGCATAAGAAGTTTTCATTTTGCGCCGATCAAAGCGAAACCGGCGCGAAAACAAATGTTCCGCAGGACGAGCACAACACAAGCCGCGCGAAGCGCTTAAGCACTGTTATTTGCCTTTTAAATTTTTTCTAATACAAGTTCTAAGTTTAAAATGTTTTTAGACTTGAGCTTGATAGGCTTATGAGTGCGTAATGAATTTTTAATTTCTTCATCATTTACAATAAATCGGTCAACAAGATCATCATCAAGAATGTCAGTATCCCAAAGTGATATCGTTATACTATCTTTGTCTTCAAGAATCACTTTTGCCTGCATAGCATCATTTTTTATCACATTGGTATCGTAGAAAATATTTGAGAAAATTGTATTCGTGCTATTTGTTTTAAGACTAATCTTCACATCACACATTGAACCATCGGCGGTATCCCAAACTGCATTTCCATTTTTTGTTGACTTTACTTCAACATTACGTATAGATAAGCGATAAGCGCCAGCAATAGTTTTTATAGCGCCAGGCCTCAAAGTGTTATAATCATCAATCAATTCATCATTAGCCAGACAATTTGATGAATCAATAGCCAAAATCTCACCGGTGCCCAAATCTACTATTCTAGCTGTAATTACAAAATATGGTATTGATTTTTCAGATACTTTTTGAGATATAGTTCCAACTACAACAATATCCGCACCGATTAAATTACCTATTTTCTTTGTGTCAACAGATGAGATCAATCCGCTTGTATTAAATTCATATTCACTCAACAATGAATCAACTCTTTCCCTCTCCAGTAGAGAAAATATTTTGGGATCAAAAATATTAGTTTGTAGAGTATTTGAAATGAAAAGACCTAAATTCGAGACATCTCCATTCTCATTTACAAAAGTCAATACTGCAACTTTTCGTTTAGCCGGTGCAATATCACCGACATAAATCTTTTTGATCTTTTTTGAAAGATTCTGAACTGACGTCTGAATGTTTTTATCAATTTGAAAAGCATCAACAGGCTTTTTCGACTTCCCACTTGCACATGATAATGAAAAAGAAATCATAATCACTAATAATACAAAATGCTGTAGTTTATTCATTTCACGCACCTCAGAATCTCATCTAAATCAGAACTAAGAATATTTCAACTATATTTTTTAAAATGCCGTATAACTTAAGCGGCTACACGGCGTTTTGCCGAAGGCAAATGTGGCGAAGCCCGAGCACCGCGCGCAACGAAGTGAGCACGGAGCGGAGCGATTACACGCAGTTAGGCGATGCGGCTGTTTGCATTATATTAGTAATCCCATTTTAATTTAATTAAATTGTCTGAATAATTATCCAATTCTTCATAAACCCAATCATGAGAATTATCTTCATAAATTGCTGATCCTTTACTGAAAGGAACTGATGAATAATAAACGGAATTTGATTCTTCAACTAGATAATCAACTAATTCTTGCAATGATGTAAAATGAACTTCAACATCATTTTTCATCCTTGCATCAGATCCTATAATGGTAACTCGATTATTTGCATAATCCCACTCGGCGTTTTCCAAAATATTTTTTATTTCATTCTTTGCATCTGTTTCCCATGTTGGATCATCATCTTCATGATTAAATAAAGGAACATATTTATTATGATCGTTAAAAAAAGATTCATATTTACTTATGAATTTTTCATTTCTATGTATTTCAGCTACAACAGTTTTCGTAACATTGTAAATATTTAGCAAATCAGATAATTGCACAATGTGAATTGAATTATTGCAAGTTCTTTTGAATTCATCTATCAATTCATATCGTGGATATATTGCCTTTCCTTCACTTTTATGCCACCAATCACTTTTTTCCTCACCAGTTACGAATATAACATCTTTATTTTTCAATTTTGCAATATCAAGTATAGTTAACCAAATAAGTATATCACCTTCAAAATTATCATCTTTATGTTGATCCTTATATCCAGGAGGAAGATTTATACTTATTCTTCTCCTTATTTCTGATTCAATATCTGAGTTAATTTCTAAATCGTATATAACATTTGATTTAAAAATTTCTCTATAAACAACACTAACTGGATCATTTAGATTCCATTGCCTTAAATTATCAAGAAGTGTTCCAAGTAAGTCACGGTATTCCTTAATTTTAAGATTTATTTCTTTTTCTAGATTAATAATCTTATCATAGTTTGGTTCATTAGAAAGAATCGGATATTTTTTTGTTTCTATATTTTGAATATTATTTCTTTTTTTTGCAAGGCTGGAATAAAGTTCTGTTAGTTTCGTTGAACGATTTTTAACAAATTCACGGGCGACCTGGGATGGAATAAAAAGTCGGTCCTTTGAGACAAGTTGTTCATATACTTTTTTAATTTCATCAATGCTTTCAGAACTAATTGTAAATGGAAGCAAAAGAACATTTGTATCCAAAATAACAAGACAATTCTCTTTAATTTCTTCGATAGGTTTATTTTCTAATCCTAATAGATTATTCGGATCCGGGTATATTTCCATTAAAGAAAACAATTTTTTTTCTACTTTAACTTGCTCTTTTGACATATATGACTCCAAATATTAAAGTTTTGATTAAATATCAGCAAATAGCCGTTTCGCCTAACTCTTAGGAAAGTATTTTAAACGGTCAATCACACGGAAAGTCAACAGAAAATCATTTTAAGTTTAAAATACTTTTCAAGTTGAATGAAACCGATCCTGAAATTTAACTCAGGAATATTCTTTA
>JAEWVM010000008.1 GCA_023396615.1 Spirochaetota bacterium | reverse complement strand
AAAATAGAAGAGCTGTTCAGCAGTCTGGACAAGGGCATTGAAAGCCTAAAGACCGCGCAGGCGCAGCTGAAAACCTACAGGCAGGCGGTTTTGAAATGGGCTTTTGAAGGCAAGCTGACAGAACAATGGAGAAAGGATAATCAAGACATTCTTTCTTCATCAAATATTCTTTCTCTCATTGAAGAAGAAAAAAACACCTATTGCAAGTCAAAAAACATAAAGATTAAGAGCCCAAATAATTTTAGTTCTGAAGAAATCGACGCATTGCCAGAACTATCTCATAAATGGAATTGGGTAAAATTCAATGTATTAGCTGAACACGAAAAACACTCAATAAAAGCAGGGCCTTTTGGGTCTTCATTGAAGAAAGAATCCTATGTTGAAAAAGGTTATAAAGTTTATGGTCAAGAACAAGTAATTGCTGGTGATGCCAATTATGGTGATTATTTTATTGGTGAAAGTAAATATCAAGAATTGCTGAGCTGTAAAGTTAAACCATTCGATATACTCATAAGCCTTGTAGGTACAATCGGGAAAGTATTAATTCTTTCTGAAAATACAATGCCTGGTGTTATTAATCCTCGGTTGATTAAAATAAGTCTTAATAAAAAATACTATAGGCCACAGTTTTTTAAGTATTATTTTGAAAGCGCTTTTCTACGGTCAATTTATAAACAAAATGCTCATGGTGCTACTATGGATGTACTCAATTTGGGAATAATCCAAGATTTGCCATTTCCTTTATGTTCGATAAAAGAACAAGACCAAATTATATCCGAAATTGAAAAACGCCTTTCCGTCTGTGATAAAATAGAAGAAAGCATTACTCAAAGCCTTTCCCAAGCCGAAGCCCTGCGCCAGAGCATTCTCAAAAAAGCCTTTGAAGGCAGGCTGGTGCCGCAAGATCCCAACGATGAGCCTGCAAGTGTTTTGCTGGAGCGGATACGGGCAGAGCGGGCGAATAGTACACCAGTCAAGAAAACTAGAACTTTAAAGGGGAAGAAGTAGTATGACTAACGAAACCAACAATACATCCAGCATCATAAGTAAAGTCTGGAGTTTCTGCAATACCTTGCGTGATGACGGCGTGGGTTACGGTGATTATCTTGAACAGCTTACGTTCCTACTGTTTCTTAAAATGGCTGATGAGTTCAGCAAACCGCCTTACAACCGCAAACTGCCGATTCCAAAGGATTATGACTGGGAAAGCCTCAATGGAAAGCGGGGTGCGGAGCTTGAAGTTCATTACACCAGTCTTCTTCGGGAACTATCTCAGGCAAAAGGCGTACTGGGACAGATATTTTTTAAAAGTCAGAACAAGATTCAGGACCCGGCAAAACTTTTCAAGCTCATCGATATGATCGATAAAGAACAGTGGAGTACAATGGGTGCCGATATCAAAGGCAAAATCTACGAGGGTCTTTTGGAAAAGAACGCCGAAGACACCAAGAGCGGAGCAGG
The DNA here is from genome assembly GCA_023396615.1 of Spirochaetota bacterium. Taxonomy (GTDB): domain Bacteria; phylum Spirochaetota; class UBA4802; order UBA4802; family JAFGJZ01; genus JAKJGA01. The sequence goes on along the minus strand of JAEWVM010000008.1, from coordinate 1,828 downwards.
CCAGTACTTTACTCCGCGCGCATTGATCCGCGCAATGGTTGAATGTGTACGTCCGGAGCCTATGAAGACAATCGCGGATCCTGCTTGCGGTACGGGCGGTTTCTTTCTGTCCGCTTATGATTTTATTGCCAATCCGGCGAATTATACTCTAAATGCGGAACAGAAAAAATTCCTTAAGCATCAGACATTCTTTGGAAATGAAATTGTTGCCGCGACCCGCCGTATGGCTCTCATGAATCTTTTTCTTCATAACATCGGTGATTTTGACAGCGATAATTTTATTTCACCGGCAGACGCTTTAATTTCTGATACCGGATTGCGTGTTGATTACATTCTCGCAAATCCTCCATTCGGTAAAAAAAGCAGTATGACTTTTACCAATGAAGAAGGCGAACAGGATTCGGAAGATCTGACCTACAACAGGCAGGACTTCTGGGTTACCACAAGCAATAAACAGCTTAACTTTGTTCAGCATATCCGCACTATGCTGAAATCCGACGGACACGCGGCTGTGGTTCTGCCGGATAACGTTCTATTTGAAGGCGGTACAGGTGAGACTGTGCGAAGGAAACTGATGGAGACAACGAACCTTCATACAATTTTACGTCTTCCCACAGGCGTATTCTATAAACAGGGAGTAAAAGCCAATGTACTTTTTTTTGATAATCATCCGGCATCAAAGACGCCTTGGACAAAAGAAGTATGGATATATGATTTCAGAACAAACATGCATTTTACACTTAAAAAGAATCCGCTGAACGTTGAAGACCTCAAGGAATTTATTGAGTGTTATAAACCTGGAAATATTTACAAACGGAAAGAGACCTATCACCCGGAAACTAATCCTGAAGGACGCTGGAGACGGTTTGCTTATGATGAAATTTTGGCAAGAGATAAAACCAGTTTGGATATTACATGGATCAAGGACAAAAGTCTGACAGACCTGGATAATCTTCCTGACCCTGATGTTCTGGCTAATGATATTATAGAGAATCTCGAAGCCGGAATAGAAAGCTTCAAGGAAATTTACGAAGCGGTTAAATGAAATGATGAACTTAAATTGTGATTATTTATAATTGCAGAGACTTTGTAAAACAGCTGGAGCAAGTGAGAATGGAGACTATTTTTGATTATTGATAGTCAGATTCTTCTTAATCAATGAGGTATTATGATTGATAAAATATTGTCAAAGAAAGCTTTAATAATAACAGGTTATGCAATAATCGGCCTTATTCTTTTGGCGTCCTCTTACGGATTTATTTATTCTCCGGATTTAAACGACCATGATGCTCAGGGGGATAAATATTTGTTGAAGGCGAATTTTATAATTTCGATACTGGCATTTATTTTATATTCAATAAACATTGGTATTAGAAAAAATTATCCGGAATTCGAATCATTTAAAAAATACTATATTATACACTGGTTTTTAGTATCTGTTCCAGTAATTTTGCCGGTTATGCTTTTATTCCCGCCGATTGCGTTTCTGCTTTTACCGACTATGATTCTGCTCCCGATTATTGCGCTGATTTTTTTTAGAAATAAAATCAGCGATATTACAAATAATGATATAGTATACTATTCGTTAATGATAGTAAGAATATTAATGTTCTATTTGTTCTGGAATATCGTGATATGCGGTTTCATAACATAATTGATCATAAAGATGAATGATTTTTGAAATCACGAAAGTGCGTAAAGTACTTCAGAAAAGGATGAATGAGAGAAAACGCCCCGAATCATCAGCCGAAGGCTGATACCACTCGGGCGACCGCAGCATCCGGCGAAGCCGGTGCGAGGAATTCGCCCGACAAGCCCCGCGCAGCGG
>JAEWVM010000037.1 GCA_023396615.1 Spirochaetota bacterium | reverse complement strand
TGACTATTGAATTGTTTTTTGACTTGTTTTGCCAGTTTGCAAATATTAATTCATTGCTGTAAGAGGCTTTAAATGACCCAAGTTCATACTGTGATAATTTTTTCTTTTTATCATAATATAATCCGTCTGCTGAAGGGGTTGATTTTTGTTCTTCACGGAAACTTGTGTCAAGCACCCCTCCAAAAGAAAAATTTCCGTATTGAGTGTCGAGATTTTTCTCGGCAATTATACGCGGAGAATGACTCTTGTAGAAGTATTTTTTTTCAGTGATGTTTCCGTTTAAAAAACTGTCATGATAATTTTCCTTTTTCTCGTATGAATATAGTATGTCAAATTTGGGAGTTTCTTTTTTTGGATTGTAATAGACTGAGCTGAAAGAAAATTTATCTGTTTGTGTAATCCCGCGTTCTGTTTCACTTAATCTTTCGTCAAATGAGTCGGAATCTGTTTTTCTACACTGATAAGATACTGCCGAATAAAGAGCCTGAGTGATTTTTGAAGAAGAAGATACCTCGTAATAGTTTTCCGCTGTTCCATAATCTGTTCTTCCGGCTGAAATAAAATCAGAAGAAGTTTTCTTTTTAATGAACTTCAATGAAAAATCATCAAAATAATGATTGCCGCTTTCGTCGGTATAAAGCGGTTCATCTGAATATAATTCCGTCTCAAAGTAATATGCTGTTCCGCTGACTTTTTGCGGTGATGAAAGATAAATGTTGTTAATCCATATTTCACCTGAAGAAGACCCGTTTATAGAAAACCTGACATATTTTATTCTTTTAAAATCAGGATATCCGGATATTCCCGTAACAGAACCGGAATTTAGTTTAAGTTTAATTTCCTGCCATGAGTTTGATCCGGATATAGGTATATTGTAGAAAAAGTAATTTGTTTCATCTAAACCTAGTGATACCGAAAGATAGTCTCCGGCGCTGTAAGATCTTGGATTAATAAAGAAGTTTAAATTGCCGTAAATTGAAAGATTATTGCTTTTTATGAATTTTCTGAAAACAGATGCTGAACTTGAAGCTAGAGACCCATAATTTAAGCATAGAGAATTTTCTTCTTCCTCATATATTTCATCAGAACCGTAATCATAAAACTTTTTTAATAGAGATGGATTGTATTTTTCAAAAGAATCAGAAGAATATTCCGAATCATTGTACTTATTAACATAAGATGATTTAATTTTAGCTTTGTCGTCATCCGGAATTTTCCATTTTCCGGAAACAATTTTCAATGAAGATATGTAAATCTTTCCTCTGCTGGCAGATATTTTATTTAATCTTATCCGCAGGGCTTGAGGGCTTTTTAATATTTCTTTCTCTCTTGAAGTCAGTAGGTCGTTGCGTAGATAAAACTTTTCTGTTTTCCATGAAGTATCTGCAGAAGAAATTGTCATTACCGTATTTGAAGAACTTGTCATTGCCTTCGCTGAAGGAAAAGTAAAATAATCATTTGCAGTATCCAGAATGCCGTTTAGGTTAAAATCTTCAGTGGTTAAAATTCCGTCTCCTCTGGTGTCAGAAGAAAGATTTATACCGGCTCCGACTCTTGTACTGTAGGAAGATGAGGGATTGAATAAATATCCTCTATCTTCTGATGATGATAAATTTGCTGAAAAATCAAGCTCGCCGTTTCCGTTTTTATCCTCAGTGTCTAGAATTCCGTCTCCGTCACTGTCTTCGTTGATTAGTCCCGCATCAATGCTTAAAGAAACCGAACCGTCAGCGTCTTTGCATTTGTAGGTAATTTCAACATATTCCGCGCTTGAAATATCCATCCCGCTGAATGGAATGGCAGCAGAAACGAAATCTTCAGCAGGTGTGAAAATAAAGTCGAAAACTAAAGATTTATTGTCTTCCGGGTCAGGTAAAATTCCTGTTTCTACATTGTAAGGTCCAGGCTTTACTTCGTAAACTGAGGAATAAGGGAAGAAAGACTCTCCGCGAAGATCACTGCTTCCCGGATTTCTGTAATATTTGTATAATAGTTTTCCGCGCGTATTTTGAGACGCTGAAACCGTTGGGGACGCAAGAATCCACAAATTTTCAGACAGATCAATTCCTGAAGAATCGGAAGCGGATTCAAAATCATCAAGAATCGCGATTCCGTAAATGTTCGGATTAAGCCTTGAGTAAGCATACTCATAATATGTTCTCAGTGCGAGTTTATTGTTTCGGATATTTCCGGCAGATAATGCTTTTAGAATATTGCCGAAATACCGTTTGTTGAAATCTAATGTAAGATCTCCTTCTGTTACAAAACAGGAAATTGATTCATTTCCTGTTTCGGGAGCGGATTCAAGACTCGGATTTTTTGAATAAACTCCGCCCAGTCCTGTTTTCAGCCATTGTGTAAAGTTATATTCGGCCCTTCCGCCTGCTGAAAGATTTCTGTCATTTGAATTATCGTTTTGATATTGATATTCTATTTCGATGTCGGAAATTTCGGATATAAATGAAGAATTCGGAAATTCAACTGAACCTATAGTGTTATCTACAGTGTATTGCGTATCAGGAATTATATTTCCATCGATTTTTACTATAACAGAATCTTTAACAATATTCTGTTTTGAAAGCTGGCATAATGTAGAATTTGAATTAAATTCGGCTGCAAATGAGTAAGAGGAATAATCATAGGTATTGTCGGATACTGAAGCAGAATAAATAATTCTTTGCGCTGATGTTGAAAGAATTTGTTTAAAGGGTTCTCTCAGAATGAAAGCGATATTTCCGTTTGTATAATCGACATTGAAACGGCCGAGTTTTGCAAGCGAATCCGTGTTGATTTGGTTTTCTTTATCATATATCTGAATAGAGAAATCTGAAGTTGAAATGCTTCCTCCGCTAAGAGAATAAACGGAACGTATTTCATAAATGTCATAATTTGTTTTTCCATCTCCGTTTGCGTCATATCCCAGAGCGTATTCGTCAGAAAGATTTCCGTATTTCAGGAAAACAAAATATTTGCCGGCAATTACATCCGTCCGAACAGAAGGATCTGATGAAGAAGAAGACAAACGGTAAAGTGCATAAATACGGTTTGATTTTTCGATGCTGATTAATAAAGTAATACATCCGGTTTGATAATTAACAGAATAATCCTTCCCTTCCGAAAGTTTGTTATAATAGCCTCCGTCAACCGGCAGAATGAGCGCATTTTGATTGTTGCTTGAAATCTGGTCATCAAGATAGATTTCAAGTGAACCGGGAAGAATATTAACAGGGTATGCCTTGTAATTTTGGGGATTTGCCGGATTTGATGAAAAGGTTATAAAATCGTTCTGAGAGACGATGACTGGAGGCGAAGAAAGATTATCATATCGTTTAAACGGCTCTATCTGAAAATATCTGTTCCGGACATACTGGTATTCTCTCAGGTTGATTGACTGGCGTGAGTTTTTTCCTTTAAAATGATCTACTGCAAAAATACCTTTAGTGAGACAGAAAAAACCTTTCAGGCTGAAATTATTTTTTCTGATGTGTGCATTGAGTCCAAGGGATTTCTGGGAAACATTTTCATAAGTCGCGAATTTGGAGCCTCCGAGTCTGAAGTCAACATCGCCGAGATTTATTTCGCGGATAATCTCATCTTCTTCAATAGCATGATAGTTGACGGAGTAACTGTTTTCACTTTCCTCTCTTTCATTGTTGTAATCTATTAGCAGATTTATTCTGGGGTTCAGCATTCCTTCTGCATACAGCTTGATGCGGTTTTCATTCAGGAAACCCTGTTTTATGTTTTTTGATTCGGGTTCGTCATATTCGCTTTTCTTGTAGCTTTTTTTTGTGAAATAACTTTTTCCGTACGAAAAAGTATTTTTGATATCAATGTCGGTCAAAATCGAAGGGTATTGCTGTTGTTCCTTTTCCTCCTTTTCCGGATTAAATATTCGGAGGAATGAAAAGGTTTCATCTTGCTCTTTTTTTTCGTCTTTAATATCAGATTTTTCAGAACTTTTATCTTTCTTTTCAGATTCAGCAGTTTCGGGAAGGTATTTATCGGCATAATTAAGTAATTTTCGTGTGTTTAAAATTACATCACTGCTCATAGCCGCAAAAAGGGATCCGGCTGCAAAAAGTATTGCGATTGATATCAGCTTGAAATTGCTCATTTGAAATTAATACGTTATCCAGTAATGTTTTTGAAGTAATTTTATAAAAAATTCAAGATTTTATTGTAAAATACTATAATAAACTTATTGATTTGATGAAATTATAGTAAGCTAAAAAAACCAAAGAAAATAAGCCAGAGATCGCAAATCTTCATCAACAGAATGAGAATGCGACCGCTAAGGATTTTTTTAAGTCTGCTCACGGCAAATAACAAAGGCACAAACCAAAGAAGAACGCCAGTCATTATGCATGCTGTAACCGGAACTTCATAGTTTGAAGATTCCGGAAATTTGCGGTTCCATACAAGAAAGAAGTTTCCGGCAACGTCGATTCGCGATAGTTACTGAGCCCGGTGGAATCGCTACGAAAATTCCTAAAATTACGGCTGATAAAAGAAATTCCGCTAACATCAATTTACTTGCTGATAACCACTATTATCAATTCGAGAATAATTATCTAGCCATATTTTTTCCGAAAGAGCATGACCTTTGAAAGTTTAAAATATTGACATAGAGCCGCCCAGTCTTTACGATAACAAATATGAAAAAGAAAATTAAAGAAAAAATACTTATTATAAACTATGAATTCCCTCCGCTCGGGGGCGGCGGGGGAGTCGCTTCCTATGATTTAGCGCTTGAATGGGTAAAAAATTATGATGTTGATGTTATGACTTCTTCTTATAAGGATATTCCTTCTTTTGAAGTAATGAAGGGAATAAATATACACAGAGTCGGAGTTTTGGGAAGAAATTCCCGTGACGCGGCATCTTTTCTTTCAATGTTTACTTACCTGATAACCGGTTTTTTTAAGGGTATAAAACTTGCCCGCAAGAATAAATATTCGGCGATTAATACACATTTCGCGGTTCCTTCGGGACCTCTCGGTTATATTATATCCCGAATTTTCAGGATTCCGAATGTTCTGTCAATTCACGGCGGTGACATTTATGATCCTTCAAAGAAAACATCTCCCCACCGCTCATTAATTTTTAAGGCAGTTGTAAAATTTGTACTTAATCATGCTGACAGAATTGTTGCTCAGTCTTCAAACACCCAGGAAAATGCCTTGAAATATTATTCTCCGAATAAAGCGGTTGATATAATTCCGCTGGCGTACCATCCTCAGAAGAAGCCAGTGTCTTCATTTAAACTGCCGGAGCTTAAAAAGGGTGAATTTTCTCTTATTACGATTGGCCGTCTTGTAAAAAGAAAATCGGTTGAAACTATAATTGAAGCTTTTGCGAAAGAGAAGGATTTGAAGCTTAAACTGTATGTTCTCGGTGATGGACCTGAAAAAGAGTTTTTGATGAATCTTTCTGAAAAACTTGGTGTTCGGGACGAAATATATTTTGCGGGTTTTGTCACCGAAAAACGTAAATATGAATACCTCAACCTTTCAAATGCCTATATTATGACATCGCTTCATGAAGGTTTCGGCATAGTTTTTATGGAAGCAATGGATTGTTCTCTTCCTATTATATGCACAAATCACGGCGGTCAGACTGATTTTCTTTTTCATGAGAAAAATGCGCTCATGATTAATGTCGGAGATGTCTCTGCTTGTGCGGAATCGATTAAGCGGATGGTAAAAGACAAAAAACTATATCAGAAACTTGCAAAAAACAATAAGGCGGATGTGCGGAAATTCTACGCAGAAAATGTCGCCAAACAGTATGAAGATATTTTTAAGGTGCTGGCTGATAAAAAATGATAATTCGAGTTGGTCTTTTATCTTCAAACCATGAGGTTATTGAAAGCGTAAAGGCGAGTTGTACATACTTTGAGTTTGTAAAATATAAGAATGCCGACATGGTTCGCGCAGAAACAGATATTCTTCTGATTGATCTTGATATGTTTGAAGAAAGTGAATCCGTTCAGTTCTTTCTTTCTAAAATCAGAAAAAAAATACATAATCTCCCGGTAATCTTGATTCTAAAACCATCCAACAGGGATAATCTGGATTACGAATGGTTTTTCAATGATTTTATATGCTACCCTTTGAGAAAAGGAGAGCTTGAACTTAGAATCAATAAGTTTGTTTCTCAGAATAAGTCAGAAATTGATGACAATATTCTAAAAGTAGGAAGAATTACAATTAATCTTCTCGAATACTCAATCTATTATGATAACGAAAAACTGGATTTTACATATAAAGAATTTGAACTTTTAAGGCTTCTTGTTCAGAACAGCGGACAGGCTTTTTCACGTAAGGATCTTCTTGCTAAAATATGGGGAGTTGAATATATCGGCGGAACAAGGACTGTCGATGTTCATATTCGAAGACTGCGGAGCAAACTCGGTGATGATTTCAATTCATTAATCGAAACAGTAAGAAATGTCGGTTACCGCTGCATCAAATAGCATTTTGAAAATTACTTGATATTTTCAGGCTCAATAAAATATTAGAGCACGGCGAAGACGTCCGGTTTTTGTCACAATCACATTATATGAGGTTATTGAATGAATCACCATCAGAAGAGAAAGCTCGATAGAATAATCGAGATATCGGCAACCGAAGATTTGTCCGAATACGGCGAGCTTCTCAACGCGATGAAAAAAGGTCTCGGCGTCCCTTTTTTCGGAACAAGACGACTAGCGGCTGCGATGCTGAAGGAAATCATAGGGGACATTTCTCAGATTGAGTTTTCAAAAAATGATTTTAAGCCTAAACAGAAAACGGCACCTGTTTTTGAGGATGTTAATGACGGAAAAGTAAAAATGTTTCTCAACTTAGGCAAAAATCACCGCGTTATGCCCGGTGATATTATCAAAGAAATAGTAAGAAGATCGGGAATTGACGGCAAGGCAATCGGAAAGATCGACATCCATACAAGCTATACTTTTATTGAAATTCCGGAACAGTATGCTGAAATAGTTCTTCTTTCATTTGATAATGTTAGAATGAGAGGCGTTAATGCCGTAATGGAACCTGCGAAAAAGAAAAAAGATATTAAATGCGATTAACAAACTGCCCCGTCTGCGGCGGGGCTTTAAAAACTCTCGAAAATATGAATTTTCTGCAATGCCGCTCATGCGGCACTGTTTTTAATTCCGCTCACACAGTTATCGAATATTCTGATACATATTTTACTTCGGATTATAAAAGCCAGTATGGCAAAACGTATGAAGAAGATTATCCCGCAATCAGAAAATTCTGCGATAGAAGAATAGAAAGGATTAAAAAAATTGCCTCAGACGGCCGGATTAATTCTGTGTTGGATGTTGCTTCTGCTCTGGGGTTTTTTCTTAAAGCGGCAAGCGATAACGGGGCAGGTCATTGTACCGGTGTTGAAATTTCGAAATACGCATGCGATTACATGAAGAATAATTATCCCTTTACGGTCAAAAATGAATCTTTTGAAGATTTTCATTCAGATGAAAAATATGATCTTGTGACGGCATGGTATTTTATCGAACATTCTTCAGATTTAGTTGAAACTGTAACGAAACTTTCATCGTTTGTAAAGGATGGGGGTGTTCTGGCTTTTTCGGTTCCTTCAGCATTCTCTCCTCTTTTTTATTTTAACCGGAAAAAGTTTTTCGAAACTCATCCGCTTGACCATAGTGCTGATTTGACTCCTAAAGGTGTTAAAATTCTGCTGAAAAATAACGGATTTCATAAGATTCAAGTATATCCGGCTGCTTATCATCCAGAGCGTATAATGAATAAAGACCGTTTTTTCTTTCCGCTTTTTTCATATTTCTTCAAAAAATATGCCGACTTTACCGCGTTTTCTGATACTATTGAGGTATATGCCGTTAAATAAATTGCTTTAACTTTTACGGGGATCTAATAGAATAGCCCAATGGACTTGGTTGTATTTAATGATGACGAAAGCGGATTGATTGACCGCTGTCAGCGCGTGGTTAAAGAGCGCGGAATGATTGAACCGTACCAGCGGATTGTCAGTAATATAAACGCCCTGATAGAACTTTCCAGAGCAATTTCTCAATATCCTTCAATTTTGCGTTCAACCGATCTCGGTGAAAATATGCGTTCTGTTGATTCTCTGATTGAAATGCTGTGCCAGAAGGAAGGTTTTGACAAGACTCTGCACATTCCGACAAAAGCGGTTCTCGGCAAGGGGTTTCTTGTTGCAAAGATTAATTTTTTCCACATGATACGTTATCTTGCGAATCCGCTTCCTGAACTTAGAGAAGAATCAATTGAGATAAACACAATTATTTCTGAAATAGTTTTTACGTTAATGTCAGAGGAAGTTTTTGTTTCTATTATCGAAGAAGAAAACAAGGATGAAGCAATTAGAACCCGTGCGGCTTTTCTTCTGGCAAATATCTGGGAATACCGTCTTAATCAGAATGTCCGCGACTTCGCACCGATTCTAAATTCGATATGGGAAGCAAGAAAAAAGCTTCAGCCTGTTTTCGGTACGATGATGGGAACTATTGAATTGATGACTCTTTCGGCTGAACTTGACAAGGCATGGGCGGATTTTGTTTCGTTCAGTTCGGGTTCAGAAGAAATAACCCAGGCTCTTGAAGAATTTCTCTTTACGTTATCGCATGAGGAGCTTACCGAAATAAGAGTAAAGATGAGCGAGCTTAATCTTCGATGTATCACAAAAAAAGATTTATCGCCTATTCTCGGAAAAGCTCACGCATATCCGGAGTTCGGCGAAAATGATCCGAGAGAAATGTATATTTTTTACAGATCGAGAAAACACAATGCGAAATTCCGAAAACGCGCGGAAAGACTAGGGCCTAAGATGACTATCGAGGAATACATTATGAGTTATCTTCTGTCACAGCCGGAGTGGGCGGTAAAATTATGACAGAAGGACTGGATGATGAACTGCGCAGGGCTCTTGATCCGAATTTGCGTTTTGATATTGATGAAGAGATTTCACTCAATATAGGAAAAATACTTTCGGATGAAGCTTCTCTTCTTTATGACAGATATTTTTTTAAAAATTCAAATGCTCTTATAGAGATTTTTTATCCTTCTCTCCCTTTTAATGGAGAGTTTCCTTTCCGTTCGCCGGATTATATAAGACACATTTTATCCGCTTATCCCGTTGAAAATTCATTGTCCGAAGTTGAAAAAATTCTCTTCCGTCCAAGATATTTTTCGCAGTATTCGTCCGAGCTTGCGGCTTTATTTTTTAAGAAAGAAAGAATACTTGTAGAATATCTTCATCATCCTCATCTCTATGAAGTTTCGAGAGATGATTTTGATAATAATCAGTCCTATGTTTTAGATTCTATAGAAGATAATCACCGTCTTGGAACAGGAGTTCAGACAGGAAATAAAATCAAAATTCCTTCTACACTTTATTATATACATACATCATTTAGAAGTTCTCATAATGATATTGACAAATTCTTCATAACGGCGGCTCTTTTGAATGACGAACATGAACAAAAGCTTACCGAGATTTCGGAATATTATAAAACTAATGGTTATTAAATGATAGATTTTCACAATCACACTGAACTTTGCGGTCACGCCGAAGGAAAACCTGAAGAATATGTAATGACTGCAATAAAACGCGGAATTCGCTATTTCGGATTTGCGGATCATGCACCGATTGAAGAATCAATCCGCGGCGGAATTACGATGTCTCCTGATGAGATTGAAGATTACATCAGCATGACCAAAGCGCTCAAAGAAAAATATGAAGGAAAGATAGAGATATTCACAGGCTTCGAGGTTGATTTTCCTGAGTTTGAAGCCTTTGATTCTTCATATTATAATGATGAGCGGATTGATTACCTGATAGGCTCATGTCATTTTATCGGAGAATGGCCGATTGATTTTTCTCCTGAGGCGTCCGACGAAGAATATTCCAAAAGAGGCGTCGATTCGGTATGCGCCGATTACTTTAACAATATGCTGAGTCTTGCTAAGTCAGGTAAGTATAACATAATTGGTCATTTTGATCTTTATAAAAAATTCGGTCATAGACCCGAAAAGGATTTTTCTAACATAATTTCGCAGATTGCAAAAGAAGCGGCGAAGAATGGTACTGCAATTGAAATAAACAGCTCAGGGCTTCGCAAGCCTGTAAAAGAAATATATCCTTCGTTTGAAATAATTAAACTTATCAAAGAAAGCGGCGGAATATTTACCCTTGGTTCAGATTCGCATCATCCGGATGATGTAGCGATGGATTTTGATAAATCACGAGAACTTCTGCTTAAAGCAGGTGTCGAAAAAATATCTTATTATAAAAAGAGACAACGTGTGGAGATTTCATTATGATGCATCTTGAGATGAAGAGACGGCCGAGCGCGCTGTGGTATGTTGATGACGCCGAACTTCCTTTTTTTGTCGGTACAGCCGCGAAAAACTGCAACACTGTCAATTATCTTGAATCTAAAGAAAAGATCCGCCGAAACGAGAAACATGTTCTCAGGTTTGAAACCGGGATATTTCCTGATAAGATATACTTTCTTGATCAGAAGCATGAAGACAAAGTATTTGAGGCGCGCGAGCCGTATGCCGTTGAAGCACTTTATTACGCCGAGGGCGACGCGCTTATCACAGACATTTCAAATCACTGTCTGGTGATCAGAACTGCCGATTGTGTCCCTCTGTTTTTTGCGGATAAAAAGAATCATGCAGTTGCTGCGATACATTCGGGCTGGCGAAGCACTGCAAAAAACATAGCAGAGAAAACATTTATTGAAATGAATAAAAAGTACGGGACTGAGCCTTCTGATATCACTGCATATATTCTTCCGTGCATCGGTGCGGATTATTATGAAGTCAAGCAGGATGTAGCTTCTATTTTTCCTGAGCATATAATTGAAAAAGAAGACAAGCTGTATTTTGATATCAGAGCCGCGGTTGTTTCACAGCTCAGAAAAATCGGCATAGGACGCAATTCAATCTTTGCAGATTACCGCGATACATTCGGTTTTAATGAGTCCTTTTTCTCTCACAGAAAAGGAGATCTCGGAAGAAATCTGAATTTTATTTATCTGAAGTGATATCTGTTTCGACCAGTTCGGCATTGATAAGTTTCTGTTTGATTTTTTTGCAGACAATATAGATGACAACTGCAAGAACGATTATGAGTGCAATGCTCCACTTTGTATTGCTTATCCATTTTGTCAGATGTTCTCGGTTGCTCGCTCCGAAATAACCGATAGTTATCCATATAGGAATGCTTACCAGTGCTGCTAATCCGTCAATAATTACAAATGTTCCGAAGCCTGCGAATCTTGTCATTCCTGCTGTTAAAAAAATCGGAGTGCGAAGTCCCGGAAGAAATCGGGCTGTCAAAAGCACCATTTTTCCGTTTTTAGCGAAGCTCTTGACGATACGGTCGTACCATGAGTGGCTGAGAAGTCTTTTGCCCAGTCTTGTATTAAAAAGACTTTCTCCGAAAAATCTGCCCATATTATAAACAATAATATCTCCGATAATTACACCGAAAAAACATATAATTCCCATAATAAGCGGATGAGTGTATCCGAGACCGGATATAATTCCGCCTACAAGAATTGTAATATCTTCAGGAATAGGAAGACCGAAGCCGCAGAGAAGTAGGACTCCGAATACTGAAATGTATCCGAAAGAAGAGTAGAAATTAATCATGGAATCAATTGAAAACATCGTTCACCTTAAGTCACATTTTTTAAATTAGTCTTAAATTAATCAAATGTTTTTCAAAAGACGGTATTTAAAAGAGATAGTGAAGCAGTACTTAAATACGCCGGACATTCAGTCCGGCTTTTTGATTATTTCTTTAGTGGAGTAAAGGCGAAAACATCGGAAGTTTTTGAAATAGAACCAACGCCAGGAAAATCAATATGAGCTGCAGCGACATTGATTTTATCTTTTACAAGTTTTTTGAGAAGTTTCTTTCTCATTTTTGCCGCTTTGTCTAGATCTGAATCATATACGAGTGAATATTCCGGATGAATCAGCTGAACTGACTGAATGTGCATAAAATCACCGGCGAAAAGAAGTTTCTCTCCGTTTGATTCAAGAAGAAATCCCGAATGACCGGCTGTATGCCCTTTCATGTCTACAGAAGTGATTCCGTCAGTAACCTTGTCGCCTAATGAAAAAGTTTTTATTTTAGCGGAAAAAAGCTTCAGCATCTGGTTTGCCGGTATGAAATATTTTTTGTATTCGGCCGGAATCTTTTCGAGTCCGCTGTCTTCGTAAAGAGGTTTTTCTTCTTTAGAAATCATTATTTCCGCATTTGGGAATACTGCTTTTCCGTTTTTGATAAGACCTGCAACGTGATCGAAGTGACCGTGAGTGATGAGAATCAGGTTTATCATATCGGGAGTAACTCCGGATTTCTTCATTATGGAAATGAGTTTTCCGCCGTCTCCCATTCCGGCATCGATTAGTATGATCTGTTTACCTGTTTTTACAAGAAATACGTTTACGGAAGCTTTTTTCTTTCCTTCAGGAAGGCACTTTTTTAATTCATCAGCGTTGGCGTTTTTGATAAGCTCACTTTGCATTTCGACTGTTGAATCTGCGATAGCCGTAACGGAAACATTTCCGACCGTAAATTCAAAAGTGTCGTTTGAAGCTGATTGCGAAAAAGAAACGATGAGCAGAGATAAGGCAGTGAAACAGAATAATTTTTTCAACATAAAAGTTCCCCCTTTTCTGAACAAGTAACATAAAGTCAAATAGCCGTCAAGATAATAGAGTAAAAAAACTATAGCAGTTTAACTGAATTTTACGTGTCCCGGTTTAAGTGCTTGTCAAATTATGCTTTTATCATGTAATCATCTTATAAAGGTGATTTTGATGAAAACTTATATTGAATGCCTTCCCTGTTTTTTCAGACAGGCGATTGATGCCTGTAAAAAGGCAGAGCTTAGTGAAAAAGAGACAAAGAAAATAATAGAAAAGGCCGCGAAGGCAATAAGAAAAATTCCCATGGAAGTTCCGCCGCCGGCAGTAGCTTATGAGATAAATTCGCTTGTGAACAAGGCTTCGGGCAGAAAGGATTTCTATGAGGAAGAAAAGAAAAAGAGCAATGACGCTGTTCTCGGCATTTACTCAAAATGTATGAAGAAAATAGAAAAGTCGAAGGATCCGCTTCTAGCTGCGGTTGAGCTTGCAATCGCCGGTAACATAATCGATTTCGGCATTATGAATAAGATTGATATAGACAAGGAAGTTGCAAAGATCATAAATTCTGAAGAAAAAATGCTGAAGCACGCTGATAAAACATATTTCGCATATTCTCAGTTTGCTAAGTGTGTCGAAAAATCATCCACGATTCTTTTTCTCGGAGATAATGCGGGCGAAATTGTTTTCGACAAGATGCTGATAGAAACTATCAGAAAAAAATATCCGCGCAAAAGAATAGTTTATGCAGTTAAGGCTAAACCGATATTAAACGATTCATTAAAAGAAGATGCTCTTTATTGCGGTTTGGATTCATATGCAGAAATAATTACATCGGGCTCTGTCATTCCGGGTACGATAGCCGAAAGGTGTTCGAAAGAGTTTGCGGAATATCTTTCGCTCTCCGGTATGGTGATCAGCAAGGGTCAGGGAAATTTCGAGTCATTCGTTTCCGACAAACCGGTCTTCTATCTTTTTATGGCGAAATGCCCGGTTGTCGCGAATGAAATCGGATGCGCGCAGGGAACAATAAATCTATATTATAACGGAAAGTAACATGATTATAAACTGGAACCTCGATCCTGAAATTTTGAGAATAGGCGGATTTTCTCTCAGATATTATTCTATTCTGTTTGCAGGCGGAGTTTATTTCGCTTATCTGATAGTGAAGCATATCTACGCAAAAAACAACATGGAAATCAAGAAGCTTGAAAGCATTTCCGTTCATGTGTTTCTCGGCCTCATTATCGGTGCGCGTCTTGGTCATTGTCTTTTCTATGACTTTGCATATTATTCAAAACATATCTCGGAAATCTTTCTGCCGTTTTCCGTAACAGAATCAGGAATCAACTTTACCGGATATCAGGGACTTTCGAGTCACGGCGGAGGAATCGGAATAATTCTTTCTCTTTTGATATGGAAACTTCGTTCGGCTGAAAACAAACTGTTTCCGGCTCTGGACGCGATTGCTGTCGCGGCTCCTTTGACTGCTGCATGCATCAGGCTCGGTAATTTTATGAACTCGGAAATTATCGGCAAACCGACTGACGGAACATGGGGCGTCATCTTCGCGCGGGTAGATTATACGCCTCGTCATCCCGGACAGCTTTATGAATCTTTTTTTTATTTCTGTCTTTTCGGCATCATGATTTTTCTATATCGTAAGACACGCATGTTCGCGGAGAATGGTAAGCTCTTCGGAATATTTCTTGCCGCTGTGTTCATTTTCAGAATAATCATAGAAACGGTGAAAGAAAATCAGAGTTCATTTGAATCCGCAATGCCCGTAAACATGGGGCAGATCCTCAGCATCCCTTTTATAATAGCTGGTCTTATTATGATATTCAGAGACAAGATCAAGTGGTTTGAATCGCGGAAGAAATAAGGGGGAAGATATGAAGTTATCCCTCTTCCGCCACATTAAAAGTCTTCACGACTGACATCATTTCTTTTGAAAGCTTTGTCAGGTTGTCAATGGATACTGAAGCCTGTTCTGTCATCGCTGTGTTTGACTGCGACAGCGAATCAAGGTCATCAGTAGATTCGCGTATCGATGCTACACCATGATCCTGTTCTGATGTAGAGACGGCGATTTCGGATGTCATTCGAGCCATTTCTTCCATCATCCCGGCAATCTTTTTCAAGAGCTCGCCGTTGCGGTTGACATTGCTGCTTCCGGCTGTCATGCGCTCTGTCATCTCATTGATGAGTTCGCCTATTTCTTTTGAAGCTGTGCTGGTTCGTGTTGCAAGATTTCTGACTTCGCCAGCGACGACCGCGAAACCTCTGCCGTGTTCTCCGGCGCGCGCCGCTTCAACAGCCGCGTTGAGTGCGAGAAGATTTGTCTGAAAAGATATTTCATTTATTAGTCCAAGTATCTCGCTGATCCGGTGATTAGATTCGTTGATTTGACTCATAACTTTTATAGTGTTTCCGGCGTTAGCACTTCCTTCTGTAACGAGATTCTTTACCTCATTGGCATAGTTCGAAGACGCGCGCGCGGATTCGGCGCTCTGTTTGATTGAAACAGAACTTTGTTCTATCGCGGCCGCGATATGCTGAACAGATGCGCTTTGTTTGATTGAACCGTCGCTGATTTCGGAATTAACTACGCCGAGATCTTCGATTGATGAAGACAGAGTCTTTGCGTATTTGTCAATTGAACCGACGACATTTCTGAAATTTGAAATTGTATCATTGATTGATCCTGTTAGTTCTCCGATTTCATCACTGCGTCCGGGATCGGCTTTTATGCTGAGATTTCCCTGAGCGATTTTTGAGAGGGAAGTTTTGAGTACGTCGAGTCTTCTTGTCAGAAGTTTTCGCATGAGAAGCCACACAAGAGTACAGAAAAATACAACGCTTAGAATTGAGACCGCAATTGTTTTTATGACGAAGGTTCCGAAGAAACCCGCCTCGCGTGAATTTAAAAAAGCCTTGGGTATGCCTACGAAATATATTCCTGTTATTTTTCCGTTTTCATCCTTCAGCGGATCGTATGCCGTATAATAAGGTTCGCCGAGAATCATTGCTTCACCGACAAACTTCCGTCCATGCATTACGGTTTCATATGCGGCGCTGTCTTTGCCGAGTTTTGTTCCGACTGCGCGTGAGCCGTCTTCTTTTTTGATGTTGGTTATGAGCCGTTTGAAATCATCTCCGTCGAGAGCGAAAAGTGTTGCGGCAACTTCGAGGTCTTTTCCGATTTCATCAACCGGTTCGAAACGTTCTTCAACCGGTTTGCCGTTTTCGTCGATCAGTGTGCTTCCGGATAGATTCAGCGTGCCGAAATATTCTTTTAAATATATTTTCATTGCATTGATGTCTCCGCTGAGTTTCGCGTCGGCAGACATCCCAATGATTCCTTTGCGGTATTCTCCGAGAGAGTAGAACGATACAGCTGTAACGGAAGCAAGGACTATGAATATAGTCTGGAATAGAAGAATTCTTGAAATGGAAAGAGCTTTCATTATAAACTCCTCAGTTGAAACGATGAAACAATAATGACAACATGGTGATAATATCATGAGAGGCTGAATTAATCAAGATAAAAGGTATGTCCTAAAGCCAGGCGGGCTTCAAAGGCTTCGATACTTCCGAGTGCCGGAATACAATCAAAGGCTTCGACTTTGTAATTAGGGTTTCGCATGGATCATGCGATAATATTCAAAGGGACGAGGGGCTCAGTCGCCGCCCCTCATCCCTTTGAGATCCCATTCCCGGCTTTTGTCGCGACAGAACTATCGCGCGTTTCTTCGAAATGACAGCGATAGTCTGCGCGAATAAAGTATTCGGCTTCGCCGAATGTTTTAGTTTTTTTGATATAATTCTCTTTTTGCTGAAGCAGTAAAAATTATGAAAAAATCCTCTCTCCCGGCCTCTCTCCTTTGATAAAGGAGAGAGGAGAAAGAAATAATCTATTGATTCAGTTGTGTAAGCCCCTCTTTATTTTAAAGAGGGGTTTGGGGTGATTAATTTTCTCTCATTCATCTTTTGAAGAGTTTAATCGGTAATTTGAGATGATTAAATATTTAATACTAATCAATAAATATTTGACTTGAATCTGATTGATCGTTTACAATTCGTTTGAAAAGGAGAAATTATAATATGTTAAAAATTATTCGTTTTACTGCACTATTGTCGGTTATGCTTTTTATGTTTTCCGCTTCTGTTGTGAGCGCTCCGAGTATAGATGATACGATAAAGACTGACATAGTAGTTGTGTTCAATCCCAAGATTAAAAGTATGCAGCATACAGCTGTGGCTCTTCTGCCTTTCATTTATAATAAGGCTGACGGCACAGAGGTTTCATTTCAGAAAACTGTAACCGAAAATTACCGCGGTGCATTTGAAACATATTTTATTAAAACGGGTTTTGATATCATCGACCGTGATCAGATTGATAAAATACTGAACGAGCAGCAGTTTGCGATGACCGGGATATCCAAAGATGATCAGAAAAGGCTCGGTAAACTTCTCAATGCGGACAGCCTCGTGATTGCCCAGCTGAATAATTATGACATGGTTCCTGTTTCAGGAACTGAAACTGTTTCGAAAGGGCTTCTTTCTCCATCCGGTGACAGAAAATATAATGGATACATTGCCCTGACTCTTAAAGCAATACATGTTGAAACTGGAGTTCTTATCTGGAAGATGAATTTATCCGCAACAATAACCGATATGCCGGGAAACAATTACAGCGCGTATTATGATCGTGCGCTCAAGCGTATTTGCGGTGAAGCGGTAGACATGTTTATTCGCGAATATGGGAAATTAAAGTAAGGAAAATAATGCTTCATGAGTTTATTTTGAACATGGGCAGAAATATATATCTATTAGTTTTTCTGCTCTGTTCCTGTTCGCTGACAGGTCAGACTGATCAGGCAGCCTTTTTAATCAATGAATCTGCTGCGAACATTCGAGATAGATTTGTTTTACCTTCTTCATACAAAAGAATCGAATATCCGGCGGACGGCTTTCAGAATTTTCTGAGAAATTTTCCGCTAAAAAAATACGGCACTCATGTGAAGCTTTTCGACGGAAGTTTAAAGTACCGGCAGGATGTTTATTGTTCGGTTCTCGATATCGACACCGGTAAAAAAGATCTTCAGCAGTGTGCGGACGCGGTAATGCGCCTGAGAGCCGAATATCTTTATAAGACGGGTCAGTTTGAAAAAATTCATTTCAATTTTTCAAACGGTTTCCGTGCGGATTATATCAAATGGAAACTCGGTTACAGAATCAGAATCCGTTCAAACCGCGCCGCATGGGTAAAAACAGCAGAGCCCGACAGCTCAAGGAAATCATTCCGAGAATATCTGGATATGGTTTTCATGTATGCCGGATCGGCTTCCTTAGAACGGGAGCTCGTAAAAGTTTCTCTGAAGAATGTTTCGCCCGGAGATGTTCTCATTCAGGGCGGAAGCCCCGGTCACGCGCTTATCGTAATGGATGCTGCCGAAGATATTAAAACCGGAAAAAGAATATTT